>NZ_VCKX01000014.1 GCF_005889725.1 Nonomuraea zeae
AGATGTGTATAAGAGACAGGTGCTGGGAGCTGAACCACGACGACGGCTCGGGCGCCGCGGGAGCGCCGTCCAGCGACGGGTGCCCGAAGGAGGGCGCGGGCGGCGGGCCCTGCCTCGGCACCTGCACGCGCGGCTGGCGGACGGGCAGCCCGCCGGTCTGGGGGTGGCGCGCGGGCGACGGACCGGCCTGCGGCTGGCGGGCGGACAGCCCGCTCGCCTGCGGCTGGCGCGTGGGCAGTGCGCCGGGCTGGGCACCGGGCAGTGCGCCGGGCTGGGCACCGGGCTGGACGCCGAGCTGGGCACCGGACTGCGCGCCGCGGGCCGGCATCGTGCCCGGCACCGCCGTGAGCAGCATGGGCGGCACCAGCACCATGGCGGTCAGCCCGCCGATGTCCTGGCGGCGCAGCTGGACCCTGATGTTGTGCCGCAGGGCGAGCCGGCCGACCACGAACAGGCCCATGCGCCGCGACACCGACACGTCCACGACGGGCGGGTTGGCCAGCCGCCAGTTGGCCTCCGACAGCTCCTCCGGGGTCATGCCGATCCCGTGGTCGGTGACCGACAGCATGAGGCTGCCGCCGTCGATGCGGCTGTCGGAGATGATGACCTTGGTGTCGCGCGAGGAGAACGAGACCGCGTTCTCGATCAGCTCGGCCATCAGGTGCACCACGTCGGTGACGGCCTGGCCGGCGATGGCGATGTCCGAGTGGACCTGGATGCTGACCCGGTCGTAGCTCTCGACCTCGCCGAGCGCCGCGCGCACGATGTCCATCAGCTCGACCGGCTCGCTCCACTTGCGCGCGGCCTCCTGGCCGGCCAGGACGAGGAGGTTCTCGCTGTTGCGCCGCATGCGGGTGGCCAGGTGGTCGAGCTTGAACAGGTCGCCGAGCCTGGTGTCGTCGCGCTCGCCGACCTCCAGCTTCTCGATCAGCGAGAGCTGCCGCTCGACCAGCGTCTGGCTGCGCCTGGACAGGTTGACGAACATGGCGTTGACGTTCGAGCGCAGCCGGGCCTCGTCGCCCGCCAGCCGCACGGCCTCGCGGTGCACCTCGTCGAAGGCGCGCGCGACCTCGCCCACCTCGTCCTTCGAGAAGATCCCGATGGGCGGCACCTCGGCGTTGACCGCGCCGTCCCGCGACTCGCGCAGGTGCTGCACGAAGTCCGGCAGCCGCCGGCCCGCGATCTCCAGCGCCTCACCGCGCAGGCGGCGCAGGGGTCGCACGAGCGACCTGGCCACGCCGGTGGTGATCAGCAGGACCGCGACGAGCAGCGCGAGCACGGCGATGGCGGTCACGAACGCGCGCTGCCGCTCGTCGGCGCTGAGCGCCTCGCTGCGGGCCACGATGCCCTGCGCCTGGCGTTCCTCGACCTTGCGCATGGAGTCGACGACCACGGCGGCCGCGTCGAACCACTCCTTGGCGTCGTCGGGCCTGGCCAGGTCGAGGCGGCGCAGCGGCAGCCCGTTGGCGGCCCTGATCAGCACGAGCTCGCGCAGGAACAGCAGGCGGTCGGCGGATCTGCCGTTGACGGTCTCGTCGAAGAAGCGGCGCTCCTCGGCGGTGGCCTCGGCGGCGAAGCCCTTGCGCTCGCCGGCCTCCCTGGCCTGCTCGCCGAGGAAGCGCTTGAGCTGGTCCTGGTCGAAAGCCCCCTCGACGAGCACCGTGGTGATCAGCGCCTGCTGGTAGGAGAGGCTCTCCTTGGCGCGGGCCAGCCCGTCGAGCATGCGGGTCTGCCGGAACAGCTCGTCGTCCGCGCTGCCCTTGATCAGCTCGGTGTGGACGGAGAGCAGGTCGCCGATCACCGTCGTGTAGAGCTCGACCGCGGGTCCGGCCAGCAGGTTGGCGTCGAGCGCCTGCTTGCGCAGGCCGGCCAGGTCGTCCAGGCGGCTGAGCATGTTCTCGATCTGGTCCGCGGTACGGCCGCTCGACTCGGTCAGCAGCTGTTGCGCGATGCCGCGTACCTGCTTGATCGACAGGTCCACCTGGGCCATGTGCGCCTGCACGCCGGCCAGGCCGTCGGCGGGCCGGTTCCGCGCGATGTACCAGGAGGTCCTGGCCCGCTCGGTGGACACCAGGTGCGTGAGCTCGCCCAGCTCGGCGGACAGGCGCGCGAACTGGTTGGTACGCGCGTAGTCGCCCGCCGCGGACGTGGAGGCGAGCACCTGGATGCCGCCGAGCAGCACCGCGGCGGCCGTCGGGATCAGGATGAGGGCGACGAGGCGCGCGCGGACGCGCCAATTGCGCAGCCGCCAGCCGCTCTGGCCGGCCTGCCTCTCACCCAGCTCTGTACTCACCGAACACACCTCGCCCGAATCGGCGTATATGAGAGGGGCTGTGCCCCTTGGGGGGAAATCAGTAAGTGCCGGTAATTGGAACACATCCCATGGCTGGTGGCCAACCGAACATAACGCGACAAATTTAGAGTGGTGTGACTCCTGGGAAGAGAACCTGGGGCTCCATGCTGCCATGATCTCTGGTGCGAAATAAACCCCCATCACGCGTCATGTCCACTTATGGGCGATTAGCGCGTTCCAAACGCATAACACCAGAGGAGCACCCAGATCTCTGGACGGTCACAGCGTTGAGATTCTCGTTATTCACGACATATGTTGAGCCACGGCAAAACGAGGAGGCGAGTGTGCGGGATTCTCCCGACAGCGCGGCTATCACCGTTCAGGGCCTTTGGAAGATCTTCGGATCCAGGGCACAAAAGGTGCTGGACAGCGAGGACAAGCAACTCGAACAGGCCGCGCTGAGAGAGAAGACCGGGTGCACCGCCGCCGTCAGGGACGTGAGCTTCGAGGTACACCCCGGCGAGGTCTTCGTCGTCATGGGTTTGTCGGGCAGCGGCAAGTCCACCCTCGTCCGCTGCCTCACCCGGCTCATCGAGCCCAGCGCCGGCGAGATCAGGATCGGCGGCGAGGACATCCGCGGCGCCTCCCCCGCGCGGCTCCGCGAGATCCGCCGGCACCGGGTCAGCATGGTCTTCCAGCACTTCGGCCTGCTTCCGCACCGCAAGGTGATCGACAACGTCGCGTACGGGCTGGAGATCCAGGGCACCGCCAGGGCGCCCAGGCACGCCCGCGCGGCCGAGATCCTCTCGCTCGTCGGCCTCGACGGATACGCCGACGCCTATCCCGACCAGCTCTCCGGCGGCATGCAGCAGCGGGTCGGCCTGGCCCGCGCGCTGGCCGTGGAGCCGGAGGTGATGCTGTTCGACGAGCCGTTCAGCGCGCTCGACCCGCTGATCAGGCGGGACATGCAGGCCGAGGTGATCCGCCTGCACCGGGAAGTCGGCAAGACGATGGTGTTCATCACCCACGACCTGTCCGAGGCGCTCAAGCTGGGCGAGCGGATCGCGATCATGCGGGCGGGCTCGATCGTGCAGCTCGGCACGGCGGAGGAGCTGGTGGGCGCGCCGGCCGACGACTACGTGGCCGACTTCGTCCGCGACGTGCCCAGGAGCCACGTGCTGACCCTGCGCTGGATCTGCCGCGACCCCGAGCCCGGCGAGCCGCTGGACGGCCCCGTGCTGCCGGTCACCACCGTCATCAAGGACGCCATCGCCGCCTCGTCGGCCTCCTCCCGCCCGATCAGGGTCGTGGACGGTGACGAGCTGGCGGGCGTCGTGGACCGCGTGGACCTGCTCTCCTTCCTGTCGGGACAAGACGTCTCCGCGCGGGCCACGGCATGAGCAGCGCCGCCGTCAGCGCTCCGTCCGGGCTCCGGTTGCCGAGATGGGCGGCCCCGGCCGGCGCGGCGGTGCTGTTCGCGGTGGCGTACCTGGTCTTCCGCGGCACCGGCACGCTGCCGCACGACAAGGAGGCGCCGCAGTTCCTGGCCGTCACGGACCTGCGCGAGTGGATCGACGACCACCGCAACGACAACCCGCTCTTCCTGTACTTCCTCAACTACATCCGGCTCTTCGTGGGCGGGCTCTACGACCTGTTCCAGAGCGTCCTGTACGCGCTCGGCTGGCCGGGCATCACCGGCGTCATGGGCGCGCTGGGCTGGCTGGCCGGCGGCTGGCGGATCGCGCTGCTGGCCGTAGGCGGGGTGAGCGCGTTCGGGGCGCTCGGGCTGTGGCAGTCGAGCGTCGACACCCTGGCCCTGGTCTCGGTCGCGGTGCTGCTGTCGCTGGCGATCGGGATCCCGATCGGCATCTGGGCCGGGTTGTCGCGGCGGGCGGGCAAGGTGGTCACGCCGGTCCTGGACGTCATGCAGATCATGCCGACGTTCGCGTACCTGGCGCCGCTCGCGCTGTTCTTCCACATCGGCGCGCCGGCCGGGGCCATCGCCACGATGATCTACTCGATCCCGCCCGCCATCCGCATCACCGCGCTGGCCATCTCGGAGGTCTCGCCCACGGCGGTCGAGGCGTCCTCGTCCCTGGGCGCGACGGGCAGGCAGACGCTCTTCAAGGTGTACCTGCCGCTGGCCAGGTCCACGATGGCGCTGGCGGTGAACCAGACCATCATGATGGCCCTGTCCATGGTCGTCATCGCGAACCTGATCTCGGCGCCTGGGCTGGGCGGAGACATCATCCGCGGCCTGTCGCGGGCGCAGGTGGGCATCATGCTCCCGGCTGGCGTGGCCATCGTGATCATGGCCGTGGTGCTCGACCGGATGATGATGTCGGTCGCCCGCAAGGAGCTGCACGTCAAGCGCGGCCGGGCCGATCTCGCCGCGGCGGGCGTGCTGGCCGCCGCCGGGCTCGCGCTCATCCCCGTGCTGCCCGCCGCCTGGCCGGAGAGCCTCACGGTCAACCTCGTCGCCGAGGTGAACGACGTCGTCCGCTGGGCCGAGACCAACTGGTTCACGGTCACCACGTTCATCAAGGACGTCACCTCCCACGCCCTGCTCAACCCGCTGGAAGCGCTGCTGACCTCGGCCCCCTGGTGGCTCGTCGCGCTCGCGGTCCTGGCCCTGGCCTGGCGGGTCAGCGGCCTGCGCCCGGCGCTGACGGCGCTGGCCTGCCTGCTGGCGATCGCGGCGCTCGGCGTCTGGGAGCACGCCATGCAGACGATGACCACGGTCACCGTCGCGGTGCTGGTCACCCTGCTCATCGGTTTGGTGCTCGGCGTGGCCGCGGCCCGCTCGCCGCGTTACTCGGCGATCCAGCGGCCGATACTCGACGCCGCCCAGACCATGCCCGCCTTCGTCTACCTGCTGCCGGCGCTGGCGCTGTTCGAGACCACCAGGTTCACCGCGATCTTCGCCTCGATCATCTACGCCGTGCCGCCCGTCGTGCGCCTGGTGGAGGACGGCATCAAGGCCGTGCCCGCCACGGTCGTGGAGGCGGCCGCCTCGGCCGGCTCGACCTCGGGCCAGCTCCTGTGGAAGGTGCAGCTGCCGATGGCCAGGCGGGCCATCCTGCTGGCCGCCAACCAGGGCATCGTGATGACGCTGGCCATGGTCGTCGTCGGCGGCCTGGTCGGGGCCGGCGCGCTCGGCTACGACGTGGTCGTCGGGTTCTCCCAGCGCACCGACTTCGGCATGGGCTTCGTGGCCGGCATCGCGACCGTGCTGCTCGGAGTCATGCTCGACCGCATCACGCAGGGCGCCGACAGGCGCCCTTCCCCCCGAAAGAGGAAGTTCACATGAAGATTCGCCTGCTCGCAGGCATGCTGGCACTCGGACTGGCCGCGGCCGGCTGCGGCGGCGCCAAGGTCGAGAGCTCCCCCAGCTCAGCCGCTCCGCAGGCCGGCGCCAGCAGCGCCGCCGCCACGGGCACCGTGAAGATCGCGATCAACCCGTGGGTCGGATACGAGGCCAGCGCGAACGTCGTCGCATACCTGCTCAAGAACGAGCTCGGCTACACCGTCGAGCTCCCCGAGATCAAGGAGCAGCTGGCCTGGGAGGGCTTCGAGACCGGCGACGTCGACGTCATCATCGAGAACTGGGGCCACCCGGACCTGAAGAAGCAGTTCATCGACGAGAAGAAGACCGCGCTGGTGGCGGGCTCGACCGGCAACAAGGGCATCATCGGCTGGTACGTGCCGAAGTGGATGGCCGACAAGTACCCGGACATCACCGACTACAAGAACCTGAACAAGTACGCCGACCTGTTCAAGACGTCGGAGTCCGGCGGCAAGGGCCAGCTGCTCGACGGTGACCCCAGCTACGTCACCAACGACGAGGCCCTGGTCAAGAACCTCAAGCTGAACTTCAAGGTCGTCACGGGCGGCAGCGAGGCGGCCCTGCTCAAGTCCGCCACGCAGGCGCAGGAGCAGCAGAAGGCGCTGCTGTTCTACTTCTGGACGCCCCACTGGATCTTCGACAAGGTGGACCTGGTCCGGGTCAACCTGCCGGCCTGGACCGAGGGCTGCGACGCCGACCCGAAGAAGGTGGCCTGCGACTACCCCGAGATGGACCTCGACAAGATCGTGAGCAAGAAGTTCGCCGACACCGGCGGCAAGGCCTACGAGCTGGTCAAGAGCTTCAACTGGACCAACGAGGACCAGAACGCCGTCGCCAACGACATGACCAACAACGGCATGACGGGCGAACAGGCCGCCAAGAAGTGGGTCGAGGCCAACACCGCCAAGTGGCAGGCCTGGATTCCCAAGTGACCCCTGCCTGACCGCGGCTCCCCCAGGCGGGGAGCCGCAGTCGCGGAGACCTCTCATGATCCGACACAAGACACTCGCGGGGCCGCTGGTCGCGGCCCTGCTCCTGGCCGCCTGCTCCGCCGAGGAGCCCTCCTCCACCGCCGGTTCCAAGGGAACCGTCAAGATCGACGTGCATGCCTGGGTGGGGTACGAGGCCCAGGCCGCCGTGCTGGCGTACCTGCTTGAGCACGAGCTCGGGTACAAGGTGAACAAGAGGTCCGAGAAGGAGGACCAGTCCTGGAAGGACTTCGAAGCCGGCAAGGTCGATGTGATCGTCGAAAGCTGGGGTCACAACGATTGGAAGAAGGAGTTCATCGAGCAGAAGAAAGTGGCGCTGTCGGCGGGCCTCACGGGCAACAAGGGGGTCATCGGCTGGTACGTCCCGGAGTGGATGGCCAAGAAATATCCTGACATTACGGACTACCGAAACCTGAATAAGTACGCACCCCTCTTCCGGACCGATAAAACCGGAAATGCCGGACAGATCCTGGACGGCGATCCGACCTTCGTCACCAATGACGAGGCGCTCGTCAAGAATCTGGGGCTGAATTACCAGGTCGTGTACTCGGGCAGCGAGGCCGCGTTGATCAAGGCGGCCCAGTTCGCGACGAAGAATCGGACGCCGCTGCTCATGTATTTCTACGAACCGCAATGGCTGTTCACCAAGGTCAAACTGGTCAAGATCGCACTGCCCCCGTACGCCATGGGCTGCGACGACGACCCGGCCAAGGTCGCCTGCGACTACCCGCCGTACCTGCTGGACAAGATCGTCAGCAAGAAGTTCGCCCAGACCGGCGGCAAGGCCTACGAGCTGGTCCGCAACTTCAACTGGACCAACGACGACCAGAACGCCGTGGCCGGTGCCATGATCAACGAGAAGCTGACCGCCGAGCAGGCCGCCAAGCAGTGGGTGGAAGCGAACAAGATCGTGTGGAAGGACTGGATCCCCCGTTGAGGTTCGACTACGTCATCGTGGGCGGCGGCTCGGCCGGCTGCGCCCTGGCCAACCGGCTGAGCGCCGACCCCGCGGTGTCGGTCCTGGTGCTGGAGGCAGGCAGGCCCGACTACCTGTGGGACGTGTTCATCCACATGCCGGCCGCGCTGATGTTCCCGATCGGCAGCCGCTTCTACGACTGGAAGTACGAGTCCGAGCCCGAGCCGTTCATGGACCGCCGCCGGATCTACCACGCCCGCGGAAAGGTGCTCGGCGGCTCCAGCAGCATCAACGGCATGATCTTCCAGCGCGGCAACCCGCTCGACTACGAGCGCTGGGCGGCCGATCCCGGCATGAAGAGCTGGGACTACGCGCACTGCCTGCCCTACTTCAAGAGGATGGAGACCTGCCTGGCCGAGCCGGGCACGGACTTCCGCGGCGGTGACGGCCCGCTCCTGCTGGAGCGCGGCCCGGCCCGCGGCCCGCTCTTCGAGGCGTTCTTCGAGGCGGTCCAGCAGGCCGGCCACCCCCTGACCGACGACGTGAACGGCTACCGCCAGGAGGGCTTCGCCGCCTTCGACCGCAACATCCACCGCGGCCGCCGCCTCAGCGCCGCCCGCGCCTACCTGCACCCGGTACGCCACCGCCGCAACCTCACGGTCAAAACCCGCGCCTTCGTCGAGCGGATCCTCTTCGACGGCACCAGGGCGACGGGCGTGCTCTGCGACGGCGAGCGCATCGAGGCCGGCGAGACCATCGTGTGCGGCGGCGCCGTCAACTCCCCGCAGCTCCTGCAGCTGTCCGGCGTCGGCCCCCGCGAGCTGCTCGAACCGCTGGGCGTGGAGATGGTCCACGACCTGCCGGGCGTGGGCGAGAACCTCCAGGACCACCTGGAGGTCTACGTCCAGCACGCCTGCACGCGGCCGGTCTCGCAGCAGCCGTCCCTGGCCAAGTGGCGCAGGCCCTTCATCGGCGCCGACTGGCTCTTCCGCAGGCGCGGCCCCGGAGCCACGAACCACTTCGAGGCCGGCGGCTTCATCCGCTCCAACGACGAGGTGGCCTACCCGAACCTGATGTTCCACTTCCTGCCGATCGCGGTGCGCTACGACGGCTCCGCCCCGGCCGGCGGGCACGGCTACCAGGTCCACATCGGCCCGATGTACTCCGACGCCCGCGGCTCGGTCCGCATCACCTCGCTCGACCCCAGGCGGAAGCCGGCCCTGCGCTTCAACTACCTGTCCACGGACCAGGACCGCCGCGAGTGGGTGGAGGCCATCAGGCACGCCAGGGCCATCCTGTCCCAGCCGGCCTGGGCGGACCTGGACGGCGGCGAGCTCTCGCCCGGCCCCGGCGTGCGTACGGACGAGGAGATCCTGGCCTGGGTGGCCCGCGACGGCGAGACCGCGCTGCACCCGTCGTGCACCTGCAAGATGGGCACCGACGACATGTCCGTGGTCGATCCGGAGAGCCTGCGCGTGCACGGCCTGGACGGGCTGCGCGTCGTGGACGCCTCGGCCATGCCGTACGTCACGAACGGCAACATCTACGCGCCGGTCATGATGCTCGCCGAGAAGGCCGCCGACCTCGTCCTCGGCAACACCCCGCTGCCACCCGAGCCCGTGGAGTTCCACCGCCACGGGCTCGGGTGAGCCTGGCTCACCGGTCGAGGCGCTGGTAGCGGCGCACCGACAGGACGAAGAACACGACCGTGATCGCGACCGGCCAGAGCACGGCCATCAGCACCGCGTGCTGGGCCACCCACGAGTCCCCGCCCCACCCGGGATTGCCGAACAGCTCCCTGGTGGCGGCGACCGTGGACGACAGCGGGTTCCACTCCGAGATCGCGCCCAGCCAGCCGGGCATGGTGCCGGGGGCGACGAAGGCGTTCGACAGGAACCCGATGGGGAACTCCAGCGTCTGCACCGCCACCACCGCGCCCGGGTCCTTGGCGAGCAGGCCCAGGTACATGCCCATCCAGAGCAGGGAGAAGCGCAGGAGCAGCAGCAGGCCCACCGCGCCCAGCGCGCCCGTCAGCGTGGCGGGCCGCCAGCCGATCGCCAGCCCGCAGGCCAGCAGCCCGGCCAGGACGAGCACCGAGTTGAGCAGGTCGGCGATCGCCCGGCCGATCAGGACGGCCGAAGGGGCCATGGGCATCGAGCGGAAGCGGTCGGTGACGCCCTTGGCGGCGTCGGTGGTGACGGCGACCATGGTGGCGCTCAGCCCGAAGAGCATCGTCATGCCGTACATGCCGGGCATGAGGAACGCGAAGTAGTCCGCCCCTGCGGGCACCTTCACCGCGCCGCCGAACAGGTAGCCGAACGCCAGGGTGATCACGATGGGGAAGACCACCCCGAACACCACCGTCATGGGCTGGTTGGCCCAGTGCATGAGGTCGCGACGGGCGACCGTCCATCCGTCGGCCAGCGCCCATCTCAGCCGCGTGGCCGGGCCGTCCTGAAGGGTCATGGTGGTCATTCGGCATCGCCTCCGGCGTCGGTGAGGTTGAGGAAGACTTCGTCCAGCGTCGGGCGGCGCAGCGCCACGTCCTCGGCCTCGATCCCGGCCGCGGCCAGGGCCGCGAGCACCTCCGTGAGCACCTGCACCCGCCCGCTCCCCGGCTCACTCGCCAGCCCGCCCACCGGCCCGCTCACTGGCCCGCTCATTGGCCCGCTCATTGGCCCGCTCATTGGCCCGCTCACTGGTGCGCTCACGTGCCGGGTGTCCCGATCGACCTCGACCGGGCCCTTCACGACGGAGCCGATCACCGCGGCGGCCTGCGCGACCCGGGCCGGGTCGTGGATCACCACGTCGAGCCGGTCGCCGCCGAGCTTGGACTTCAGCTCGTCCGGCGTGCCCTCGGCCACCACCCGCCCCGCGTCGATCACGGAGATCCGGTCGGCCAGCTGGTCGGCCTCCTCCAGGTATTGGGTGGTCAGCAGCACCGTGGTACCGCCGGCCACCAGATCGCGCACCGCGCGCCAGATCTCGGCCCGGCTGCGCGGATCGAGCCCGGTCGTCGGCTCGTCGAGGAACAGCACGGGCGGCGCCAGGATCATGCCCGCCGCCAGGTCGAGCCGGCGCCGCATGCCGCCCGAATACTCCTTCGCCGGCCCGGTGTGCTCCAGCCCGAACCGGTCGAGCAGCTCAGCCGCCCTCGCCCTGGCCGCGGCCGGGCCGAGGTGGTAGAGCCGGCCGAACAGCTCCAGGTTCTGCCGCCCGGTCAGCAGCTCGTCCACCGCGGCGTGCTGGCCGACCAGGCCGATGCTGCGGCGTACCTGGCGGGGCTGGGCCGCCACGTCGAAGCCCGCCACCTCCGCGCGCCCGCCCGAGGCGCGCAGGAGCGTGGTCAGGATGCGGACGGCCGTGGTCTTGCCTGCGCCGTTGGGGCCGAGCAGGCCGTAAACCGTGCCCTCTGCCACGTCGAGATCGACGCCGTCCAGCGCCGCCTTGTCGCCGTACGTCTTGCGCATGCCCTGCGCGAGCACTGCTGACATGCCGCCTCCTTGTGAATCGTACAGCGTACCGTACAACATACGATTCACTTCGGCAACCGTACGGTGTACCGTACGGAGGTGACAGTTGAGTATTCGGGGAAGGGCGACCCCGCGCGCAGCCTCGCGCTGCTCTGGCGGACCAGCGAGCGCACCAGCCGCAAGGGCAAGCCCGAGCTGAGCGTCGACCGCATCGTGCGCGCGGCCATCGAGGTGGCCGACGCCGAGGGCCTCCAGGCGCTGTCCATGCGCCGCGTGGCCGAGCGGCTGGGCGTGGGGACGATGTCGCTCTACACGTACGTGCCGGGCAAGCCGGAGCTGTTCGACGTCATGCTGGACACCGTCTACGGCGAGAGCGACCGCCCGGAGGACGTGCCGGGCGGCTGGCGGGGCAGGCTGGAGCAGATCGCGCGCGAGAACTGGGCGCTCTACCTGCGCCACCCATGGCTGCTGCAGGTGGCCGCGAGCCGCCCGGTGCTCGGCCCGAACGTCACGGCCAAGTACGACTACGAGCTGCGGGCCGTGGACGGCATCGGCCTGTCCGACCTGGAGATGGACTCGGTGATCACGCTGGTCACCGGCTTCGTGCACGGGGCGGCCCGTGGCGCGGTGGAGGCCGCGCAGGCGGAGAGCCAGACGGGGATGAGCGACGAGCAGTGGTGGGCCGCGCACGCCCCCTTCTTCAGCAGGATCGCCGACCACGGCCGCTATCCCGTCGCCACCAGGGTGGGCCAGGCGGCCGGGGAGGCGCTCAACGCGGCCTACAGCCCGGAGCACGCCTTCGAGTTCGGGCTCCAGCGCGTGCTCGACGGCATCGAAGCCCTGGTGAACAGCCGCTCGACCGGCGACTGACCCGCCGCGCGCACCCGATCCGGCCGCGCCGGGCCGACCCCGGCCCGGACCGCAATCAGCTCACGGGGCTCAGCCGGACAGGGCGCTCTCGTAGGCGCGCAACGTGTCCACGAACATGCGCCGCTGCTCGGGCGTGAGCGGCTCCAGCGCCTGCCGCCACGCCTTGGCGCCGTAGCCGAGCCACTCGTTGATCGCCGTCTGGTGCGCCTGCGCGATGCTGACGATCGTCCTGCGCCGGTCGGCGTCGTCCTCGCGCCGCTCCAGCACGCCCTTGCGGCTCAGCTCCCCCACCATCAGGCTCACCGTCGCGGGCGCCACCTCCAGCCGCGCCGCCAGCTCGTTCACCGTCATCGCGCCGTCGAAGAGCAGGTAGGCCAGCAGCGACAGGTGCCGGGGCGCCAGCGACAGCGACTGCAGCTCGGCGGGCACCCCCAGCTTCTTGGCCCGCCCCACCATGCGCGGCATCAGCAGCAGCAGCGTCCTGATCCCGTCGTCCACGCTCAAGCCGTCAGTCGACATGCCCGATGTCCTGCCCACCGTCCGCGCGTGACATTCGTGCCTAGTGCACGGGAGCGGCGCGCAGGCGTACGACGTGCTCGACGAGCGAGATCAGCGTCGCCTTGACCGAGTCGCGGTTGCGGGCGTCGGTCCGCACGATCGGCACCTGCGGCGAGAGCGCGAGCGCCTCCCTGACCTCCCCGTCGGTGTGCGGGAACTGCCCGTCCCAGCCGTTGATGCCCACCACGAAGGGCAGCTTGGCCTCTTCGAAGTAGTCGATTGCGGGGAAGCTGTCGGCCAGGCGGCGGGTGTCGAGCAGCACGACGGCGCCGATCGCGCCGCGTACGAGGTCGTCCCACATGAACCAGAAGCGGTGCTGCCCGGGCGTCCCGAACAGGTACAGGATCAGGTCGCGGTCGAGCGAGAGCCGGCCGAAGTCCATGGCCACGGTGGTGGTCTGCTTGTTCGGGGTCATCCCGAGGTCGTCGATGCCCGCGGACGCGTCGGTCATCACCGCTTCCGTGGTGAGCGGGAGGATCTCCGACACCGCCCCCACGAACGTCGTCTTCCCGACGCCGAAGCCTCCGGCCACGACTATCTTCGTCGAGGTGAGGCCAGGGCTAGAGCCTGCGTAGTCCACTGAGCACCCTTTCGAGCATGTTGAGGTCTGGTTGTCCCTGGCTGAGGCGTGGCTGGTGCAGGCGGACAAGCCCTTCGTCGGACATGTCCGCCACGAGCACCCTGGCCACGCCCAGCGGGACGCGGAGCAGGGCCGAGATCTCGGCGACCGACCGGAACGACCTGCAGAGCTGCATGATGGCCTCCTGCTCGGGGGTGAGCATGGCCATCTCGGCGTCCGGGATCGACATGGACGAGATCAACGTCTCCATCGCGAGGTGATAGCGCGGCTCGGATCGGCCGCCTGTCACCGCGTAAGGACGAAACAGGGGCTCGTCGTCCCCGGCCCCGTCAGTGCCGTACACGGCCCTCTCCCATCAGGTCCATCACATCACCGGGTCCTCGCGGCCTGCAGCTCTGCGCGCAGGGCCGGCGTGAGCGCCTGGCCGGCCCTGTCCACCAGCAAGGTCATCTGGTAGGCCACGAGACCCATGTCGCAGTCCGGGCCGGCCAGCACGGTGAGCACGGACCCGTCGCTGATCGCCATGACCAGGAGCAGGCCACGCTGCATCTCGACGACGGTCTGCGTCACAGAGCCGCCCTCGAACACCCTTGACGCGCCCACGGTCAGGCTCAGCAGGCCCGCGGAGACCGCGGCGAGCTGGTCGGCCCGATCGGGCGGGAAGCCTTCCGAGGCGGCCAGGCACAGGCCGTCCGCTGAGACGACGACGGCATGCGCGACTCCGGGCGTGTTGCGGACGAAGTCGGTGATCAGCCAGTCGAACCTGTGCGCCTCATGGCTAAGGGTTGTCACGCATCCTCCCCGGCGGGACGCTCACTCACTCTTGTTCCTCCTGTCCACGTACTTCCTGGCGGCCCCGTCGCACACCCTGCTGGTAGCTGGCCATCCGGCTGCGGATCCGGTCCGCTGAGACCGGTGGCGCCGGAGCCTGCCGTTGCGGCTGTTGCGGCTGCGCGGGCTGGCTTGCGGTGCCGGGCACCAGGTTCGCCTTGGGGGTGCGCTTCGGGAGCCCGGCGGCGGTGATGCCGCCGAGACTCGGCTCGCTGGCGGCGGCCGCCGCCTGCCAACCGGCGTCAGCGGCCGTTCGCCACGCTTCCTCCCCAGAGGGTACGGCTTGTGCGGGCTTCGACTCACCCTCAACCGGGGCGGGCGTCTGCTCCTCGGGCGGCCTGCGGAACCAGGCCGACTCCACCGAGGCGAAGATCGGCAGGTATTCCTCCTGCTCAGGCTCCATCGGCGACACGTCGACGGACGGCGTCGGCTCCGGCCTGCGCACGTCATTGGTCGGATACGACGGCACGGGCGGCGGCGTCTGGAACGCGCCATTACCGGATGGGAAAGAGCCCGTGCCCGGATACGACGGGTAGGAGCCCGAGTCGAAGGAGGGGGGCTGCCGCCGGTAGGAGCCGCCGTCGGTGTCGGCCGTGAAGCCGTTCACCCCCCGGCTGCCCGGGTCGGAGTTGAACACCCCGGACCCCGGCCTGGGCGTCCCAGGCGTGCTGTCGAACGTGCCCGGACCCTGCTGACCCGGACCCTGCAGACCCGGACCCTGCTGACTCGACCCTGGCCGGCCAGGACCCTGCGGTCCCGTACCCGCCTGGCCCGGGCCCTGGCGGCCGGAATCGGGCCGGCCCGGCCCCTGCTGGCCTGGATTGCTGGGGAAGGCGCCGCTGTTGAACGGGCCGCTGTTGAAGGCGCCCGGCCGCTGCGGCAGCGAGCCGTTGTCGAACGGGCTGCCCGGCCGCGCCGGACCCGGCCGCGCCGGACCCGGGCGCGCCGGCCCGCTGTCGAAGGAGTCGAAGCTGTTGAACGACCTGAACGACCCGTTCTGCACGGGCGGCGGCCCGGCGGGAGGCCCCACGGGGGTCTGGGCGGGCGCGGTCCCGCCGCCGAAGGCCGGACGCTGCGGCAGCGGCTGCTGCGTGCCGTCGGCCACCAGCGTGGGCGGCAGCAGCACCATGGCGATCAGGCCGGCGCCCTCGCCCTTCCTGAGCTGGACCCTGATCCCGTGGCGCAGCGCCAGGCGGCCGACCACGAACAGGCCCATGCGCCGCGACACCGACACGTCCACGACGGGCGGCTCGGCCAGGCGGCGGTTCGCCTCGGCCAGCTCGTCCTCGGTCATGCTGATGCCGCTGTCGGTCACCGAGAGCAGCGCGCCGCCGCCCTCGATGAGGCTGCTGGTCACCGTGACCTGGGAGTTGCTCGGGGAGAACTGGATGGCGTTCTCGACCAGCTCGGCGACGAGGTGGACCAGGTCGTTCGCGGCGCTGCCGAGCACGGAGGTGGCCCGGTGGACCTTGACCTGCACGCGCTCGTAGCCCTCGACCTCCGACAGCGCGGCGCGGACGACGTCGACCAGCTTGGCCGGCTGGCTGCGCCGGCGGGTGGCCTCGTGCCCGGCCAGGACCAGGAGGTTCTCGGAGTTGCGGCGCATGCGGGTGGCCAGGTGGTCGAGCTTGAACAGGTCGGCCAGCCGGCCGCCGTCCTGCTCGCCCTTCTCCAGGCCGTCGATCAGCGAGATCTGCCGCTCGACCAGCGTCTGGGTGCGGCGCGAGAGGTTCACGAACATCGAGCTGATGTTGCTGCGCAGGTCGGCTTCCTCGCCCGCCAGGCGTACGGCCTGCCGATGGACCTGGTCGAAGGCCCTGGCCACTTCACCGATCTCGTCGTTGCCCTCGACCTCGATCGGGCGTATGTCGCCGACGGACGAGTCGCCGCTGACCCGGAGCTGGTGGACCACGTCGGGGAGGCGGAAACCGGCGATCTCCAGCGCCTCGGTGCGCAGCCGGCGCAGCGGGCTGACCATGGAGCGGGCGATGGCCACGGTGAGGAGCAGGACGAGCAGCAGCAGCGCGAGGACCAGGGAGCCGGCGATGATCGCGTTGCGGATCTCGGACTCGCGCAGCTCCTGGCTGCGCAGGTTCACCTGGGCCGCCAGGTCCTTCTCGATGCCGTGCATGACGTCGATGCTGGTGGTGTTGTCGTTGAACCACTGCTCGCGGCTGGCCCGGGCGGAGATCAGGTTGTCGTTGATCCGCGCGCCGGGCTCCCGGCCGCTGGCCAGCGTGATCGCGCGGGACTTGGTGAGCTGGACGTTGACGTACTCGTTCTTGGAGGTGAGCTGCTGCGACAGGTCCAGGCCGATCTCGACGCCGGCCTCCGCGCCCACCGTCGCGATGTCGCTCTGCTGGCGGGCGTTGGAGGCGATGAACTGCTCGACCTCCTTGGCGTCCACGTTCTGGGCGTCGTAGGAGGCTTGGAGGAGCTGGACGCGCTGCCTGGACATCTCCTCCTTGGCGGAGGCGAGCGCGCTCAGGGCGCGGAACTGGCCGACGATCTGCGAGTCGTCGGACAGCAGGCTCAGCTCGTCGTGCAGCTTGAGCAGGGAGTCGGCGAGGAACCCGTACCGGCTGGTGTCGATCTGTCCCTCGGCCCTGATCCTGGGCAGCCGGCTGAGGTCGGACCGCGCCTGCCCGGCGGCCTTCACCACGCGGGGGCCGTAGGAGTCGTCGATCGTGTCGAGGTCGGAGCGCACGGTCTTGACCAACGCGTCGACGGCCGCCTTGCGCTGCTCCAGCGGCGCGGAGAGCTTCTTGCGCATCGCGCGCGAAGCGCCGATCCAGCCGCCGGTGTCACGCTCCAGCCCGAGGGCCTGGACGAGGTCGCGGACCCGGCCCGCCTGCTCGGCCGCGGTCGCCGTACGGTCGTAGTCGGCGATGCTCTGCACCGAGCCCACCACGCGCGCTCCCCCGAGCACGACGGCGGCGATGGTCGGAACCAGGATGAGCGCGGTCAGCCGCCATCTCACACGCCAGTTACGCAGGCCGAGACGTGGCAGCGGCCGCTTCCCGCGGTCCCGCTTCGCGGCATGGCCGCTGTCGGAGTTCCCCGTAGTCACTGCTCCCGCTACCCCTCAATCGTCCCGTTAGTAACGGGCTCTTCAAGCCGTCCACAAGGTATCCGCAGCATCTGACTTAACCGGCATATCGGGCACAATCGTTACAAATGTGACCGGTAGTTGTGTGCTGTTGGTTATCGCAGTGCGGCAAGAACCTGATCGCGGACTTGAGCCCTCTGCGCGTCGTCGCTGAGGGGGCGACCAGCGCGGTCCACAACATAGAAGACGTCCACCGCCTCCGCGCCGAGAGTCTCTACGCGGGCGGCTCTCACGTCAAGACCGCATTCACCGAACGCCCGCCCAATACGCCACAGAAGTCCCGGCCTGTCATGGGCTCTGACTTCCACCACGGTGGCCGTCGCGGAGGCGTCGTCGACCAGCGTTACCCGAGGTGGAGCCACAGGTACCCGGGGCGGCCGCATCGCGCGGGCGCGGCGGGCCAGCCGCTGCTCGATGTCAAGGCGTCCAGCAAGGACGAGACGGAGGTCGGACTCCAGGGTGGCGGGGTCGGGAGGGGAGCCGTATTCGGGGATGACCGAGAACTCGATCACGGCCGTGGACCCCGCCGAGGCGGACGAGGCCGAGCGCACGACGAGCCGGTGCGCGGACAGCACGCCGGCGGCGCTCCACAGCAGCCCCACCCGGTCGGGGGCGACGACCGTGACGGCTCCGCCGTTGACCCGGACGGCGCCGCCGCCGTGCCTGGCCAGCGCGGCCTGCGCGGTGGACAGCGTCGGCGGCTTGGGCGGCGCCGAGCCGGCCAGCACGGACCTGACGCGGCGCACGAGGTCGGCGACGAGCCCGGCCTTCCAGCTGTTCCAGGCGGCCGGCCCGGTCGCGTTGCCGTCGGCGACCGCCAGCGCGGCCAGCAGGTCGAGCACCTCCCTCGTGCCGACGGTGGCGGCGACCTTCTCGATCGTGACGGGATCGTCGAGGTCCCTGCGGGTGGCGGTCTCCGGCAGCAGCAGGTGGTGGCGCACGACCGTGGCGAGGGTGTCCACGTCCTGGGCGGGCAGGCCGATCCGGGTGGCGATGTCGCGCACCACGACCTCGCCGGTGGCCGAGTGGTCGCCGGGCCAGCCCTTGCCGACGTCGTGCAGGAACGCCGAGATCAGCAGCAGGTCGGGACGGGAGACCTCGCGGGTGTGGCTGGCGGCGTTGGCGGCGGCCTCGATCAGGTGCCGGTCGACGGTGAAGCGGTGGATCGGATTGCGCTGCGGGCGGTGGCGTACGCGCTCCCAGTCAGGAAGCAGCTTGACAAGGATGCCCGCCTGGTCGAGCTCCTCCCACACGGGCACGGCGGCACGGCCGGCGCCGAGGATCGACACCAGGGCGTCGCGTGCCTCCTCGGGCCACGGCACCGGCATCGGGGGCGACTGAGCAGCCAGGACGGACATCGTGGCCGGGGCCAGCGGCAGCCCGGAGTCAGCCGCCGCGGCGGCGGCCCGCAGCACCAGTACAGGGTCTTTGCGGGGGTTGATCCCTCTGGCGAGCACCACTTCGCCGCCGTGCTCCACCACGCCGTCCGCCAGGGGGCGGCGGCCTCGGGGAGCCGGGCCTGACAGGAGCCTGTCAACGGTGCGCCAGGTGGCGTCGAAGGCGTGCGAGACCGTGCGGCCGGCCTCGGCGAGCCGGCGCATCAGCGCCTCGGCGTCCAGCAGCCCGAGCAGCCCGGCCACGGCGTCCTGCTCCTGCAGCACGAGCCGGTCGGTGCCGCGGGCGGTGACGACGTGCAGCGCGTGCCGCACATCGAGGATGAACTCGTACGCCTCGCGCGCCCTCGGCCCCGGCGCGGAGGCGACCCAGGCGGCCGCCACGGCCTGCATGGCCTGGACGTCGCGCAGCCCGCCGCGCCCGTCCTTGAGATCGGGCTCCAGGAGGAAGGCGAGCTCGCCACTGACCTGAGCCCGCTTGTCGGCCGCGTCGCGCAGCTCGCCGAGCCTGCGCCGGGAGTCGGCGCGCCACTCGGCGAGCACGGCCTCCCTGGCCTTCCTGGTCAGCTCGGGATCGCCGGCCACATGCCTGGCCTGGATGAGGCCGAGCACGGCCTTCAGATCCTGCCTGGCGACGGCCACGGCTTCTTCCACCGTGCGTACGGAATGGTCGAGATTGACGGCCGAGTCCCAGATCGGGTACCAGATCCGGTCGGCGACCCTGGCCACGTCGGCCCGGCCGTTGTGGAGCAGGACCAGATCGAGGTCACTGCCGGGTGCCAGTTCGCCCCTTCCGAGGCTCCCGACGGCGACCAGTGAGACGTGGTCGCCGTCGCTCGCCGTACGAAAGAGGTCTTTGAGCCAGCGATCGGTGTCCGCGGCCCGCTCCTTGCGGGCCGCGGCGTACGAACGGGCCTCTCCTCTCACTGCTGTGCCCCCTTGCCGAGCGCCGCCCGGACGCCGTCGTCCGGGCCCCGCCGCGGATCCATCGAGAAAGCCCTGCCGTGCTCTGCCCTGACGCCGTTGTCCTGGCTTCGCTGCGGATACATCACAGGGCTTCCGGGCCCCGTTCTCCCGTGCGCACACGGATGACGGTGTCCACGGGCACCGACCAGACCTTGCCGTCGCCGATCTTGCCGGTGTGCGCCGCCTTGACGATGACGTCGATCACGTCCTCGGAGTCATCCTCTTCGGCAAGAACTTCCAGCCGGACCTTGGGCACCAGGTCCACCTGGTACTCGGCGCCGCGGTAGACCTCGGTGTGACCGCGCTGACGGCCGTAGCCGCTCGCCTCGCTGACGGTCATGCCCTTGATGCCGAACTGTTCCAGTGCGGCCTTCACGTCATCCAGTTTGAAGGGCTTGATGATCGCGGTGATCAGCCTCATGCGTCCACCTTCTTCTGTGCCGGGGCGGTGGGACCGTTGGAGGAGGCCACGCCGGAGGCGTAGACCGTGCCGAGGTCGTAACCCGTCTCGGCGTGTGTGGTGACGTCGATGCCGGTGACCTCGGCCTCTGCCGGCAGCCGGAAGCCCATCGTCTTGTCGATGATCTTACCGAGCAGCCAGGAGACCACGAAGGAGTAGCCACCGACCGCGACCGGGCCGAGCACCTGAAGGCCGAGCTGGCTGATCTGGCCGCCCTCGATCAGGATGCCCTTGTTCTGGCCGGGCAGGAACGGGTAGGCCGCGACGAAGCCGAGCGCGACCGCGCCGATCACACCGCCGACGAGGTGGACGCCGACCACGTCGAGAGAGTCGTCGAAGCCCAGCTTGTACTTCAGGCCGACGGCGTAGGCGCAGCCGACACCGGCGAGCAGGCCGATGACCACGGCGGCCCACGGGTCGACGAAACCGCAGGCGGGCGTGATGGCGACCAGGCCGGCCACCGCGCCGGAGGCGACGCCGAGCGTGGTCGCGTGACCGTCGCGCAGCTTCTCCACCACCATCCAGGCACCGGCGGCGACGGCCGTGGCGACCTGGGTGTTCATGAAGGCCAGACCGGCGGTCTGGTCGGGGGCGAGCTCGGAGCCCGCGTTGAAGCCGAACCAGCCGAACCACAGCAGACCGGTGCCGAGCAGCACCAGCGTCAGGTTGTGCGGCCGCATGGGCTCCTTGCGCCAGCCCTGGCGCTTGCCCAGCACGAGCGCGAGCGCGAGCGCCGCGGCGCCGGCGTTGATGTGGACGACCGTTCCTCCGGCGAAGTCCTCGATGCCGAGCTGGCCGAGCCAGCCGCCACCCCAGACCCAGTGCGCGACGGGGAAATAGACCACCGTGGCCCACAGCAAGGAGAACAGGACCCAGGCGCCGAACTTGGCGCGGTCCGCGATCGCACCACTGATCAGCGCGACGGTGATGACAGCGAAGGTGAGCTGGAAGGCGGAGAAGACCATGAGCGGGAAGTTGTCCGCCGCGGCCGCCTCGGCGGTGACGTTGCCGCCCTCGACGATGAGGCCCTCGTAGACGGCGTTGAACACCCCGCTGAGGCCGACGTAGTCCAGTCCACCGACAATCTTGTTGACGATGCCTGCGCCGTCGCCGGCCGTGTCGAACGCGAGGGAGTAGCCGTAGAGGACCCAGGCGACCGTCACGACGATGATGCTGACGAACGACATCATCATCATGTTCAGGACGCTCTTGGCCCTGGTCATTCCCCCGTAGAAGAACGCGAGGCCCGGAGTCATCAGCAGCACCAGGGCGGTGCATACCAGCATCCAGGCAGTAGTGCCGCTGTCGATCATCGAAGCGACCCTCCTTACATGTGACGTGTGGCCACAGCGTGTTCTCCTGGGGTTTCGTGGCTCGACCAGGTGTGTTTCACATTCGTGAATCTCGCCACGCTGGTGTTTCACCGGCGTTTCGGGCTTCTCACACGACCGATTTAGGCGCGGCTATATCGGACGTGAAATACTTAGGTTCGCCTTACCTAACCGATCAAGGAATGCCCATGCGTCTCAGGCTGGCCGTCACCGCCATGCTCCCCGTCTTCGCCCTCGCCGCGTGCGCGAGCTCCGGCTCCTCAGGCTCGGAGGAGGCGGGCGCCACCCGTACCGTGAAACACGCCATGGGCGAGACGAAGGTGCCCATGACCCCGAAACGGGTGGTGGTCCTCGACACGGACAAGCTCGACACCATGGTCACGCTCGGCCTCACCCCCGTCGGCGCGGCGCAGGCCGCGGAGAACCAGGCCTGGCCGAAATACCTCGGCTCGGCCCTGTCGGGCACCAAGGCCGTGGGCACCCTCCAGCAGCTCAACATCGAGGCCATCATGGCGCTGAAGCCGGACCTCATCCTCGGCACCAAGTTCCGGCAGGCCGCGTTCTACGACAAGCTCAGCAAGATCGCGCCGACCGTGTTCACCGAGCGGGTCGGCGTCACCTGGAAGGAGAACTTCCTGCTCGACGCCGAGGCGCTGGGCAAGAAGGACCAGGCCGCCCAGCTCCTGTCCGCGTACGAGACGCGGGCCAAGGAGGTGGGCGCCAAGTTCGCGAAGCTGAAGGTGGGCATCGTCCGGTTCATGCCCACCGAGATCCGCATGTACGGGCCCGAGTCGTTCAGCGGCATCGTGGTGGGCGACGCGGGCATCCCCCGGCCGGAGGTCCAGCAGCTCGCCGGCCAGGAGGACAAGCGCTTCGGCAAGCTGAGCCAGGAGAACATCGCCCAGGCCGACGCCGACGCCGTCTTCTACAGCGCCTACGGCGAGGCCGCCGCCAAGTCGCAGGCCACGGTGACCGGCGGGCCGCTGTGGAAGAACCTCGAAGCGGTCAAGTCAGGCAACGCCCACAACGTGGACGACGAGATCTGGATGCTCGGCATCGGCGTCACGGCGGCCGGCAAGATCCTGGACGACCTGGACAAGTACCTCACGCCACTAGCCTGACCGGATCGCCCTGCGCGATCCGGCCCGGGCGGGTCACGCGGGCATAGACGCCCAGGCAGGGCTGCGGACCCATGTCCAGCACCGGCACCCGGTTGTGCCTGGCCACCGTCCGCAGGGCGTCGGTGTCGCGCCCGAGCTCGCCGTGGGCCAGCGTGGGGATGGCGCACCGCGGGCTCGGCACGATCACCTCGATCTCCGCGACGTCGCCGATGCGCAGCCGGCGCCCCACCCAGTCGTTCTCAAGGAAGCCCTCCTCCACCGTGCCGATCACCAGATTGGGCCGGTAGCGGAGGGCTTCGACGGTCCCCCGCGGGCTGAGCGCGCCGACCCTGGCGATGGCCGAGGTGGAGACCAGGTGCAGCGGGGCGAAGTCGAAGAACGTCCCTTCCGGCGCCGCCCCGCCGAGCCGCCCGACGGTGTACGGGACCTCCGCCTCGATCCCCTCCGCCAGCACCCGCTCCGGCACGGAACGCTCGAACTCCGCGCCGTCCGGCGGCACGTCGATCAGGCGCACTTCGCGGCCGAGCAGGCGGGACAGCTCCTCGTCGCCCGGGACGCCGACGCCCTCGATGGCCAGCAGCCCGCGCCACAGCCGGGGGTTCTTGGCACTGGCGATCTTCCCGGTCGCGACGTCGAGCACCGCCCGCACCCGGTCGCCCGCGAGCCCGCGCTCGGTCATCTCGGCCTGCGCGACCTCCTCCCCCAGCATCGACTTGACGGGGTAGCGGCGCAGGGTTGCCAGATGCATGAAACCCACCTTACGGGCGGCCGGCCGGCTCCCTTTCCCAGAACCGGCGCAGGTGCGGCACCAGCTCGGCGGCCCGCTCGTCCGGGAAGAACAGCCGCCCGCCCTCGATCTCGACGATCTCCTTGACCCCGGGGATCGTGTCCCGCAGCCAGCGCGCCCAGCTCACGTCGAAGAACACGTCGCCGGTCCCCCACGCCACCAGCGTCGGCACCGTGAGCACGGTGAGCTGCGGCTCGATCGCGATCAGGTCCTTGGCGTCGATGGCGGTCAGCAGCCGCTCGAAGGCCCGGCCGCCGCCCGGCTTGTCGAAGATCGGCCGCAGGTACGCGTCCACCAGCACCTTCGGGTCGGCGATCCGCTCGTAGCCCTCGCCGAAGGCGGTCCGCGCGAGCAGCTCGGGCTGGTCCAGCACGGCCTCGGTCAGCGCCGCCAGCTCGCCTCTTTCGGCCAGCTCGACCGTGGGCCTGAACGCCTCTGGCGGCGTGTTGGTGTGCACGTCGCAGTTGGTCAGGGTGAGCGTGCGCAGGCGAGCGCGATGGCGGACGGCGAAGACCTGGGCCACGGCGCCGCCGGTGTCGTTGGCGACGAGATCCACCTCGGTGAGGCCGAGCCCGGCGCACAGCTCCTCCACCGCCTCGGCGAGCGCGGGGATGGACAGGTCGTCGCGCGAGGCGCTGCCACCGTGCAGCGGCAGGTCGATGGCCACGCAGCGGCGCTCGTCCTTGAGCTCGGCGATGACGTTGCGCCACAGGTAGGAGCTGGTGCCGACGCCGTGCACGAACAGGGTGACGGGGCCCTGGCCCACGTCTGTGTAGGCGATGCCGTCCATGGGTTCCTCCGTTTTCACAAACCGACTGTCGGTCTATGAAATTACCGACCGACAGTCGGTTTGTCTATAGTGGTTCCATGAACCTCAAGGCGGAACGCGGCGCGGCCACCCGCGACAGGGTCCTGGCGATCGCCACGCGGCTGTTCGCCGAGCGCGGCTACGACGACACCTCGATCGAGACCGTGCTGCAGGAGTCAGGGCTGAGCAGAGGGGCCCTCTACCACCACTACGCGGGCAAGGACGCGCTGTTCGAGGCGGTGCTGGAGGCCACGGAGTCGGCGGTGGGCGAGCAGATCATGCAGGCCGTGCGCGGGATCACCGACCCGGCGCAGTCGCTCGAAGCAGGCGTCCTGGCCTGGATCAGGCTCGCCGGCGATCCGGTCATCCAGCGCATCGTGCTCATCGACGCGCCCGCGGTGCTGGGGTGGCAGCGGTGGCGGGCCATGGAGGAGCGCTACTCGTTCGGGATGCTCAAGGCGGCGCTGGCGGCGACCCGCACGGTGCCGCGCGAGTTCCTGGACCTGCACGCGCACATGCTGCTGGCCGCCATCAACGAGAGCGTCCTGCTGGTGGCCAGGGGCGGCGAGCGCAGCACGGCCGAGGCGGCCGTCCAGGAGTTCCTGCGCCGCCTGCTGCGCGGGAGCCGGGAAGCACCCACCGAAAGCTGAGCGCCGCGCCCACGCGAAGAAGCCCTGCGCCGGCTCGGCCGGTGCAGGGCTTTCGTCCGGATGGGGTCAGGCGGCGGCGGTGGCCATCTTGCGCAGCCGCGCCAGCGCGTCCCGCTCGATCCGGCGGGCGCGGTCGCGCCCGATGCCGTAACGCTCCCCGACCTCGGTGAGCGTGTGCTCGCGGCCGTCCACCAGGCCGTAGCGCCAGCGCAGCATCTCGCTGGTGTCGCCCTCGAGCCCGGTCAGCCACTCGTCGAGCCGCTCCCGCTCCAGGATGTCGATGGCCTGCTGCTCGGGATCGGCCCACGTCTCGTCGGCGATCATGTCGCCGAGCTCGGTCTCGTCCTCGTCGCCCACGCCGAGCTGCAGCGAGACGGGGTCGGAGGCCCACCGCCGCAGCTCGCGGACCCGCTCGATCGGCAGGTCGAGGAGCCCGGCGAGGTCGTCATCGGTGGGCTCGGCGTCGAACTCGGCCAGGATGTCGCGCCGGACCCGCATCAACCGGGTCATCTGCTCCCCGGCATGGGTCGGCAGCCGCACCGGCCGCGCCTGCTCGTGGATGGCCCGGCCGACCGACTGCCTGATCCACCACGTCGCGTAAGTGGAGAACTTGTACCCCCGCCGGTAGTCGAACTTCTCCACCGCGCGGACCAGGCCCAGATTCCCCTCCTGGACCAGGTCGATCAACGGCATCCCGCGCCCGGAGTATTTCCTGGCCACCGCCACCACCAGGCGCAGGTTGGCCTGGATGAACTCGTCCTTGGCCCGCTGGCCGGAAATGGCCAGGCGCTCCAGCTCCTCGTCCGCCGCGTCCCCGATCCGCGGCTCCGAGCCCCCGCTGTCGAGCAGCTGCTCTGCGAAGAGACCCGCCTCGATCCGCTTGGCGAGCTCCACTTCCTCCTCCGCCGTGAGCAGCGGGACCCGGCCGATCTCGGCCAGATAGGTCCCCAGCAGATCGCGATCAGCGACGTGCTGCTCCTGCGTGCGACTCCCCGTAGGCCTTGCCATCCCCTGGCACCTCGTTCCGCAGCTGCGTTCTATACCCGGCCAACGTCCGGCCAGATGCAAAGATTCCCTAAACAACTACGACCGAGGGATGGTTCTGGATGTCCTCCTAAAGGAGGAGACCCTCGCGAAACACCTGGTGGACAAGGGGAACGCCGGGTCTGTAAGCGAGGTGTACGTAAGAGGGGGCCGCCAGCACGACGAGGTCGGCGCGGGCTCCGCGCCGCACCCAGCCTACGTCCGTGCGCCGCAGCGCGCGTGCCCCGCCGTACGTCGCCGCCCTGATCGCCTCCAGCGGCGTCATCCGCATCTCGCGGACGGCCAGCGCCACGCAGAACGCCATCGACGAGGTGAACGACGACCCCGGGTTGCAGTCGGTCGCCAGGGCCACGGTCGCGCCCGCGTCGATCAGCCGCCGGGCGTCCGGATAGGGCGACCGCGTCGAGAACTCGGCCCCCGGCAGCAGCGTCGCCACCGTGTCCGAGCCCGCCAGCGCGTCGACGTCGGCCGCCGTCAGATGGGTGCAGTGGTCGGCGGAGGCGGCGCCCAGCTCGCACGCGATCCGCACCCCCGGCCCCGCGCCGAGCTGGTTGGCGTGCACCCGCGCCCCGAGGCCCGCCTTCAGCCCGGCGCTCAGGATCTCGCGCGTCTGGTCGCCGTCGAAGGCGCCGCGCTCGCAGAACACGTCCACCCACTTCGCGTACGGTGCGCACGCGTCGAGCATCTCCCCGGCCACCAGCCGGACGTAGGAGTCGGCGTCCATGTCCGCGGGCACGACGTGCGCCCCGAGGAAGGTGGTCTCGTCGGTCAGCCCGGTGGCGATCTCCAGCGTCCGCCGCTCGTCCTCGACCGACAGCCCGTAGCCGCTCTTGATCTCCACGGTGGTCGTGCCCTGCGCGAGCATCTCGTTCACCAGGCCGAGTGCCCGGGTGGCCAGCGCGGCGTCGCTCGCCTGCCGGGTGGCGGCGACCGTGGTCCTGATGCCGCCTCCGGTGTACGGCTCGCCGGACATGCGGGCCTGGAACTCGGCCGTCCTGTCCCCGGCGAAGACCAGGTGCGCATGGCTGTCCACGAAGCCGGGAATCACGCAGCGGCCGGCCACGTCCACCCGCTCGTCGGCGTCGGGAGCCTCGCCGGCGGGCCCGGTCCAGGCGATCAGGCCGTCCTCGACGACCACGGCCGCGTCCCGGATCTCCTCGCGCTCGGGGTCGCCGGTGTACAGCAGCCCGATCCCGTCGATCAACGTCGTGGTCATCGCAGGCTCCCTATCGTTTCGGCCAGCATGGATCCGACATCGCCGAGCCGGTGCCGGCCATCGGCGACCACCCGGCGCCCGCCGGTGACGACCGAGTGCACGTCCGCCGCCGTGGCCGCGAACACCACGGCCTCCAGCCCCTTCGCACCCGCCGTACGCACGGAGTCCATCCGTACGGACACCAGGTCGGCCCACGCGCCGGGCACCAGCGACCCGGCGTCGGGGAAGCCGAGCGAGGCGTGGCCGGCGCCGGTGGCGGCGGTGAGCAGGTCGGCGGCGGGCCAGTGGCCGCGCTGCTCGGCGGCCAGCCGCTCGTTCAGCTCCACGGCCCTGGCCTCCTCGAACAGGTCGATCACGGCATGGCTGTCGGAGCCGAGCGTGATCTGCGTGCCCCGGTCGGCCACCGTCCTGGCCGGGCCGATGCCGTCCGCGAGGTCGCGCTCGGTGGTGGGGCACATGCACATGTACGCGCCGGACTGCCCGAGCAGCTCGACGTCCGCGTCGGTCAGGTGGGTCGCGTGCACCGCGGTCGAACGCGGCCCCAGCGCCCCGCGCTCCTGCAGCACCTGCATGGGCGTGGCCGCGTACAGCTCCACGCAGGCGGCGTTCTCCGCCCGCTGCTCGGAGACGTGCACGTGCAGCGGCGCGGCCTGGTGGGCGGAGAACTCGGCCACTACCGGCATCTGCTCGGGCGGCACCGCGCGCACCGAGTGGATGGCCGCGCCGATCTCCACCTCGGGCCTGCCCTCGTAGGCGGCGGCCAGGTCCTCGGTGCGGGCGGCCCAGCGGTCGGCGTCCCCGTCGCTGAAGCGCCGCTGCGTGCCGGACAGCGCCGCGCCGACGCCGCCCGACACGTAGCAGGTGTCGAGCAGCGCGATGCGCAGCCCGGCGTCGAGCGCGGCGGTGACGAGGGCGTGGCCCATCGCGTTGGCGTCCGCGTACGGTCGCCCGTCGGGCTGGTGGTGCAGGTAGTGGAACTCGCCGACACAGGTGACCCCGGCCAGCGCCATCTCGGCGTAGACGGCCCTGGCGAGCCGGAGGTAGCTGTCGGGGTCGAGCTCGGCGGCCACCTCGTACATGCCGTCGCGCCAGGTCCAGAAGTCGCCCTTCCCCTCCTGCGTGCGGCCGCGCAGGGCGCGGTGGAAGGCATGGGAATGGGCGTTGGCCAGGCCGGGGATGGTCAGCCCCGCCAGCCGCTCCGCCGCGCCCGGCTCCCCCTGGCCGACCCTGGCGATCCTGGTCCCCTCGATCTCGACGAGCACGCCCGGCGTGACGCCGGTGGGCAGCCAGGCCTGCTCGCACCAGTAGGTCAGCGACACAGATCCTCCAGCACGTCCGCGAGTGCCACCACTCCCGCCTCGCAGTCTGCCCGCTCGGCGTGCTCGTCGGGGGAATGGGAGACGCCCGTGGGGTTCCTGACGAACAGCATGGCGCTCGGGATGCCCGCCGTGGCGAGGATTCCCGCGTCGTGACCGGCTCCCGTGGGCAGGATCGGCGCGGGCGTGTCGCCGCCCGCGATCCCGGCCAGCCGGTCCCTGAGCGCCGTGTCGAAGTCGACCACCGGCGTCCACGACTCCTCCCTGACGCTCACACCCGGGCCACCCGTCCCGTCCGCGGCGCCCGCCGGCTCAGACAGCTCCGCGAGCCCAGAGAACCCGGCGAGCCCAGAGAGCTCGGCGAGCTCGGCGACGAGGGCCCGGACCGCGTGCTCGTCGGCCCCGCGCGCGTCGAGCCAGGCCGAGACGAGGCCGGGCACCGCGTTGGCGTTGCCCGGCGAGACGCGCACCTTGCCGACCGTGGCCACCACGCCGCGCCGGGCCGCGGCCTCCCGCGCGGCCAGGACCATGCGGGCGAACGGCAGCATCGGGTCGTCCCGGTCGGCCAGCCTCGTGGTGCCCGCGTGGTCGGCGCGCCCGCGGAAGTCGAAGCGCCACCGCCCGTGCGGCCAGATCGCCTGGGCCACGCCCACCGGCCGGCCCTCGGTCACCAGCCCGCGGCCCTGCTCGACGTGCAGCTCCACGAACGTGCCGACGGTGGCCAGCGTCTCGTCGTCGCGCCCGAGCCCGTGCGGCTCCCGCCCCGCCCTGGCCAGGACGTCGGCCAGCGTGTCGCCCTCGTCGTCGGTCAGCGCGAGCGCCCTGCCGGGGTCGAGCACCCCGGTCAGCAGCCGCGAGCCCATGCAGGGGACGCCGAACCTGGCGCCCTCCTCGTCGGTGAAGCAGGCCACGCCCAGCGGCACCGACGGATCGAGGCCGCGGGCGCGCAGGAGATCCAGCGCGGCGAAGGCGGACACGACGCCGAGCGGCCCGTCGTACGCGCCGCCCTGGCGGACGGAGTCGAGATGGCTGCCGGTCACCACGCCCGGGCGGCGGGACGGGTCGCCCCACCACGCCCACAGGTTGCCGTTGCGGTCTTCGCGCAGGTCCAGACCGCGCCGGGCGGCCTCGCCCGCGAACCACTCGCGCAGCTCCATGTCGGCCGCCGACCAGGCGTCCCTGAGGTAGCCGCCGGTCGCAGGGTCTCGTCCTATGTGCGCGAGTGGTTCAAGCATGGCCCCACTCTAGTGAATGGACCCATTCAGTTCAGTTGACGGGACCGCCTCTGGGCCGGACGGTCAGCTCGGTGAGGTGGGCGTCGGGGCCGGCGTTCACGGCGGCCAGCAGGGCCCGCGCGACGGTTTCCGGGGTGAGGTACTTGCCGGGCTCGAACTCGCCGCCTTCGTACTCCCGCACGCCGCGCTGCATGTCGGTGGCGGTCCTGCCCGGGTAAACGGTGGTGACCCTGAGCCGCGGCTCCTCCAGCCGCAACGCGTCGGCGAAGGCCTTGAGCGCGAACTTGCTGGCCGCGTAGGCGGCCCAGTCGGGGTTCGCGCGCTGCCCCGAGCCCGAGTTGACGCACACGACGTGGCCGCCCGCCTGCCGGAGCGCCGGCAGGAGCAGCCTGGTCAGCTCGGCCACCGCGACCACGTTGACCTCCATGGTCCTGCGCCACACGTCGGCGGGCTGGTCGGCGATCCTGCCGAGCACGCCGATCCCGGCGCTGTGGACGAGCACGTCGAGCCGCCCGATGCCCGCGACGTCCGCCTCCGTGACCGCGGTCAGCTCCACCGGCCAGGGCTCGGCGTCGGGCAGCTCCGCCGCCACGGCCGCGAGCGCCTGCTCGTCCCTGCCGCCGAGGATGACGTGGTGCGTCGGGCCCAGGGCCCTGGCGACGGCCGCGCCGATGCCCCGGGAAGCGCCTGTGACCAGCGCCGTTGGTCGTTCACTCATGAGGCCAGCCTATTTGAGGTTGACGATCACTCAAATTTGAGTACAAACTTGAATACATGTCATCGACCCGCATCCTGATCCTCGGCGCCCTGCTCGACGGCCCCATGAACGGCTACGGAGTCCGCCGGCGCCTGGAGGTCATGGGCGCCGACAACTGGGCGAACGTGGCGTTCGGCTCGATCTACCACGGCCTGGGCAAGATGGCCGACGAGGGCCTGCTGGAGATCGTCGAGGCCGGCAAGGGCGGCAAGGTCGTCTACGCGCTCACCGAGGACGGCCGCATGGAGTTCCGCCGGCTGCTGATGGGCGCGTGGTACGAGGTCAAGCCGATCGTGGACCCGTTCCAGGTGGCGATGACGTTCATGGACCGGCTGGAAAACCAGGAGCTTCTGGCCGCTCTGTATGGCAGGATGACGCAGCTCAAGACGAGCGTCGACACCATGGGCCATGTCATCGACCTCAAGCATCACCACGGCGCTCCTGATCACATTCGCGAGAACCTCCGCCTGACGAGAGCCATGCTCCAGGCCCAGCTCGACTGGGTCGAAAAGGCGATCAAGCAGGTTGAGGCCGGCGAACTGCCTTGAAAAAGCAAGGAGCTGAACACCTCAATGATCATCGAGGCACAGGGTTTACGTAAGACGTTCACCACGAGGAGCAGGAAGGGCACCCAGACCGTCGAGGCCGTGCGCGGCGTGGACCTCGACGTGGAGAAGGGTGAGATCTTCGGTGTGCTCGGCCCCAACGGCGCCGGCAAGACCACCACGATCAGGATGCTCTCCACCCTGATCACCCCCGACGCGGGCACGGCCGTCATCGCGGGCCACGACCTGCGCAAGGACCCCGCGGCCATCCGGCGCGAGCTCGGCTACGTGAGCCAGGCCGGCGGCGTGGAGGACACGACCAGCGCCAGGGCCCAGATCATGATGGCCGCCAGGATCCACTCCGTCGACGACCCGAAGGGCGCGACGGCCGGCGTGCTGGAGCGCTTCGACCTGGCCGAGATCGCCGACCGTCCCGGCCGCACGCTGTCCGGCGGCCAGAAGCGCCGGGTCGCCATCGCGATCGGGCTGGTGCACAACCCGCCGCTGCTGTTCCTCGACGAGCCGACCACCGGCCTCGACCCGCAGAACCGGGCCAACCTGTGGGAGCGCATCAGGCAGCTGCGCGAGGCGGGCACCAGCGTGCTGCTCAGCACCCACTACCTCGACGAGGCCGACGTGCTGTGCGACCGGCTGATGATCGTCGACCACGGCCTGGTCGTGGCCGAGGGCACCCCGGCCGCGCTCAAGCGCGAGGTCTCCGGCGACGTCATCACGCTCAGGGTGAACGAGCTGGAGCGGGCCGCCGAGACACTCAAGCCGCACGCCCGCGAGACCCGCGTGGACGAGGACGTGCTGCGCGTCTACGTGGACGACGGCGAGCACACGCTGCCCGCCCTGCTGCGCGCGCTGGAGGAGCAGGGCCTGGCGCTGACCTCGATCGCGCTCGACCGCTCCACGCTGGACGACGTGTTCCTGGCCAAGACCGGCCGCACCCTCCGCGACGCTGGAGCCGCCGCATGATCCGCCACGCCGCCCTGTTCACGGGCTACGAGCTGAAGAAGTCGTTCAGCAATCCCATCTGGCCGCTGTTCGGCATCATGCAACCGGTGCTCTACCTGCTGATGTTCGCGCCGCTGCTGAAGTCGCTGACCCCGGGCGGCACGACGGTCGACGCGGTGCGGATGTTCACCCCGGCGGCGATGATGATGATCGCCGTGTTCGGGTCGCTGTTCTCCGGGTTCGGGCTGATCGCCGAGCTGCGCAACGGCTCTCTCGAACGCTATGCCGTCAGCCCCGCGTGGCGGCCGGCCATCGTGCTCGGGCGGGTGGCCAAGGACATGGTCATGCTGGTCTTCCAGGCCATCCTGGTGCTGATCGTGGCCGTCGCGATGGGGGTCAGGATCGGGGCCGTCGAGGTGGTGCTGGTGCTGCTGCTCATGGCCGCGACCGGGCTGTTCGCCTCGGGGCTGTCGCAGGGGCTGGCGCTGACCGTGCGCGACGAGAACGGCATGTCGCAGACGCTCAACCTGTTCATGCTGCCGATCATGCTGCTGGCCGGGATGTTCGTGCCGATCGCGTTCGCGCCCGGCTGGATGCAGACCCTGGCCCCGATCAACCCGCTCTACCACGCGGTCGAGGCCGGGCGGGCGTTGTTCGACGGGCGGCTGTCGGACTCGTCGATCCCGATCGCGTTCGGGCTGTTCGTCGGGCTGGCGGTGCTCACCACGATCTGGTCGATGCGCTCACTGCGCAGGATCGCCGGATAGGAACGTACCGGTCTCGTCGGTCATCCGCTCGTACTCCTCCAGCCTGGCCTGGGTGCGCAGCGGCGCGGCGTCGGCCATGGCCTCCACCAGGGCCATGGCCAGCGCCAGCGGCGCCGCGTGGGAGTCGAACACGAGCCGGTCGCCGACCGGCGCGTCCAGCACGACCTCGGCCGGGAAGTCGGACCTGTCAGTGATCGCGGCCACCCGCAGGCCCATCTTCTCCGCGTATTCCAGCGCCTGCACGGCCTCGGTGGGATAGCGCGGCAGCACCACGGCCACCACCCACTCCGCGCCGGCCCGCCGCGCCGCGTGCAGCCCGTCGGTCAGCTCGGAGCCGCCGTGGGTGAGCAGCCGGACGTCGGGATGGATGCGGCGGGCGTAGTAGGCGAAGGTGGTGGCCAGCCCGCACGAGACGCGCAGCCCGAGCACCGGCAGCGGCTCGGTGGCGGCCAGCTGCTCGCCCAGCTCCTTCAGCGGGAACGCCGGCAGGCGCTCCCTGACCAGGGCCAGGTTGCGGATCTCACCGTCGATGGCGCCGCGCAGCAGGCTCTCCTGCGGGCCCTCCACCCCGCCGCCCAGCACCAGCGGCCGCAGCGCCTGCCGCAGCTCGGGATAGCCCGCGAACCCCAGCACCATGGCGAACCTGGTCACCGACGGCTGGCTGACCCCCGCCCGCTCGGCCAGCTCCACGCTGGACAGGAAGATGGCCTCATCGAGATGCTCGCCGAGATAGTGCGCGATCCGCCGCTGCACGGGTGACAGCCTCCGGCCATCCAGCAGCACGCCCAGCCCACCGTGATATCCGTCCGCCACGCCACCTCCAACGTTGCCTGACCGGCATTCTCATCCCTCAACCTGAGAACCGGCTCCCAGGTGGCGAGGTCAGGACTCGCGCATGGGGATGCGGACCCCGCGTTCGGCGGCCACCTCCGCGGCCGTGTCGTAGCCCGCGTCCACGTGCCGCATGACGCCCGTGCCCGGGTCGTTGGTGAGGACCCGGTTGAGCTTCTCCCCCGCCAGCGCGGTGCCGTCGGCCACGGTCACCTGGCCGGCGTGGATGGAGCGCCCGATGCCGACCCCGCCGCCGTGGTGGATCGACACCCAGGCCGCCCCCGAGGCCGTGTTGAGCATGGCGTTCAGCAGCGGCCAGTCCGCGATCGCGTCGGAGCCGTCGGCCATGGCCTCGGTCTCCCGGTAGGGGGAGGCGACCGAGCCGCTGTCGAGGTGGTCGCGCCCGATCACGATGGGCGCCCGGAGCTCGCCGGAGGCCACCATGTCGTTGAACCGCTCGCCCGCGATGTTGCGCTCGCCGTAGCCGAGCCAGCAGATGCGCGCGGGCAGCCCCTGGAAGTGCACCTTCTCCCCGGCCTTCCTGATCCACCTGGACAGGGGCTCGTTGTCGGGGAAGAGCTCCAGGATGGCCCGGTCGGTGGCGGCGATGTCGGCCGGGTCGCCGCTCAGCGCGACCCACCTGAACGGCCCCTTCCCCTCGCAGAACAGCGGCCTGATGTAGGCGGGCACGAACCCGGGGAAGTCGAAGGCCCGCGCGTATCCGGCCAGCTGGGCCTCGCCCCTGATGGAGTTGCCGTAGTCGAAGACCTCGGCGCCCGCGTCCTGGAACCCGACCATGGCCTCGACGTGCCGCGCCATCGAGGCCCGCGCCCGCTCGGTGAACCCGGCCGGGTCCTTGTCGCGCTCGGCCGCCATGTCCTCGAACGCCACTCCCAGCGGCAGGTACATCAGCGGGTCGTGCGCCGAGGTCTGGTCGGTCACGATGTCGATCTCCGCGCCGGAGGCCAGCAGGCCGGGCACGGCCTCGGCGGCGTTGGCGACGACGCCGATCGACAGCGGGCGGCGGGCGTCGCGAGCCTCGTAGGCCAGCCGCAGCGCCTCTTCCACCGACGACGCCTGCACGTCGAGGTAGCGGTGCTCGATGCGGCGGGTGACCGAGCGCGGGTCGCAGTCGACGCAGATGACCACGCCGCCGTTCATGGTGACGGCCAGGGGCTGGGCGCCGCCCATCCCGCCGAGCCCCGCGGTCAGCGTGATCGTCCCGGCCAGCGATCCGCCGAACCTCTTGGCCGCGACCGCCGCGAACGTCTCGTACGTGCCCTGGAGGATGCCCTGCGTGCCGATGTAGATCCAGGAGCCCGCGGTCATCTGGCCGTACATGGTGAGCCCGGCCGCCTCCAGCCGCCGGAACTCCTCCCAGTTGGCCCAGTCGGGCACCAGGTTGGAGTTGGCGATGAGCACTCGGGGGGCCCACTCGTGGGTGCGGAACACGCCCACGGGCCGCCCCGACTGCACGAGGAGGGTCTCGTCGCCCTCCAGCGTGGTGAGCGTCCTGACCATCGCGTCGAACGAGGGCCAGTCACGCGCCGCCTTGCCTGATCCGCCGTACACCACGAGCTGCTCGGGATGCTCGGCCACCTCGGGGTCGAGGTTGTTCTGGATCATGCGCAGCGCGGCCTCCTGCGGCCAGCCCTTCGCGGTGATCGTGGTGCCGCGCGGGGCGCGGACGGTCCTGCTCATGGGCGGTCCCTTCGTGAATGAACCCATTCACGAAGAGACTAACCCCGACTACCGAGATCGGCAGCATGCGACAGCGCGCTCAGCTGACCAGGAACTGCGTGGCGGCCAGCTCCCGGTACAGCTCGTCCGCGCCGACCAGCTCGTCGTGCGTGCCGACCGCCCGTACGCCGCCGCCTTCCATGACCACGATCCGGTCGGCGTTGGTCACGGTGGACAGCCGGTGCGCGATGACCAGCACGGTCGTCTCCGTCGCCACCTCGGCGATGACCTCGCGCAGCCGCAGCTCGTTGACCGCGTCGAGCTGCGAGGTGGCCTCGTCGAGCAGCAGCAGCCTGGGCTTGCGCAGCAGTGCCCTGGCGATGGCGACGCGCTGCCGCTCGCCGCCCGACAGCAGCACGCCGCGGTGCCCGACCGCCGTCTCCAGCCCCTCGGGCAGCCGGGAGACCAGGTCGTCGAGCCTCGTACGGGCGATCGCGCGGGTCAGCTCCTCCTCGGTGGCGTCCTGGGCGGCGAAGAGCAGGTTCTCCCGCAGCGTGCCGGCCAGCACGGGGGCGTCCTGCTCGACGTACCCGAGCGTGGCCCGCAGCTCGCCCAGCGGCCAGTCGCGGATGTCGCGCCCGCCGACGGTGATGACGCCGCCCTGGTGGTCGTAGAAGCGCTCCAGCAGCCCGAAGACCGTGGACTTGCCCGCTCCCGACGGCCCCACCAGCGCGGTCAGCCCGCCGGGCGGCACCTCGAAGGTGACCCCGTCGTGCACGATCGGCCGGTCGTCGCCGTACCTGAACTCCACGTCCTCGAACGTCACCCCGACCGGCTCGGCGCTCTCGGCCACCGCGACGCTGACCGGCTCGGCGGGCAGGCTCTCGATCTCCTTGATCCGGCTCATCGCGGCCAGCCCGTTCTGGAGCTGCACTCCGCCCTGGACCAGCTGCCCGATGGGCGGCACGAGGTAGAACAGGTACAGCAGGAACGCGATCAGCGAGGAGACGTCCAGCGCGCCCGAGGCGACCCTGGAGCCGCCGACCGCCAGCACGCACAGGAACGCGATCTGCACCGCCATCCAGGTCGCCACCCCGGCCAGCGAGGTCCACCCGGCGACCTGCAGCCCCCGGTCGCGGGCCCGCACGGCGGCGTCGCCGACCACGGCGATCTCCCGCTCCTCCGCGCCGCTCGCCTTGACCGTCCGGTACGCCTGCAGCGCCCGGTCCAGCACCGCGCCCATGTCGCCCACGGCCTCCTGCGCGGCCAGCTGCGCCCGCTGGATCTTCGGCATGATCAGCGCGACCAGGCCGCCGATCACCACCACCACCAGCAGCGTGACGAGCAGCAGCACCCCGTCCATGGTCGCCATCATGATGATGGCGCCGACCAGCATGAACGCCGCGCTGACCGATTCGACGATGCCGTTGGTCAGCACCGCGCGCAGCAACGTCGTGTCACCGGTGACCCGCGACAGCAGGTCGCCGGGCTTGAGCCGGTCCACGTCGGCCACCTTGAGCCGGAGCATCCGGTCCACCAGCTTGCGCCGCGCGCCGAGCACGATGCCCTCGCCCGTGCGCTCCATCAGATAGCTGCCGGAGGCCGACACGACGGCGCCGACCAGCACGGCGACGGTCAGTCCTAACAGCGGCCCGGCCATGGACTGATCCTGGCCGAACGCGTCCACCACGTACTTGGCCAGCAACGGCATCGCGAGGCCCGCCACCGAGCCGATCAAACCCAGCAACCCGCCCAGGACGAGGATCTTCCGGTGCGGGCGAATGTAGGCGAGCAACTCCTTGACCACCGCATCTCCTTTCACGACATTTCTCGATTTGCTTCAACGAACGGGACCGCGCGATCCGCACCCCCCGATGACGTCAACCTAGATTGACGACCTAAGTATGTCAACTTTGGTTGACCCCTCCTCCTTGAGGAGGAGACACCGAGGAGGAGAGGGCGTCGAAAAAAGCCGCGAGAGTGGCGACATCCAGAAGGCGGCCCTTGGACGAATAGGGCGTCGAGGAACCCGGCCGGAACCTCGTACCACCCGATCAGCCCTTTGGAAAGGACCGAACCATGGAGCTCCGGATCCACCGGCGCGCTCTTGTCGGAATTGGCCTCGCCGCAGCGGTAGCCGCGTCGTCGTTGGCCGTGCTCCGCACCGACTCCGGCATCGCTTCCTCACACCGTGAGGCCCCGGCCATCTCGGCCGACCCGCAACACGACAACACCGACGTGTACGCGTTCGTCAGCCCGGACAAGGCCGACACGGTGACCCTGCTGGCGAACTGGATCCCGTTCGAGGAGCCTCAGGGCGGCCCGAACTTCTACCCGTTCGCCACCAAGTCCCGCCACAACATCAAGATCGACAACGATGGCGACGCCAAGCCGGACATCACCTACGAGTGGGTGTTCCGCAACGAGGACAAGCGCGGCAACGACACGTTCCTGTACAACAAGGCGCCCGTCACCTCGCTGAACGACCCCGACCTGCTCTTCCGCCAGCGCTACACGCTCAAGCGCATCACGCCGAGCGGCTCCACGACGCTGATCTCGGACGGCATCGTCGCGCCGAGCAACGTCGGCCCCGCCTCGATGCCGAACTACGGCACGTTGCGCGCCCAGTCCATCAGGAACCTGCCGGACGGCGGCAAGACGTTCGCCGGGCAGGCGGACGAGGCGTTCTTCCTCGACCTGCGCGTGTTCGACTGCCTGTACGGCTGTGACCTGTCCGAGGTCGGCCAGGACACCACCAAGGGCTACAACGTCAACACGATCGCGTTGCAGGTGCCCGCTTCGGACCTGGCCATCAAGGGCGACGCGAAGAACAACCCCGTGATCGGCGTCTGGTCCACCACGGACAAGTTCAACGGCGAGAAGTTCGTCCAGGTCTCGCGGCTGGGCAACCCCCTGGTCAACGAGGTCGTGGCTCCCGCCGGGCTCAAGGACGCGTTCAACGCCCTGCCTCCGGAGAAGGACGCCGATGTGGACGCTCTGGTCAAGCGGGTCACCGACCCCGAGCTGGCCAGGCTGCTGCAGTCCTCCTACGGCATCAAGGCGCCCGCCACCCCGCGCAACGACCTGGTCGAGATCTTCCTGACCGGCATCGCCAAGGCCAACGGCCCGATCAAGGCCGACCTGAACTCGCAGAGCCTCAACAAGGACGCGGCCAAGCTGCGCCCCTCCGAGATGCTGCGGCTCAACATGTCGATCCCGCCCACGAAGGACCCGAACCGGCTGGGCGTGCTGGGCGGTGACCTCCAGGGGTTCCCGAACGGCCGCCGGCTCTCCGACGACGTCGTGGACATCGAGCTGCAGGCCGTGGCGGGCGCCGCCCAGTCCGGCAAGCTCGTGCCGGGGCTGACGGACAAGGTGGACAGGAACGACCGGCCCTTCCTGCAGTCGTTCCCGTACATCCCGCTCCCCAGCAACGTCGCGGTGAACAGGCGATAGCGACCTGACCGGCCTGCTCCCTCTCCAAGCAGGCCGGTCCTTCCGGCGGCAGACTCCCGTCTCCCATCGTCTGCCGCCATAGAGAGGGCCGGCCGGCCGTGTTCCCCGTCACGGTCGGCCGGCCCCGTACCCAGCTCTGGAGCATTGGACATGCGCGCCTTCGCGATAATCGCCGGACTTGCCCTCTTGGGGGCCATGGCCTTCACGATCTTCTCCTTCTCCGCCGCGCCCGCGCCGGAGCCGGTGGCGGACCGGCCTGCCGCCGAGACGCTGCAGGCGCGGCTCAAGCGCCTGCCCGCCGACTACCGCGGCTGGGCCCAGCTCGCCTCCCAGTACGTCGACCAGGCCAGGATCACCGGCGACCCGTCGTACTACACCAAGGCGGAGGGCGCGCTGGCCACCGGCGCCAAGCTCGCGCCGCGCGACGACACCGTCCTCGCCGGCCAGGCGGCGCTGGCCGCGGGCCGCCACGAGTTCTCCACCGCGGTCCGGCTGGCCGAGCAGGCCATCGCCGTCAACCCGTACGGCACTCCCGCCTACGGCGTGCTGGCCGACGCGAAGACACAGCTCGGGGATCTGCGCGGCGCCCAGCAGGCCGTGGACAAGATGCTGGGCCTGCGCCCCGGAGTGCCGGCCTTCGCCCGCGCCTCGTACGCGGCCGAGCTGCGCGGCGACACGGACGGCGCCCGCCGCTACCTCGAACTCGCCCACAACGACGCCTGGCTGCCCGCCGACCTCGCCTACGCCCGCTACTACCTGGGCGAGCTGGCGCTCCACTCCGGCGACCTGGCCACGGCCGGCGCCTGGTACGCCAAGGCCCTGCAGGCCTACCCGGCCTACACCCCCGCGCTCGCGGGCCAGGCCAGGACCGCGGCGCTGGGCGGCCGGCTGACCGAGGCGCTCGACGTCTACCAGACGGTGGTGGACCGGCTGCCGCTCCCCCAGTACCTCATCGAGCAGGGCGAGACCCGGCTCAAGGCGGGCCAGGCGGCCGACTGGACGCTGCTCAAGGCGCAGCGCAAGCTGTTCCAGGCCGCGGGCGTGCGCGACGACCTGACGTGGGCCGAGTTCGAGGCCGACCACGGGGATCCGGCGCTGGCCGTGCGGCACGCCAGGACCGAATACGCCCGCAACCCGAACCTCGTCGCCGCCGACGCCCTGGCCTGGGCCCTGTTCAAGGCCGGTCGGCCGGCCGAGGCGCTGCCGTACGCGAAGAAGGCCACCGCGACCGGCTGGCAGAACCCGCTGTTGCGCTATCACCGCGCCACGATCGAGCGGGCGCTCGGCCGCTCGGCCCGCGTGGATCCCGGCTTCGACCCGACGCTGTCCGCACTGGCGAGGTTCTCATGAGATTGGTCAGGCTCGGCCTGCTGTCCGTCGCGACGGGCCTGGTGCTGTCGCTGTGCGTGAGCCTCCTGCTCGTCGCCGCCGCCCACGCCGCGACCACGGCGCACCCGCTGGGGAACTTCACCGTCAACCACTACAACGGCCTGCGGGTCTCGCCCTCCGACATCCGCAACCACGCCGTCGTGGACATGGCCGAGCTGCCCACCCTGCAGGCCAGGCCGGACGTGGACGGCACGTACGCGGCCCGGCGCTGCACCGCGCTGGCCGCGGCCCAGCGCCTGGAGGTGGCCGGCCGGCCGGTGCCGTGGCGGGTGACCCAGTCGTCCTTCGCCTACACCCCCGGCCAAGGGGGTCTCCAGACCAGCCGACTGGTGTGCCGGCTCGTGGCCGAAGTCCGTGCCGCGGGGGCCGTGGAGTTCACCGACGGGTTCGAGCAGGACCGGATCGGCTGGCGTGAGATCACCGCGGTGGGCGACGGGGTACGGCTGACCGATTCGTCGGTGCCCACGACGAGCGTGAGCAACGAGCTGCAGTCGTACCCCGAGGATCTGCTGACCGACCCGCTCGACCAGCGCACGGCCACGTTCACCGTGTCCGGGCCCGCACTCGGCGGCGCGCCCGCGGCCGGGGGCGGCACGGGCGCTCCCGCGAGCGGCCTGCCGTCCGGGATCGAGATCGGCGGGCCGATCGGCGACGCGCTGGCCGCGCTCGACCGGACGTTCACCGGCCTCATCGGCTCCGACTCGCTGACCCTGCCGCTCGGTCTGCTGGCGGTCGGGCTGGCCGTGGTGCTGGGGGCCGGGCACGCGCTGATCCCCGGGCACGGCAAGACCATCATGGCGGCGTACCTGGCCGGCCGGCGCGGCCGCCCGCGCGACGCGCTCGTGGTGGGGGCGACGGTGACGGCCACGCACACGGTCGGGGTGCTGGTGGTGGGGCTGCTGCTGAGCGTCTTCACGGCGCTGGCGGGAGAGTCGGTGCTGGCCTGGCTGGGGCTGGCCAGCGGCGTCCTGATCGCCGTCATCGGCCTCCGCCTCCTCCTGAACGCCCGCCACACCTCCCTGCACGGCTTCGGCCACGGCCACGGCCACGGCCATGGGCACGGTCACGGTCACGGCCATGGGCACGGTCACGGTCACGGCCATGGACACGGGCACGACGGCGACGGCGACGGCGACGGCGACGGCGACAGCGACAGCGAGGGCGAGGGCGAGGGCAAGGGCGAGCGGAAGCGGAAGCGGACGGGGCTGATCGGCCTGGGTGTGGCGGGCGGGCTGGTGCCCAGTCCGTCGGCCCTGATCGTGCTGCTCGGCGCGATCGCGCTCGGCCGCACCTGGTTCGGAGTGGCGCTGGTGACCGCGTACGGCGTCGGCATGGCGGCCACCCTCACGCTCACCGGCCTGCTCCTGGTCAAGCTCGTGGACCGGCTGGAGCAGCGCGCCTCGGCCGGCCGCCGCCTGGCCGCCAGGCTGTCGGGCCTGGCTCCGGTGGGCACGGCCGCCATGGTCGTCCTGCTGGGCGCCGGCCTGGCCCTCCGCTCGGTCGCCTCCTTCTGACGGGCGGCCACCCCGTCAGTCGATGCCGGGCAGGTCGGGATCGTCGTGCTCGGCGTCCCCGTCCTCGACCCTGCGCAGCTTGATGTCCTCCACCCAGGACTGGGCGAAGAGCCGGATCTCCCTGATCCGCTCCTCGCCCACGCCGTAGTCCTCGAACGCCGCGTCGTCCATCATGTCGACGAACTCCAGCCGCACGAGCAGCTCGTCGAGCGAGAAGCGCTCGTGGTGCGCGACCGCGAGCTGCTCGAGCTCGCGACAGGAGTATGTGCCCGCCACGGAGGCGACGTCGATGACGTCGCGCACGAGGCCGCGCTCGTGCAGGGCGCGCATCTTCAGCCCGACCGCGTCGTCCAGGCCGAGCACCTTCACGGGCCCACAGGTGACCGGGCGCTGCCGGAGGGCCTCGCGCAGCAGGCCGAACCCGCACTTCTCGCCGGTCTCCACGTCCCGCACGACCAGCCGGCCCATCCGCGGCATGAGCTCGACGACCGACGCGGCCAGACCCGCGGCTCCGCACGCTCCGACGACGCCCTCGGCCACGGACGGCAACGGGATCTCCGCGGCGGTGGCGAACTGGAGGCCCTGGCTGGGCCGGTCGGTGAACCCATGGGCCCTGATCGCGTAGCCGCCCGCGAGCACCAGGCCGTAGCCGTCGCAGACCGGCAGCACGGCCTCCAGCACGCGCCCGTGGAAGGGCGGGAGGCGCATCAGGCCACTGTGGCTCACGTGTGCCGTCTCCCGCGCCGCGTCGACGGGAGATCGTGCCGCCCCGAGAGGAACTCCTGGAAGGCGATCTTGACCTTGATGACCGGCCGCCGCCACCGCTCCTCCCGATGGATGGCCTTGGCCATCTTGCGCGGCGAGCGCCTGGCGAAGAACCAGTGCGCCCACGGCGAGCCCGGCCGCGCCAGCCGGACCGCGCCGACGAGGAGCATCGGCGGGACGAACAGGCCCGCCATCCCCGTCCAGATCTTCCCCTTGAGCAGCGTGACGACGGCTAAAGCCAGGTTCGCGACGATCAGCGCGGCCGGGTTGACCAGGGTGCCGTAGTCCCAGGTGAGCGGGCGCAGGCCGATGAGCAGCAGGCCGGTGACGGCGACGGCGATGAAGACCGCGTCCACCGAGGTGCGGCCCTCCTCCTCCCAGTACACGTCGTGCAGGTGCAGGATCAGCGCGAACTCGTCCAGCACCAGCGCGGAGCCAATGCCGAAGATGCAGGCCGCGGCGCTCGGGCCGACCTGCGAGGCGGGTGAAGCGGGCGAGACGATGAGGCCGGCGACCCCGCCGACGAGCATCAGCACGACGCCGAACACGACGTGGTGGATGTGCATCTCGCCCACGTTCAGGTTGCGGAACCAGCCGATCTTCGCCCTGATCAGGCGCACGTTGATGCGCGTGGCGATGAACGCCACGATGAGCGTGACGAAGTAACAGAACAGCGGCAGCCGTCCCGTGGCGACGATACTTTGCTGGAACCAGTTCCCCATGACCCTGAAACTGATGGTACGAGCCCCCTGCCCCTTCTAGGTCACTTGCCGGGACCATCGTCGTCGTACATGCTCACGATCGTGAGACGGCGGACCGCCGTGGCCGCCGTGGCGCTGATCGCTTTGGCGACGCTCAGCGCCCTGGTCATCGGCAGCATGGATGCGGGCGCCGGCGTCGATCTGGGCGGCGTCGCCCAGGTGCTGCTCGGCCGACCGCCTGGCCAGGGACCCGGGCCTGCGCTCGCCACGGTACGGCGATGACGCGCCCGCCCGGCTGGCCCGCGACGGTCCAGGAGGGGGACGCGCGCTCACCGGCGCCGCCATCATCCTGCCGAAGGCGCTGACCCCGCAGGCCGCCTCCGACTACCTGGACTCCTGCCTGCCGGCCATGTCGTCCCGGCCCTCATCGCCGCCAGGCCGCCCGCCAAGGGCCCGTTCCGCCCGCGCCGCCGCTGGGCGCCGGAGGACGCGACGCGGTGGCTCGGCACGCTGGCCCGCGACCGGGACATCACCTGGTGGCGGCTCGCCGGGCGGCCGGGCGACGCGCGAGCTCTGATCGGCGGCGCGGTGCCCGGGGGCGGCCTGGCCGCGCTCGTCGCGGTCGTGCTCGCCTGGCCCGTCTCGCTGCTGTTCGGGCTCGCCTTCGGCGGCCATCACGCGTGTGCCGTCGGTCCCGTCTACCAGTTTCGCCACGAGCGGCTGCGCCGCCACCTGTCAGGAGAGGAAACCCCGTAAGAGGGCGGCAGTCCCTTCCAGGTGCTCGGCCACCGCCCGGCGAGCCGCGTCCGGGTCGCCGGCGAGGATGGCGTCCACGATGGCCTGGTGCTGCCCGGCGGCGTGGTCCAGGTTGACCTGCAGCATGGGGATGGCGTTCAGCAGGTCGCTGACCCTGGAGCGGGCGTCCGCGCACGTGGTGGCCAGCAGGGTCGAGCCGGTCAGCTCCGCGATGGACAGGTGGAAGGCCGTGTCGAGCCGGCGGTAGTCCTCGATGGCGGCCTCGTTCAGCTCCGACAGGCGGCGGACGAGCACGGCCCGCTTCTCCTCCGTCAGCTCGGAGGCGGCCAGCACCTGCGCCGCCCCGCACTCCACCGCCAGCCGGAAGGTCAGGGCGTCCGACAGCTCGGCCAGGCCCATCTCCCTGACCGCCTGCCGCAGATCGCCGTCCTCCGGCTGGGGCGGGGCGTAGGTGACGAAGGCGCCGCCGTAGCGGCCACGCCGTACGTCGAGGTAGCCCGCCTCGGACAGCGCGCGGATCGCCTCGCGCAGGGTGACCCGGCTGATGCCGAGCCGGACGGCGAGCTCGCGCTCGGGAGGCAGCTTGTCGCCCGGCGGGACCACGCCCAGCTTGATGGCCTGGAGCAGGCGCTCCACGGTCTCCTCGAAGGCGTTACCCGCCCTGACCGGGCGCAGCACCGTCATCAAACGCGCCGACTCGTCCAACGTGTCCTCAGGTCTTGACAAGCGATCCCGCCATGCACATCAATGGTCTGAGACTAGCCCAATTAACGGGAAAGCGCGTCAGGCCAGATCGGAGCGACGTAGCGTGAGCCAGTCACCGGGCACCGGATTCCTTTCTGTCGGCGACCTGTACGACGAGGTGACGGCCGGGCGGATCGACACCGTGCTCCTCGCGATCGCCGACATGCAGGGCAGGTTGCAGGGCAAGCGGCTGTCCGCGCGCTATTTTCTGGACGAGGTGCTGGAGCACGGCTCGGAGGGCTGCAACTACCTGCTCGCGGTGGACGTCGACATGAACACCGTGGCCGGCTACGCGATGTCGTCCTGGGAGCGGGGCTACGGCGACTTCGTCATGAAGCCGGACCTCGCGACGCTGCGCCGGGTGCCGTGGCAGGAGGGGACCGCGATGCTGATGGCGGATCTGGCCTGGGAGGGCGGCGGCGACGTGACCGCCTCGCCCCGCCAGATCCTGCGCCGGCAGATCGCCCGCCTGCGCGAGCGCGGGCTGGCCGCGTACGTGGGCACCGAGCTGGAGTTCATCGTCTACGAGGACAGCTACGAGGACGCCTGGAAGCGCGCCTACCGGGACATCTCACCGGCGAACCTGTACAACGTCGACTACTCGCTCCTAGGCACGGCCCGCGTCGAACCGCTGCTGCGCCGCATCAGGCGCGGCATGGAGGGCGCCGGGCTCTACGTCGAGTCCGCCAAGGGCGAGTGCAACCTGGGCCAGCACGAGATCGCCTTCCGCTACGACGAGGCGCTGCGGACCTGCGACCACCACGCCATCTACAAGAACGGCGCCAAGGAGATCGCCGCCCAGGACGGCAGGTCGATCACCTTCATGGCCAAGCCCAACCAGCGCGAGGGCAACTCCTGCCACGTTCACATCTCGCTGCGCAGCCTCGAAGGCGACCCGGTCATGGCGGGCTCGGAGCCGTACGGGTTGTCCCCGCTCGGCGCCCGCTTCATCGCCGGTCAGCTCGCCTGCCTGCGCGAGCTGACCCTCCTGTACGCCCCGAACATCAACTCCTACAAGCGCTACGTCCCGGGCAGCTTCGCCCCCACGGCCGTCAAGTGGGGCGTGGACAACCGCACCTGCTCCCTGCGGCTCGTCGGCCACGGCCTGTCGCTGCGCGTGGAGAACCGGGTGCCGGGCGGCGACGTCAACCCGTACCTCGCCGTGTCCGCGCTGATCGCGGCCGGGCTGCACGGCATCGACAACGAGCTGCCGCTGGAGGAGCCCTTCGCGGGCAACGCCTACGACTCCGGCGCCGAGACCGTGCCGCACACGCTGCGCGACGCGCTGGCGCTGTTCGAGGGGTCGAAGCTGGCCCGCGAGACGTTCGGCGATGACGTGGTCGAGCACTACGCGAACAACGCGCGGGTGGAGCTGGCCGCGTTCGACGCGGCGGTGACGGATTGGGAGCTGTTTCGTGGTTTCGAGCGGATGTGACGGGCAGGCATGAAGATCATCAACCCCGCGACTGAAGAGGTCCTGGCCGACGTCGAGGCGGTGGACGCGGCCGAGGTCGACCGGGCGGTGGAGCGTGCCAGGGCGGCCTACGGGAGCTGGCGCGAGGTGTCACCCGGCGACCGGGCGCGGCTGCTGCGGCGCTTCGCCGACCTGGTGGGCGAGCACGGCGCCGAGCTGGCGGGGCTGGAGCTGGCCAACGCCGGGCATCCGATCGGCAACGCGCGCTGGGAGGCCGGCGCCGTACGTGACGTGCTGCACTTCTACGCCGGAGCCCCTGAGCGCAACCACGGCAAGCAGATCCCGGTGCCCGGCGGCGTGGACATGACGTTCCAGGAGCCGCTGGGCGTCGTGGGCGTCATCGTGCCGTGGAACTTCCCCATGCTGATCATGTCGTGGGGCGTGGCCCCCGCGCTGGCGGCCGGCAACACGGTGATCGTCAAGCCGGCCGAATGGACTCCGCTGACCGCGCTGAGGCTGGCCGAGCTGGCCCTGGCGGCGGGCCTCCCCGAGGGGGTGCTCCAGGTGCTGCCTGGGGCAGGGGAGGTCGCGGGAGCCCGCCTGGTGGAGCATCCCGGCGTGGCCAAGATCGTGTTCACCGGCTCGACCGAGGTGGGCAAGGAGATCGCGGCCAAGGCCGCGGCGCAGGTGAAGCGGGTCACGCTGGAGCTAGGCGGCAAGTCGGCAAATATCGTCTTTGCGGACGCAGATCTCGAAAAAGCGGCCAAAACCGCTCCTTATGCCGTTTTCGACAACGCGGGGCAGGACTGCTGCGCCCGCTCCCGCCTCCTCGTCCAGGCCGGCGTGTACGACGAGTTCATGGAGCGCCTCGGCGCGGCCGTCCGCGACGTCAAGGTCGGCGACCCGCTCGACGAGAGCACCGAGATGGGCCCGCTGATCAGCGCCGAACATCTCGACCGCGTACGCGGCTTCGTCGAGGGCACCCCCTACCTGCAAGGGGCCTGCCCCCAGGGCAAGGGCTACTGGTTCCCGCCGACCGTGCTGACCCCCGCCGTCACCGACCGGGCGTTCACGGAGGAGATCTTCGGCCCGGTGCTGTCGGTGGCGCCGTTCGAGGACGAGGCGGAGGCCGTACGCATCGCCAACGACACCCCCTACGGCCTGAGCGGCTCCATCTGGACCCGCGACGTCGGGCGGGCGCTGCGCGTGGCCAGGGCGGTCGAGTCCGGCGCCCTCTCTGTGAACTCCCACTCCTCCGTCCGCTACTGGACCCCGTTCGGCGGCTTCAAGCAGTCCGGACTCGGCAGGGAACTCGGCCCGGACGCCCTGGCGGCGTTCACCGAGACCAAGAACGTCTTCATTTCCACGGAGTGGTGAACGACCCATGAGCAGGGAGTGAATGTGCAGCGGTTGCAGGATCGGGTGGCGGTCGTCACCGGCGCGGGCAGCGGCATCGGGCTGGCCACGGTGCGCAGGTTCGCCGACGAGGGCGCCAAGGTGGTCTGCGTGGACATCGACGAGGAGGCGGGCGTCAAGGCCGCGGCCGAGGTCGCCGGCATCTTCGTCAAGGCGGACGTTACCGACGAGGACGACGTCATCAGGATGTTCGGGACGGCCTTCGACACCTACGGCAGCGTCGACATCGCCTTCAACAACGCCGGCATCTCGCCGCCCGAGGACGACTCGATCCTGGAGACCGGCATCGACGCCTGGCGCCGCGTCCAGGAGGTCAACCTGACCAGCGTCTACCTGTGCTGCAAGCACGCCATCCCGTACATGCGCCGCCAGGGCAAGGGCTCGATCATCAACACCGCCTCGTTCGTGGCGGTGATGGGCTCGGCGACCTCGCAGATCTCCTACACCGCCTCCAAGGGCGGGGTGCTGGCGATGTCACGCGAGCTGGGCGTCCAGTTCGCCAGGGAGGGCATCAGGGTGAACGCGCTGTGCCCGGGCCCGGTCAACACGCCCCTCCTCCAGGAGCTGTTCGCCAAGGATCCGGAACGCGCCCAGCGCCGGCTGGTGCACATCCCCGTGGGCCGCTTCGCCGAGGCGTCGGAGATCGCGGCGGCGGTGGCGTTCCTGGCCAGCGACGACGCGTCGTTCATCACGGGCAGCGAGTTCCTGGTGGACGGCGGCATCTCGGGCGCCTACGTCACACCGCTCTAGGAAGGCCCTCTTCGTGCCGCGTCCCCAGCATCCCCGGCGTCCCGTCATCGGCATCACGTCCTACGTCGAGCCCGCGCGGTTCACGGTGTGGGACATGACCGTGGCGCTCCTGCCGTACATGTACGTGGAGCAGGTCGTACGCGCCGGCGGCCAGCCCGTCATGCTGCCCCCGGCCGGCGATCCCGCGCCGCTCGTGCACCGCCTCGACGGCCTCATCCTGGCCGGCGGCGGCGACGTCGACCCGGCGCGGTACGCGGAGCTGCCGCACGACCGCACCAGCTACGTCCGGAAATTTCGTGACGAGGCGGAGTTCGCCGTGCTGGCCGCGGCGCTCGACGCGAACCTGCCCTTCCTCGGCATCTGCCGCGGACTCCAGGTGCTCAACGTCGCTCTGGGCGGCAGCCTGCACCAGCACCTGCCCGACGTGGTCGGCCACCCGGAGCACTCCCCCGCGCCGGGCACGTTCGGGGCGCTACCCATCACCCCCGTGCCCGGCACGAAGCTGGCCAAGGCCCTGGGGACGGGCCCCGTCACCGTCCCGCACTACCACCACCAGGCCATCGACCGCCTCGCCCCCGGCCTCACGGTCGCCGCCACCGCGCAGGACGGGACGATCGAGGCGGTGGAGATGGACGCGCGCAGCTTCACGCTGGCCGTGCAGTGGCATCCGGAGGCCGCCGCGGACTGCGCGCTCTTCGAGGCACTCGTCGCGGCCTGCTGAGCCGTTACTGGAAAGCTTCTTTACGAATATCTGGGCCAGAAAACCCGCAAAACCCCAGGAAAACGGGGCCATAGCGCGACGTTATGGGAAGTTGTTGGGTACCGCACTCTGCCGCACCGGTGTCAACCTGAGGGCATCCCCAGCCGGCCGGGGCTCTTCCACTCCACACCCCCCTGAGGAGCCAGAGAGTGAACCCCAAACTCAGGTTGGGGGCTGCCGCAATGCTCGCGTTAGCCCTGACCACCAGCTCGCTGGCGGCGGCCGCGAGCACCCAAGCCTCGCAGGCGGCCGGACCGCCCAGTCCCGACGAGCGCAGGAACGCGATCTCCACCACGCGGAACGCGATCCTGGCGGACCCGCCGGCGCTGCTGGCCTCCGGCAAGGACGCGTTCACGCTGACGTCGACCGTGGCCGGCGTCCGCGGCCTGCAGTACCTCACCTACGCCCGTTCGTACGCGGGCCTGCCCGTCTACGGCGGCGACGTGATCGCCGCCACCGACGAGTCGGGCGCGGTGGTCAACACGCTGACCACCGGGCAGCGCGCCGAGATCGCGGTGCGCACCGAGCCGAAGGTCGGCGCCCCCGCGGCCGCGCTGACGGCCAGAGCCAGGGTGGCCAGGCCCGAGACGGTCGCCACCCCCGTGCTCTCCGTCCACGCCGCCGCCGCCAGGCCCCGCCTGGCCTGGGAGGTGGCGGTCGCGGGCGCCACCGAGAAGGGGCACGAGACCCGGCTGCACGTCTTCGTGGACGCGGTCACCGGCAAGGTGATCGACGAATGGGACGACGTGCGCGACGGCACCGGCAACGGTTACTACAACGGCACCGTGACCATCGACACCACGCCCTCGTACACGATGCGCGACCCGCGCAGGAGCGGCGTCGCGTGCGGCGGCCAGAACGGCACGCCGTACACGAAGACCACCGACACCTGGGGCAACGGCTCGGGCACGAACCTGGAGACCGCCTGCGTGGACGCCTTGTACGCCGCGCAGCGCGAGTGGGACATGCTGCGGGACTGGCTGGGCAGGAACGGCATCAACGGCCAGGGCGGCGGATACCCGTCCCGCGTCGGGCTGAACGCGGTCAACGCGTACTGGAACGGCTCCTACGGCTCGTTCGGCCACAACTCCGCCAACAGCCAGCAGCTCACCTCCATGGACGTGGTCGGGCACGAGTTCGGCCACGGGATCTTCCAGTTCACCAGCGGCGGCGCGGGCAGCGGCAACGAGACCGGCGGCATGAACGAGTCCACCGGCGACGTCTTCGGCGCGCTCACCGAAGCGTTCGCGAACAACCCCAACGACCCGCCGGACTACCTGGTGGGCGAGGAGGTCAACCTCTCGGGCTCCGGCCCGATCAGGAACATGTACAACCCGGCGGCGCTGGGGCATCCCAACTGCTACAGCGCCTCCATCCCGAGCACGGAGGTGCACGCCGCGGCCGGGCCCCAGAACCACTGGTTCTACCTCGTCGCCGAGGGCACCAACCCGCCGGGCAAGCCCGCCAGCGGCCGCTGCGACAACGGCGCGGCGATCACCGGCATCGGCATCCGCAAGGCCGGCGAGGTCTTCATGTCCGCGCTGAACACCAAGACCCAGCCGTGGACGCACGCCAAGGCGAGGGTGGCCACCCTCCAGGCCGCCAAGACGCTGTACCCGGGCAGCTGCGCCGAGTTCAACGTGGTCAAGAGCGCCTGGGACGGCGTGAGCGTCCGCGCCCAGACCGGCGAGCCGACCTGCCAGCAGGGCGGCAACGACTTCTCGATGGGGCTGGAGCCCGCCTCCGGCAGCGTCACGCCGGGGCAGAGCGTCACGACCACGGTCAGGACCACGGTGACCGGCGGCTCGGCGCAGTCGATCACCCTGCGGACCGGAACGCTGCCCGCCGGGGTGACGGCCACGGTCAACCCGGCCACGATCAGCGCCGGCCAGACCGCCACGCTGACGCTCACCACGTCGCCGGGCAGCCCTCAGGGCAACCACGCCGTCACGATCACCGCCGACGGCGCCGACGTGGACCGGCAGGCCACCTACAACCTGCAGATCGGGCAGACCTCCCAGGACGACTACTCCTTCAGCGTGAGCCCGTCCTCGGCCTCCGTGCAGGCGGGAGAGTCCGCCACCGCGACGATCAGCACGCAGGTGACCTCCGGCCAGGCGCAGAGCGTCACGCTGTCGGCGGGCAACGTGCCCGCGGGCGTGACCGTCGGGTTCAGCCCGCAGACGATCACGGCCGGCCAGACGTCCGCGGTGACGATCGCGACCACGAGCGGCGTCCCGCCGAGCACGTACACGATCAGCCTGAACGGTGACGGCACCGCTGCCGACCACTCGGCCTCGTTCAGCCTGACGGTGGGCGGCGGCCAGGACACCACGTGGCAGACGTACACCGCCTACGCCGTCGGACAGACGGTCACCTATCAGGGCGTCAGCTACCGCTGCCGGCAGGCGCACACCAGCCTGCCCGGCTGGGAGCCGCCCAACACGCCCGCGCTCTGGCAGCGGGTCTGATCGCAGGACCTGGGCGGCCACGCCGGGGTGGCCGCCCAACCCCTCACCTCCGGGAGCCGTGGAACGTGCCCGCACTCCGGGCGCGGGCCCGGCCCCCACGAGCTGCCGCGCGCGGGCTGACCTGCCATGACCGGCCCGCGCGCGGCCTTCCTCTCACCTGACCGGCTTGAAGGTGTCCTCCAGCGCGAGAACGTCCTGGCCGTACTTCTCCGCCAGCCGGCTCCGCAGCTCCGCCGAGGCCAGCCAGACCTGTGCCTCCACCCGGTTCCGCGTGACGTTGAGCGAGGAGGAGACCGGCTCGGGCCCGACCCGGTCGATCCAGCCGCCCGCAAACTCCCCCGCCGGCCACGTCGGGGCCGGCGCACTGCGGCGGGAGCGACTCGGCGACCGTCGTGCGGAGCTGGGGTCCGTGGCCGCCGCCTTCGAGCACCGTCAGGCCGGCCGTGTAGCGGGCGCGGCCGGTTCCGGACGCATGCGACAGATCAACACGCGACAACGACCCCATGACGGCACTAGGCTTACGGACATCACCGGCGAAACCGTGCGGGAGAGCACCCTGACAGCCGGTCAGGTGTCCCTGAAGGAGCAAGCCCTCCCCGCGAACCTCTCAAGGCAAAGGACCGCACGGACGAGGTGACCTCTGGAAAGCAGGCCTGCGGGGCCTCGCCGAAGGTGAAAGTCCGGCAAAGCTCGGGCGAAGCTCTCAGGCATCCGTGACAGAGGGGGAGGATGCTGGCATCCGATCCTGTCCTGAGGTGCGACAAATGTCCCGACCTACACCGCTACGTGACGTTCACCAGAGCCTCGGCGCAACGCTCACCGACTTCGCGGGGTGGCTCATGCCGCTCCGGTACGGGAGCGAGTCCGCGGAGCACAAGGCCGTTCGCGAGGCGGCCGGGCTGTTCGACCTCTCGCACATGGGCGAGATCTTCCTGACCGGCCCCCAGGCCGGCGAGGCCCTGGACTACGCCCTGGTCGGCCACCTGTCGGCGCTGGCGCCCGGACGGGCCAGGTACACCATGATCGTCAATGAGCAGGGCGGGGTGCTCGACGACCTCATCGTCTACCGGCTCGGTGACGAGGAGTTCATGGTCGTGGCGAACGCCTCAAACTACGAAAAAGTCGGGCACGAGCTGAAAAATCGTGCCAAGGCGTACGACGTGGTGGTTGAGGATCGCTCGGACCAGTACGCACTGATCGCCGTGCAGGGCCCGCGCTCCCAGGAGATCCTCGCCACGCTCACCGACGCCGACCTCGCCGGCCTCAAGTACTACGCGGGCCTGCCCGGCGTGGTGAACGGGCGGCCCGCGCTCATCGCGCGCACCGGCTACACCGGCGAGGACGGGTTCGAGCTCTTCGTGGCCAACGAGGACGCGGTGCCGCTCTGGACCGCGCTCACCACGGCCGGCGAGCCGTACGGACTCAAGCCCGCGGGCCTGTCCAGCCGCGACACCCTCCGGCTGGAGGCGGGCATGCCCCTGTACGGCAACGAGCTCGGCGCCGACCTGACCCCGTTCGACGCGGGGCTGGGCAGGGTGGTGAAATTCGACAAGCCCGGCGACTTCGTCGGCAGGTCGGCACTCGAGGCGGTCAAGGACGATCCGCCACGGCGCCGGCTCGTCGGCCTGGTCGCGCAGGGTCGCCGGGTGCCACGCCATGGCTACCCGGTCACCAAAGACGGCGCCGTCGTCGGCGAGGTCACCAGCGGTGCGCCCTCCCAGAGCCTGGGCAGGCCCATCGCGATGGCCTATGTGGACACTGGCGCCGAAGCAGGCCTGGCCGTGGACATTCGGGGCAGCCATGAACCTATGGACCTGGTTGAGCTGCCCTTTTACAGGAGGAACAAGTGAGCAACATCCCTGACGACCTGAGCTACACCAAGGAGCACGAGTGGGTCGCCGGACTCGACGACGGCCTCACCGTGACCGTGGGCATCACCGCCTTCGCCGCCGACTCCCTTGGTGACGTCGTCTTCGTGCAGCTCCCCGAGGTCGGCGCGGCCGTCGAGGCGGGCGACTCCGTCGGCGAGGTGGAGTCGACCAAGTCGGTGAACGAGATCTACGCGCCGGTCGGGGGCGAGGTCGTCGAGGTCAACCAGGCCATCGTGGACGACCCCAGCCTGGCCAACAGCGACCCGTACGGCGAGGGCTGGATGTTCCGGGTGCGCATCGAGGGCGACCCGGAGAACCTGCTGTCACCCGAGGAGTACACGGCACTCACCTCCGGCGAGTCCTGACCCGAACCACCAGGAAGCCGGGGCCCGGCACGGGCCCCGGCCCTTCATGAAGGGCGCACATCAATGGCGATCAGCGTCTTCGACCTCTTCAAGATCGGCATCGGCCCATCGAGCTCCCACACGGGAGGCCCGATGGCGGCAGCGCACAAGTTCGCGCGCGGGCTGCACCAGGACGGGCTGCTGGATCGAGTCGCCCGGGTCGAGGCCATCCTGTACGGCTCACTCGGCCTGACCGGCAAGGGCCATGGCAGCGACAAGGCGGTCCTGCTCGGCCTGTCCGGCGAAAAGCCCGAAGAGGTCGACGTGGACACCATTGACGGACGCATCGCCGCCATGCGCGAGTCCGGCACGGTCAAGCTGTACGGCACGCACGAGATCCCCTTCGTCATCGGTCTCGACCTCGTCTTCGAACGCAAGATCTCGCTCCCCGAGCACCCGAACGGCATGCGCTTCACCGCCTGGGACGCCGACGGCGGCAAGCTCAAGGAGAAGGTCTACTTCTCGGTCGGCGGCGGCTTCGTCGTGGACGAGAAGGCCACGGGGGCCGACCGCATCAAGCCGGACGACACCGTGCAGCCCTATCCCTTCACCACCGGCGAGGAGCTGCTCAAGCACTGCTCGAACACCGGCCTGTCGATCTCCGCCCTCATGATGGAGAACGAGAAGGCCTTCGGCCGCACCGAAGCGGAGATCCGCGCCGGCATCCTGCGGCTCTGGCAGGTCATGTCGGACTGCGTGCGTCGCGGCATCGCCACCGAGGGCGTCCTGCCCGGCGGCCTCAAGGTCAAGCGCCGCGCCAACCAGCTGCACCGCCGCCTGCAGTCGGAATCGGCCGAGAAGGACCCGCTGCAGGCCATGGACTGGGTGGCGCTCTTCGCGCTGGCGGTCAACGAGGAGAACGCGGCGGGCGGCCGCATCGTCACCGCCCCCACCAACGGGGCCGCCGGCATCATCCCGGCCGTGCTCACGTACTACACCCGCTTCGTCCCGCACGCGGACGACGAGGGCGTGGTCCGCTTCCTGCTCACCGCCGCCGCGATCGGCGTGCTGTTCAAGGAGAACGCCTCGATCTCGGGCGCCGAGGTGGGCTGCCAGGGCGAGGTGGGCTCGGCCTGCTCGATGGCCTCGGCAGCGCTCACCGAGGTCCTCGGCGGCACCCCCGAGCAGGTCGAGAACGCCGCGGAGATCGGCATCGAGCACAACCTGGGGCTGACCTGCGACCCGATCGGCGGCCTGGTCCAGATCCCGTGCATCGAGCGCAACGCGGTGGCCTCGAACAAGGCCATCACGGCGGCCCGGATCGCCCTGCGCGGCGACGGGAAGCACTACGTGGCGCTGGACAAGGCCATCAAGACGATGCGCGACACCGGCCGGGACATGCTCGACAAGTACAAGGAGACCTCGCGGGGCGGCCTGGCCGTCAACGTCATCGAGTGCTGACCCGCGCGGCCCGGCCGGAGGGCCGGGCCGCTCAGCGGCGGACGTGCAGGCGGACGAGCGTGGCCGCCTCGTCGTCGCGGACCTCGCGGCGGATCTTGCCCACGATGTCCTGGTCCAGCTTGCCCACCACGGCCCCCACGTCGGCGGCCGACGGGCAGGTCAGGCCGATGCGCAGGCCGTCCTCGCCGACCCGCACCGCCGCCCGGCCCAGCCCCTCCACGTTCTTGAGCCCGACGCACAGCATCGCGGTGCCCGTCCCGTTGTGGGCGCCGCGACGGCCCCAGCCCAGGCAGAGCAGCAGCCAGCGCAGCGCGACCAGAGCCAGCAGCAGCAAGCCGAGCGCCAGCATCCACAGCGGCCAGGGCTCCTCGGCGAGCACCCGGTAGGCCTGCGCGGGCAGGACCCTGGAGTTGGGCGGCAGGTCGAAGAAGCGGTCCTGGCCGCGCAGATACACGTACGTGCCCAGCGCCGCCAGCGTGCCTCCCACGACGGCCAGCCCGACGCGATTGCCCGCGTATTGCCGGATCGAGCGCCCGTTCCCGCTCGCCATCAGACCGCCTTCCTGCGCAGCCGGACCACGACCTCGCCGGTGCCGAGCGTGCCCACGCCCGCCAGCCGGTCCCCCACCGCGCTGCCCACCTGCCTGAGCATCGTGCCCGAGCTCTCCGCCCCCGTCACGACGGTGACCTCGATGGTACGCCTGCGCAGCCGTACCGAAGCCTTCTCCACCCCCGCCACCTGCTGGGCGGCCGCGCGCAGCGTGCGGCGGAGCCCGGAGCGGGTGATGCCGATGACGATCAGCGGGTCGGACGTCTCCACCGGCACCAGCCTGGAGCGGCCCGGCACCACCGCCAGCGCCAGCATCAGCCCGCCCGCGCCCGCCACGTACAGGGCGGCCTCGGACAGCTCCGGCCATGTGGTCTTGCCCGCGGCCTCGACGATCTCGTTCACGGGGACCCAGCCGAGCGGCTGCCCGAGCAGCCCCGACACCACCTCGGCGGCGGTCGCACCCAGTCCCGCGGCCAGCGCGAGCGCCACGGCGGCGCCCGGGACGGCACGGGCCGGCCTGAGGGCCCTGCTCGCCCTGCGCAGCCCGGTGTGCTGCGTGGTGACGCCGGCACCGGGCAGTATCTGCTGAAGCGTGGTCATCACAACAACAGACGTACATGGATCCCGCATCGCCTGAACCGCGCCCTCGCCGCCCATTTGCCCGAACATTACGGGGCCGCCGATTAATATGAACACCTCTCATATTCATTTGCCCCATATGCCGTTACGCTGCCGGTATGGATGACCGCCAGCGCTACGACAGCGCCACAGCGGCGCTCGAACCCCCGTTCGCCATCCTCGACCTGGCGGCCCTGCGGTCCAACGCGGCGGACCTCGTCCGGCGCGCGGCGGGCAAGCCGATCCGGGTGGCCAGCAAGTCGGTACGCAGCCGCCCGGTGCTCGAACGGATCCTGGCCATGGACGGCTTCCAGGGCATCATGGCCTTCACGCTGCCCGAGGCCCTGTGGCTCGTCTCGCACGGCTTCACGGACATCCTCGTGGCCTACCCCACGGCCGACCGGGCCGCACTCGCCGAGCTGGCCGGGGACACGCGGGCCGCCGAGCACATCACGCTGACCATCGACTCCCCCGCCCACCTGGACTTCATCGAAGCCGCCGCGTCCCGGGCGCACCCGCGCGCGGAGATCCGGGTCTCCATCGACCTCGACGCCGGATATATCGCCCTGGGCGGGAGATTCCGCGCGGGCGCCCTCCGCTCCCCCATCCGCGAGCCCGAGGACGCCGCCGACCTGGCCGCCGCCATCGTCAAGCGCCCCGGCTTCCGCCTGGCCGGGCTGATGGCGTACGAGGCCCAGATCGCCGGCGTCGGCGACGCCCCGCCCTCGAACGCCGCCTACACCCGCGCCATCAGGGTCATGCAAGCGCAATCAGCCAAGGAGCTCACCATCCGGCGCGGGCGCATCGTGAACGCCGTCCGCCGCGTCACCGACCTCGAGTTCGTCAACGGCGGCGGCACCGGCTCCGTCGAGCGCACCGTGCGCGAGAAGGCGATCACGGAGGTGGCGGCCGGGTCCGGGTTCTTCCATCCGAGGTTGTTCGACTTCTACCGCCACTTCGAGGGGCGCCCGGCGGCCCTGTTCGCGCTGCCGGTGGTGCGCCGCCCGGGCCCGGACGCGGTGACCGTGCTCGGGGGCGGCTACCTCGCCTCGGGGGCTCCGGGACCGAGCCGCCTGCCCCAGCCGTACCTGCCCGCCGGCCTGCGCTACACCCCGGACGAGGGCGCGGGCGAGGTGCAGACCCCGCTGCTCGGCCAGGCGGCCCAGGACCTGCGCATCGGCGACCGGGTGTGGTTCAGGCACGCCAAGGCGGGCGAGATGTGCGAACGCTTCGACACGCTGCACCTCATCGACGGCGACACCGTGGTGGAGTCGGCCCCCACCTACCGTGGCGAGGGCCGCACCTTCCTCTGACCTCCGGCGCCTGGCCTGCGGCTTCCGGCCTCCGGCGTCTGACCTCCGGCCTGCAGCCTGTGGTCTCCGGCGTCTGACCTCTGGCCGAGTCGCCAGCCGGGCGACGCTGACGACCGCCCGCCGGGCGGATGTCAGCGGCGCCTGCGTCGCCGCCAGAGCACGATCGCGGCCCCCACGACCAGCACCGCCCCGATCCCGATCAGCACCGGCGCCAGGTCGGGCCGCTCGTCCTCCCACACCCGGTCCGGATCATCCCCGTACTCGACCGGCCGCGGCGTCACGCCCAGCGCGTCCCCCACCGAAGCCACGAAGTGCCCGGCTCTGCTCTTGACGTCGGCCACCGTACGCTCGGCGACCCGCTTGGGGCTCACCCGGTCGGCAATGGCGTCGACCGTCTGCGCCAATTCCGCGCGCGTACGCGCGATCCGCCGCTCGAGCTCGTCGGGATCGGTGTCAGCCATGGCTCTCCTCTCGACCGTACGCGTGGTCGCGCCCGCTCCGCGTGCCGTGCGAGCTCCGTCCGTTCTGGTCGTGATCAGTCTGTCAGGTCAGGGCGCCGTACGGCACGGCGGCCAGGCCGGTAGGTTGGCGGGAAGAACTCAGGAGGGCCATTGACCGAAACCAAGCTCGCGCCCGGCGACGCCGCGCCCGAGTTCACGCTACCCGCCGCCGACGGCAGCACCGTCTCCCTGGAGACCTACCGCGGCAAGCGAGTGATCCTCTATTTCTACCCTGCCGCGATGACACCCGGCTGCACCAAGCAGGCCTGCGACTTCCGCGACAACCTCGGCCAGCTCACCGGCGAAGGCTTCGTCGTGCTCGGCGTGTCGAAGGACAAGCCGGAAAAGCTCGCCAAATTCGTCGAACGCGACGCCCTGACCTTCCCCCTGCTGTCGGACCCGGAGCTGGCCGTGCACCAGGCGTACGGGGCATACGGCCCCAAGAAGCTGTACGGGAAGCTGATGGTGGGCGTGATCCGCTCGACGTTCGTCATCGACGGCGACGGCAAGGTGGAGCAGGCCCTCTACAACGTGAAGGCGACCGGCCACGTGGCCTCGCTCAAGAAGAAACTCGGCCTCTCCTGACCCACCACGCGGGCCCCCTGCGCGGGGGTCCGCGCCGGCCCGGCGAAGCCGGCCGCCCCATCGCCGCAGACGCCTCTCCTCCCCCTGCTCGGAGCGCTAGAATGACTCAGGCCCGCTCAGGCGGGGGTTGCGCGGGCGTGGCGAAATGGCATACGCGGCAGGTTTAGGTCCTGTTGGTGGAAACACTGTGGGGGTTCGAGTCCCCCCGCCCGCACACCTACGCGCCCGACCTGCCCCTGTTGCGGCCGGCGAATGTCGCCGTCTGCGAATGACAGTTGGGGCACAGCAACCTCAGGTTTTCCCGGCGATTGTCGAGCGGGTCTCCGTTGAGATGATCGACCTCCAGCGTCAGCGGCTCCCCCTGCCAGCTGTCGCCGACACCGCACTTCGCACAGTCTGCGGGCACCCCGATCTCGCTCAGGGCCCGGCGCAGCACCCTGCCTGGCGTGCGACCCGTGCCGTCCGGGCGTCGCACGAGAACGGCCGCAGGATCCCGGCGCGGTATGCCCATCACCGAGCTGGTGAGCTCCCGGTCGAAGTGGGACGTGTCGATGGCGTACCGAGCGATGCACCGCAGCAGCCGCCGCCGGCTCGTCTCTCCGACCGGCAGGTCGAGCCGGCGCATCATGGACGCCACCGAGCGTGACTCCCGGGCCGCGGCTTCGACCTCTTCCGCGCCGAGCCGGACCCGCCGGAAGCCGCTGGGCTCGTCGAGACCGAACGAGCGGAGCTGGCGGCGGACCTCCTCCCGAGCTCTCCCGGACTCGGCCGCTCCCAGACGCCGCAGGATTTCACGCATGCTCCTCGCGCCCTGCACGGCCGCTTCGAGAGCCTCTCGATCGAACTCGAGAGGCGCGGCCGGTCGGCGGCCGGGAAGGTGGGAGAAGTGCGATATGTCGATGCCGAAAGCTTTGATGCGGCGGCTGATATGCGAATGAGCGCCGCCGCTGCGCGGAATCTCCAGGCGGTCGAGAACTTCGTTGACGCTCGTCGACACCGCAACCGCCGCGGACAGGCGCTCGATCGTATATTTACTCCGCGGTGTGCGCCGGAAATGACTGGTGTCGATGCCGAGCGCGGCTATCCTCCGCTGCAGGCTTGCCCGCCGGCCGCCGGAGCTCCCCAGGCCCAGCAGGGACAGGACCTCCGTCACCGACCGAGCCTGGCTGACGCATCGGGCCAGCTCTTCTGGCGCGGGATCGCTGTTCGACATGCACGCAGACTAGGGATGGCCACCGACACTTTTCCGGAAACCGAACCTACCGCTTTTCGATAACCCGACGTTTCGCGAAATGAACTGATTTATCGCGTCAGCCAGGCTCAATAATGCCTCGGCGGCAAACCTAACCCGTGCGGGTCGGCGCGGCAGTGAAGGTCGGGGTGGGAGGTGGCGCGACCGACATGGTCGGGACCGGTTTCGGCACCACGTACGGCGGAGCGACGCAGTAGACCCCGTCCGGCCCAGGCCGGCAGCTCGGCTCGATACGCTGCGGCTGCGGATAGGGGTAGACGCCCTCCCGGCGATGCCCGAAGCCCGGATACTCCTCCCAGTACGCCGGGCGCACGTCGTCCCGGTCCCCGAGGTTGCTGACGACCGCCACCGTGGTGCCGCCGATCAGGGCCCCGAGCACGAGGCCGAGCAGCCCCGCGCCGATGATCTGGGCCGGCTTCTGCCGGACGAAGTCCCTGAAGGAGTCCGAGCGCGGCGGCGCCCCATAAGCCGGCAGTCCGGGCATGGTGTGCGCGTTCGACAGGTAGTCCTGGTGGGAGCCGGGGGCCGTGCGTGTGGCTCCGGGTGGCTCGCTTCCTGCGGCCTGCCCGTACCTCAGCCCGACGAGCAGGCGCTCCCGCTCGTCGTCCGGCCGATCCCCGGCGGGATCCTGGGCCGGGTGCCGGGTTGTGGTCTCCGACGGGGTCGGGTCGCGCGGTGCTTCCTCTTCACCGCGCGACCCGGCGTCGCGATCATGATCCGCCATCACGATCTCCCTTTACTCACCCGCTAGGGGCGCTCCCGATAGATAGGATGCCGAACCCACCGTAAGCCTGGCGTAAGACCTGAACCATGTAAGACCTGGGTCGTAGTCACACTTCACCCTCCAGGCGGACCAATGCCGCTCTGGGCCTACATATCGTGATGATGTGTTCGGCAAGGTACGGGCGTGGTCGAGACGCCATGAGAAGCTGGCAGGCGCCTTCCGCGTCGCGCCGCTCGCCGTGTTGTGCTTGATCATCGCGGTCCCCTACTCGAGCCTCGGCCCGCCCGGCAGCGATGCCTTCCTCAGCCTGGGCGGCTACCTGGCTCTGTCGGCGACCCTGCTGGTGCCGCTGACCTGGCGCGACCGGCCGCTCGTCGCGTTCGCCGTCATCTCGCTGATCAGCTTCGGGCAGTGGCTCGCGGACTTCGCCCCGATGCCCGCGAACCTCGCCGTCCTGATCGCGCTCTGGACGGTGGCCTACCGGTGCTCGATCCGCTGGGCGCTGGCGGCGGGGCTGGTGGCGGAGCTGGGGACGTTCCTGGCGCTGGTCCAGTGGAACACGGTCACGCCCGGCATGTTCTTCAGCGGCTCGATCTTCGTGGTCACGGTCTGGCTGACCGGCCTGTACGCCAACACGCGCAGGCGCTACCTGGAGGGCCTGGAGGAGCGCGCCGAACGGGCGGAACGCGAGCGGGACCAGCAGGCCAGGATGGCCGCCGCCGCCGAGCGGGCCAGGATCGCCAGGGAGCTGCACGACGTCGTGGCGCACAACGTCAGCGTCATGGTGGTGCAGGCCGACGGCGCGGGCTTCGCCATGGACAGCGATCCCGAGCAGGCCCGCCTGGCCGTCAGGAACATCTCCAAGACCGGCCGCGCCGCCCTCGCGGAGATGCGCAGGCTGGTCGGCGTCCTGCGCGAGAACGAGAGCGGGGCCACCGACTACACCCCGCAGCCCGGCCTCGGACAGCTCGAAGAGCTCGTGAACGGCTCGGCCGTGCCCGCCCTGCTGCGGATCGGCGGCGTGCCCGGCGAGCTGCCCGAGGGCCAGCAGCTCACCGTCTACCGCATCGTCCAGGAGGCCCTCACCAACGCGCTCAAGCACGGCGGCCCGGGCGTCCGCGCGATCGTGGAGATCGACTACGGCTCCGAGCTGGTCGTCCGGGTGACCGACGACGGCCGGGGCGCGGCGGCGCCGGCGAGCGCCGACGGCCACGGCCTGATCGGGATGCGCGAGCGGGTCGGCATGTACGGCGGCGCCATGTCGGCGGGTCCCCGGCAGGGCGGCGGCTTCGAGGTGCTGGCCACGTTGCCCGTGGTCAGAGCGGCGTAGAGGAAGGCGGCCGGGTGATACGTGTCATGCTCGTCGACGATCAGCAGCTGCTGCGCGCCGGGTTCAGGATGGTGCTCGGAGCGCAGCCGGACATCGAGGTGGTGGCGGAGGCCGGGGACGGCGCCGCGGCGCTGGAGCTGCTCGCCGGCATCGAGGTGGACGTCGTGCTCATGGACGTCCGCATGCCGAACATGGACGGCGTCGAGGCCACCAGGCGGATCAGGGGGCCGAAAGTGCTGATCCTGACCACGTTCGACCTGGACGAGTACGCCTTCTCGGCGATCAAGGCGGGCGCGGCCGGGTTCCTGCTGAAGGACGTGCCGCCCGCCGACCTGGTCGACGCCATCAGGCTGGTGCACGCGGGCGACGCCGTGGTGTCGCCGGGCACGCTGCGCCGGATGCTGGACCGCTTCGCCGCGCAACTGCCCGCCGAGGAGCTCTCCGCGGCGACCGACCTGACGCCGCGCGAGCGCGAGGTGCTGCTCATGGTGGCGCGCGGGCTGTCCAACACGGAGGTCGCCGCCCGGCTGGAGGTCGCCGAGGCGACCGTGAAGACGCATCTGGGCCGGGTGCTGGCCAAGCTGGGGCTGCGCGACCGTGCCCAGGTGGTGGTGTACGCGTACGAGGCCGGCATCGTCGTGCCGTCGCATCGGCCGATCGGACAGGCACCCGGGAGCCCGTCCGGTGGCCGGCCTCATCAGCCGAAAGTCTGACCGGGGTCGTCCACGGTCCTACGCGAAGTCCCTCCTCAGGACCCATAGATCCCGAAATTTCCACTCCTAGCGTGGTTCGCGTTGATAAATCACGACAAGGAGTGACCGTGACGCTCACCGAAACCCGGCGCCAAGCCCCGCCCGCCGTCGTGGCCAAGGACCTGACCAAGGTGTACGGCGACGGCGACGCCCGGGTGCACGCCCTGCGCGGCGTGGACGTGTCCTTCGCGACCGGCGCGTTCACCGCCATCATGGGCCCGTCGGGCTCCGGCAAGTCCACCCTGATGCACTGCCTGGCCGGGCTGGACACCGCCACGTCGGGCACCGTGCACATCGGTGACGTGGAGCTGACCGGCCTGAGCGACCGGCAGCTCACCCTGCTGCGCCGGGAGCGGATCGGGTTCGTCTTCCAGGCGTTCAACCTGCTGCCCACGCTGACCGCCGAGCAGAACATCCGGCTCCCGCTGGAGATCGCCGCCCGTCAGGCGGACCAGCCGCTGTTCGACCGGGTGATCGAGACCGTCGGGCTGAGGGACCGGCTCGCGCACCGGCCGAGCGAGCTGTCGGGCGGCCAGCAGCAGCGCGTGGCCGTGGCCAGGGCCCTGATCAGCAAGCCTCAGGTGATCTTCGCCGACGAGCCCACCGGGAACCTCGACTCCCGCAGCGGCGCCGAGGTCCTGTCCTTCCTGCGTACGTCGGTGCGCGAGCTCGGCCAGACCATCGTCATGGTCACGCACGACCCGGTGGCCGCGGCGTACGCCGACCGGGTGGTGTTCCTGCGCGACGGCGCGCTGGTCACCGAGATCGCCGCGCCGACGCCGCAGTCCGTGCTGGACACGCTCGTGAAGCTGGAGGCGTGAGGTGCTGAAGACGGCACTGGCCGGGCTGCGCGCGCACAAGCTGCGGCTGCTGCTCACCTCCTTGGCGATCATGCTGGGCGTGGGCTTCATCGCGGGCACGTTCGTCCTGAACGACACCATCCAGGCGGGCTTCTCCCAGCGGGTCACGGCCGACGCGGGCAAGGTGGACGTCGTCGTGCTCGCCAAGGGACCGGACGGCGTGCTGCCCGAGCGGGTCCTCGACCGCGTACGCGCGCTGAACGGCGTCAGCGAGGCCCAGGGCCTGATCCGCGACAGCGCGCCGCTGCTGGGCAAGAACGGCAAGACCGCCGGGAACGCCCCCACCACCGCCCTGTCGGTCGTGCGCGGCCCGCTCGACCGCACCGCCATCGTCTCGGGCACCGGCCCCGGCACCGACGACCAGGCCGCCGTGCTGGACGAGAACACCGCCAAGGCCCAGGGCTTCCAGGTGGGCGACACGATCACCGTGCTCGACAGCCGCCAGGCCCCGCACCGGTTCAAGCTGGTCGGCCTGCTCGACCCCGGCGTGGACCAGGAGCTCGCCTACACCGGCGCGCTCGGCTTCACCACGGCCACCGCTCAGCGGATGACCGGCGCGAAGGGCTACCGCGAGATCGACGTCGCCGGGACCGCCCCCGGGCTGGAGCAGGCCGTCAAGGCGGCCGTCGGCGACGGGTACGTGGTCAAGACCGGCGCCGAGCTGGCCGCCGACCTGGCCGGGGCGGCCGGGGTGGAGATGCAGTCGTTCACGCTGGGCCTGCTGATGTTCGGGATCGTCGCGATGATGGTGGCCGCGCTCGTCATCTACAACACCTTCAACATCCTCGTCGCGCAGCGCACGCGGGAGATGGCGCTGCTGCGCTGCATCGGAGCGACGCGCGGGCAGGTGTTCGGCTCGATCGTGCTGGAGTCAGTCGCGGTCGGGGCGCTCGCCTCCGTGCTCGGCCTGGCCATCGGGTACGGCCTGGCCGCACTCACGCTGACGGTGCTCGGCGCGTTCGACGCCCCGCTGCCCACTGACGCGGACGTCGCGCTGACGCCGGCCACGATCGCGATCGGCCTGGCCGTGGGCCTGCTGGTCACGCTGGGCGCGGCCCTGCTGCCCGCCAGGTCGGCGACCCGGGTCCCGCCCATCGCGGCGCTGCGCAGCCAGGTGGAGGAGCAGACGTTCAGCGCCGGGGTGCTGCGCGGGGTCTTCGCCGCGCTCTTCCTGGTGGCCGGGCTCGGCACGACCGCCGTGGGCATGCTGGCGTTCGAGCCCGGTCAGGAGATCGCGCTCTTCGTCGTGATGGCCGGGGGCGCGCTGACCTTCCTGGGCGTGCTGATCATCGGCCCTACGCTGATCAGGCCGCTGAGCGCGGTGGCGGGCTGGATCCCGCGCAAGGTCTTCGGGGTGCCCGGCCGGCTCGCGGTGGACAACTCGGCGCGCAACCCCAGACGGGCCGCGACCACGACGGTCGCGCTGACGATCGGCGTGACGCTCATGACGCTGATCTCGGTGGTCACCGCCTCCACCAGGCTGACGATGACCGCCAAGCTCGACGAGCAGTTCCCCATCGACTATCTGCTGGCCAGCCAGGCCCGCGACTCCGTCATCCCGAGGTCGGTGGCCCAGGAGCTGCGTACCAGGCCGGAGCTGGCTTCGGTGGCGCTGATCCGCGAGGCCAGGGCGGGCGTGGCGGGCATGGCGGGCGGGGGTGAGCGCAGCCGCTTCGACGTGGGCACGTACAGCGGGCCGATCGAGCCGTACGTGACGGCCGGCTCCATGACGGGCTTCGGGGCGGGTCAGGTGGCGCTCGACGAGCCCGCCGCCAGGCGGCTCGGCGTGCGGGTCGGCGACTCGGTGTCGCTCACGACGACGAAGGCGGGCGAGGTCACGCTGCGGGTGGTCGCGCTGCTCGACGGGGTCCAGTCGCAGCTGCCGCCGGTCACGGTCGCGGAAGCGCCGTTCGACGCCTACTTCGGCGCGGTGCCCGACTCCCGCGTGCTGATCGGCATCAAGGACGGCGTGCCGCCGGAACGGGCCCGCGCGGTGGTGGACGCCGCCACCGCGGCCTATCCCGTCGTGCAGGTGACGAGCTCGACGGAGGTACGCGGGCAGTTCGACGAGACGCTCGACATGATGCTCATGATCATCACTGGGCTGCTCGGGCTGGCGATCCTGATCTCGCTGCTGGGCATCGCGAACACGCTCTCGCTGTCGGTGCACGAGCGTACGAGGGAGTCGGCGCTGCTGCGGGCGCTGGGGCTGACCAGGGCGCAGCTCCGGAGCATGCTCTCGATCGAGGCACTGGTGCTCGGGGTCATCGGGGCGCTGGTCGGAGTCGCGCTCGGGGGCTTCTTCGGATGGGCCGCCATGACGGCGATGCTGAGCGATGCCGTGTTCTCGGTGCCCGTGGTGCAGATCGTGCTGTTCGTGGCGCTGTCGGGGCTGGCCGGGGTGCTGGCCGCCGTCCTGCCTGCCCGCCGTGCCGCGCGGGCGTCGATCGTGGGCTCCCTGGCGACGAACTGACCCGGACGAAGTTCTCTTAGGCGAATAAAACCGAAATATCCGGATAGAGGGCATACGGGCTGCCCCGGTGCGTATTCGCCCGCCGCAGCCCGTACGCGGAGGGTCGGGCGTCTCATGGGGGCGGCGCCCGGCCTTCTCCCGGCCCGCACAGCCACCTCGGACGCGGCCGCTGATCCCCCGGACCCGCACCACCGTGGACGGCCCTCGGCCGGTCTCAGCGGGGCGTGCGGCCGGGCCAGAGGTCGGCGACCGTCTCGGGGTCGAGCAGCGGCCGGGCCACCACCTCACCCGTGGCCCGGTCGATCACGATGCACGCGCCCCCGACGGTCTCCGGCAGCCTGGCCGGATCGTCGGGGTCGAGCTCCCGCACCCAGGCGACATATCCGTCCGCGAACCCGTGCACCCCCACCGGCAGCGCCTCGCCCGGCGGGCGCACCCCGTTGAAGTACTCCTCGGCCAGCGCCCTGGCCTGGTCCAGATTCATCGCGGCCGTCCCCGCCGGTCGAGTATCACGCAGAACACCCCGGTCACCGTCGTGTACGGCGGCTCGACCGACATGTGGCCCCGCTGGGCGTCGATCCAGATCACCTCGCCGCCGGAGTTGACGGCGTTCCAGGCGTGGGAGCCACCGCCCGGCCAGCGCACCACGATGACGGCGCTCGCCCCGTGCCCGGCATCGAGCAGCCGGCGCGCGATGATCGGGTAGGCGTGCCGGCCCTGGCCCAGGTACTGCAGGCGCTGCCCGACCCACTGCTCGATCCGGTGCACGCTGCCCCGCTCGCCGGTCAGCGCCGGACGGCCGATCCTGTCGTACTCGGGCAGCCTCGGTGCGGCGGTGGCCGGCTCGCCGTGCCAGGTGGACAGCACGGCCAGCGCGCAGTCGGCGGCGTTGGAGGCCCTGAACGGGTCGTCGGCGGGCCCGCCGCCGTTGACCAGCCGGATCCAGGTGCCGCGCGGGTCGGGGAAGCGGACGCCCGGCGACAGCGCCTCGGCCAGGTCCCGCTCCACCTGCGGGTCCGGCTGGGCCAGCCCGCCACGCACGCCGTACGGGCGGCAGTCCGCCAGCCTCGGCGGCCGCTCCGGCAGATCGAACCAGTCGTCCGCCAGGGCGGTCTCGCCCGGTTCCCGGGCCGCACGGGCCTTCCCGGAGTCCCTGGACCCTAGGGGGTCAACGGTCTCGACCAGGCCGACCGACCCGGCAGACCCGGCAGACCCGCCCGGCCCGACCGGCCCGACCGGCTCGACGGACCCGACCGACCCGACCGGCTCGACGGACCTCCCGAGCTCGCCAGGCTGCGCGAACTCCCCGAACTCGCCGAACTCGCCACCGAGATCGCCCAGCCAGAAGCCGTCAGGCGCGTGCCCGCCCTCTAAGGTGGCCCAGCTCTCCTGGGCCTTCAGCGGAACGGCACCGGGGCCCCCACCAGAGCCACTGCCTGCACCGCCGTCGGCGCCGAAGGGTGGACGGGCGGCGGCGGTGCCCGGCTTGGAGCCGGAATCGGCGCTGGAGCCGGTGTCGGGGCCGAGCTTGGAGTCGGTGTGCGTGCCGGGATCGGCGTCAGGGTCGGCGGCCGACTCGTAGTCGAGCCATCGCACCCCTTCGCCCACCACCGGGTTGTACTGCCCGTCTGGAAGGACCCACCGGACGCTCGGCTTACGCTCGCGGGACACGGCTGCCTCCTGTCGTACTCGACGACCGATCGTAGAGGGACCACCGTGACAGGGAGGCGAAGTCAGGAAGATTCGCCGTCCGAACCCCACGCCCTACCTGGGCAAATCACCTGAACCGCGACGAACGCTCAGGCGACCTTGACCGTGATCGTGTGCCAGCCGGTGGCTCCGTCGGGCGCGGGCGGCGCCTCCTGCTCCACCTGGGTACGCCCGGCGGCATCGGTCGCCCGCACCTGGATCGTGTGCTCCCCCGGCGTGAGGTCCCAGTCGATCGACCACTGCCGCCAGGTGTCCGGGCCGGGCACCTCGGCCAGCTTCGCCTGCCGCCACTGCTCGCGATCGACCCGCACCTCCACCGCGTCCACCCCGGTGTGCTGCGCCCACGCCACCCCGGCGATCGTGGCCCGCCCGGCCTTCAGCGAGTCGCCCGACTTGGGCACGTCGATCCGCGACTGGGTCTTGATCGGGCCCTTGGCCGCCCAGCCGCGCGGCGTCCAGTACGCCTCGTCCCGGTCGAACCTGGTCACCTTCACGTCGACGACCCACTTGGTGGCCGACACGTACCCGTAGAGCCCCGGCACCACCTGGCGCACGGGGAAGCCGTGGTCCACGGGGAGCGCCTCGCCGTTCATCGCGATCGCGTACAGCGCCTCGCGGCCGTCCATCACCACGTCCACGGGGGTGCCACAGGTGAAGCCGTCGGCGGAGGTGGACAGGAGCATGTCGGCGTCGGAGCGCAGCCCGGCCCGGCGCAGCACCTCGGACATGCGGACGCCCAGCCAGCGGGCGTTGCCGGCGAGCTCGCCGCCGACCTCGTTGGAGACGCAGGTCAGCGTGATGTCCGCCTCGGTGAGCGGCATCTTCAGCAGGTCGGCGTACGTCAGCTCGACCGGCCGGTCGACCAGGCCGTGGATGCGGAGCTTCCACTCGTTCGGATCGACCTGGGGGACGACGAGCGCCGTATCAACCCGGTAGAAGTCCTGATTTTTCGTAAAGAACGGGGTTATGCCGTTGATGCGGAGGTCCGCGCCCGCCGGGACGGGCTTGGCGGGCGTCGCCGGCTTGGGCAGCGCCAGGCTGACCCGCGCGGCGTCCACCGCCTGCCGCCCGCCGAGCTGGCGGCCGATCACGGCGGCCGCCCCCGCGACCACCACGCCACCGGCGACCCCGGTCAGCAACCTCCGCCGATCGAAGGCCCGCAGATCCGCCCCCGCCCGCATCACAGCCGGCCATTCGACCTCAGCCGGCCGCTCAACCCCAGCCCGTGGCTCAGCCTCGGCCGGCCGTTCAGCCTCAGCCGGTGGCTCGACTTGAGACGGCCGCTCGGCTGTGCCGGCGGGCGCGGCGGCGGCGGCCGGCGTGCTCACGGTTGCGCGGCGGAGGAGCCAGAGCAGGGCCCAGGCGCCGACGGCCACACCGGCGACGGTCGGCAGCGCGTCCAGCATCCCCGCGTCCGGCCGGGTCAGCACCGCGAGCAGCCCGACCACCCCGAACGCCGCCAGCCCCGCGACGCCGTACGCGGGCCTGCGCCGCGCCAGCACCCCGATGAGGGCGGCGATCAGCGCGAGCACCACGAGCACGCCCCCGACCAGGACCGTCTTGTCGTTCTCGCCGAACGTCGTGATCGCGAAGTCCTTGACCGGCGCCGGCGTCAGATCGACGGTCACATCGCCCACGGCCACGACGGGAAACGTCTCGGGCCCGACGAGCCCGGCCACGAGCTGCGCGACCCCCAGGGCCACGCCCCCGGCCACCAGTCCGGCCAGGGCTCCCGCCCAGGCGGGCACCATCTCATTCCTCTGCACAATGCGAAGGTACGTCGCCCAGGGCCAAGGGGTTCTTACGCGATGGTTACGAGCTGAGCAGCTCTCTGACGATCGGCGCCAGCGCGCGGAAGGCGCGGCCCCGATGGCTGATGGCGTCCTTCTCCTCCGGCGCGAGCTCGGCCGTGGTGCGCTCGTCGCCGTCGGGCACCAGGATCGGGTCGTAGCCGAACCCGTTGGTCCCCCGCGGTGTGGTGACCAGGCGGCCGGGCAGCAGGCCCTCGACCGCCACGGACTTCCCCGACGGCAGCGCCAGCGCCGCGACGCAGGTGAAGTGGGCGGTCAGCCGGTCTTCGGGCACGTCGGAGACCTGCGCGAGCAGCAGGTCGAGGTTGGCCTGGTCGTCACCGTGCCGCCCCGCCCAGCGGGCGGAGAAGACGCCCGGCATGCCGCCGAGCACGTCGACGCACAGCCCCGAGTCGTCGGCGACCGCGGGCAGCCCGGAGCCCTGCGCCACGGCATGCGCCTTGAGCAGGGCGTTTTCCTCGAACGTGACCCCGGTCTCGGCGATCTCGCCGATGGCGGGGAACTCCTCCAGCCCGACGATGTCGAACCCGTCCAGGATGCGCCGCAGCTCCGCGATCTTGCCCGGGTTGCGCGTGGCCAGCACGATCTTCATGAGCTCAGGGCCTCCTGCTGGATCAGGGTGAGCTCCTCACAGCCGGCGACGGCCAGGTCGAGGAGCTGGTTGAGGGCCGCGCGGTCGAAGGGGGCGCCCTCGGCGGTGCCCTGCACCTCGACGAAGCTGCCCTCGCCGGTCATCACGACGTTCATGTCGGTCTCGGCGGCGACGTCCTCGGTGTAGCAGAGGTCGAGCAGCGGCACCGAGCCGACCACGCCGACGGAGACGGCCGCGACCGAGCCGATCAGCGGGTCGCCGGGGCACATCCGCCGCTCGCGCATCCAGGCGACGGCGTCGGCCAGCGCGACATAGGCGCCGGTAATGGCGGCGGTCCTGGTGCCGCCGTCGGCCTGCAGGACATCGCAGTCGAGCAGAATGGAGTTTTCGCCCAACGCTTTGTAATCGACGCAGGCGCGTAGCGAACGTCCGATCAGCCGAGAAATCTCATGGGTCCTGCCGCCGATTTTCCCGCGGACCGATTCGCGATCGTTACGGGTATTGGTCGCCCTGGGCAACATGGCGTATTCGGCCGTAACCCAGCCCTGCCCGCTGCCCCTGCGCCAGCGGGGCACACTGTCCTGAACCGACGCCGCGCACAAGACCCTGGTGCCGCCGAATTCGACCAGCACCGAGCCCTCGGCGTGGGTGAGCCATTGCCTCGTGATGGTAATGGGGCGGAGCTGGTCAGGGTTGCGGCCATCCTGTCGGGACATGCAGTTCACCCTATCTCCGAGCCGCGACACTCTTGACCAAATGTGTCCGCGACATGGATCCTTACGCAATGACAACGGGGGTGTTGCGAAACCCTGACTTCCTCCGGTTCCTCAGTTCGCACGTCGCGAACGAACTCGGGGCGAATATCTCACGCGTGGCACTCCCGCTGGTGGCCGTGCTGGTTCTGCATGCCGGTCCGGCGGAGGTCGGGCTGTTGTCAGCGCTGCAGACGACCGCGTTCCTGCTGATCGGCCTGCCCGCGGGGGTGTGGGTCGACCGGATGCGCAAGCGCCGCGTGCTGATGGGATCGGATCTGGCCAGGTTCGCGCTCATCGGGAGCCTACCGCTGGCGGGCGAGTTAGGGCTGCTGTCGATCGGGGTGTTGTTCGTGGTGGCGCTGCTGGTGGGGGTGGCGCAGGTCTTCAACGACGTGGCGGATCCGACGTACCTGCCGGAGCTGGTCAGCACCGAGCAGCTCAGCGACGGCAACTCCAAGCTGGAGGTGGTGCGGTCGGGGGCGTTCCTGGCCGGGCCCGGCCTGGGCGGGCTGCTGGTGCAGTTACTCGGGGCGCCGCGCACGCTGGTCGCCACCGCGGTGGCGGGGCTGGCCTCGGTGCTCTTCCTCAGCACCATCAAGGCGCCGGACAAGCCGCCGACGGTCACCGAGCACACGCCGCTGGTGCGGGGCATCGCCGAAGGGCTCGGGTACATGTGGCGCGACCGGCTGCTGCGCATGTTCGTGGCGACGACGGCGACCGTCAACCTGTGCATCAGCGCGGTGCTCGGCCTGTCGGTGCTGTTCCTGGCCGAGGAGGTCGGGCTGGCGCCGGGCATCATCGGCCTGCTGCTCATGTCGGGCGGGGTCGGCGGCCTGATCGGCGGTCTCTCCGGCGGCTGGCTGTCCAGGAGGTACGGCAATGCCAGGATGACGTGGCTGGCGGTCGTCCTGGGCTCGCCGGTCGGCCTGCTGCTGCCCATGACGCAGGCCGACTGGCGGGTGGTGTGCTTCGCGATCACCTCGATGGTGCTGTCGTGGAGTGCGGCCCTGTCGAACGTCGGCCAGGTCACCTACCGGCAGACGGTGACTCCCGACCACCTGCTCGGCCGGGTCAACGCGTCGGTGCGGTTCGTCGTGTGGGGGCCCATGGCGCTGGGCGCGCTGCTCGGCGGTCTGGTCGCCGAGCAGATCGGCGTGCGGGAGGCCCTGTGGGTGTTCATGGTGGGCCGGCTGCTGGCCTTCGTGCCGCTGCTGTTCTCGCCGCTGCCACGCATGCGTGACTTCACGCAGGCTCAGGCGAGGTCGTAGACGGCGCCGCTGCGGGCCAGCTCGACCGGGCCGTCGTAGCCGCCGCCCGCGGCCTGTTCGAGCACGGTGGCCTGGTCGTTCCACGGGACGAGGTGGGTGAGCACGAGCTGGCCGACACCGGCCTTGGCGGCGTGCTCGGCGGCCTGGCGGCCGGTCAGGTGCAGGCCGGGCGGCAGGTCGGGGCCGTCCAGGAAGGACGCCTCGCACAGCAGCAGGTCGGCACCCGCGGCCAGCTTGACCAGCTCGCTCGACTCGCCGGTGTCGCCGGAGTAGGCCACGCACTTGTCGCCGTTCGCGACGCGGAAGCCGTACGCCTCGACCGGGTGGTTCACCTGACCAGCGGTGACGGTGAAGGGGCCGACCTCGAACGTGCCGGGCGCCAGCCCGATGAAGTCGAAGGCCGTCTCAAGTCCGGGCTCCTCCGGCATGCCGTACGCGGCCCACAGCCGGCGCGGCGCGTCAGCCGGCGCGTAGACGGGCAGCAGGGGGTACGGCGCCGCCGGCCCGTACGTCCGGGCCACGTGATAGGCGCAGAGATCGAGACAGTGGTCGGCATGCAGATGGGTCAGGCAGATCGCGTCCACGTCGTAGAGCCCGATGTGGCGCTGGAGCGCGCCGAGCGAGCCGCTGCCGAGGTCGAGCAGCATCCTGAACCCGTCGGACTCGAGGAGGTAGCAGGATGCGGGGCTGTCCGGCCCGGGATAGCTGCCCGAGCATCCGACGATGGTCACCTTCATGTGGGCCTCCCGTTAAAGGTAGTACCCCCCACTGGTGCGACTTCGACCACATCGATCTCCGGGCCCAGAAAACGTCGCCCGAGCCGGGCGAAGAGCAGAGAGTCGCCGGTGGCGCGGAAGCGGTGCCGGGGGGTGGCCTCGCCTCCCGCCGCCAGGTCGCGGTCGTGCAGGATCCGATAGACGTCCTTGGCCGTCTCTTCGGCGCTGGAGACCAGCGTGACCCCGTCACCGGCGACATAGGAGATGGCGCCGGTGAGGAGCGGGTAGTGGGTGCAGCCGAGGATGAGGGTGTCGCACCCCGCCGCCCTGATGGGCTCCAGGTATTCGCGTACGACCTCGATGAGCTCCTCGCTCGTCGTCTCTCCTCGTTCGACGTACTCCACCAGGCGTGGGGCGGCCACGCCGGTGAGCTGGACGTCGGGTGCCGCGGTGAAGGCGTCGTGATAGGCCATCGAGTCGATGGTGGCCCTGGTGGCGATCACGCCGACCCTTCCGGTGCGGGTGGCTCGCACCGCGCGCCTGGTGGCGGGCTGGATCACCTCGACGACCGGTACGTCATAGCGCTCGCGGGCGTCGCGCAGCACGGCGGCACTGGCGCTGTTGCACGCGATCACGAGCATCTTGACGTCGGCCTCGACGAGGTGATCCATCACCTCCAAGGCGTAGGCACGCACCTCCGCGAGGCTTCTCGGCCCGTACGGCTGACGGGCCGTGTCGGCCACGTACGTGATCGATTCGTGGGGCAACTGGTCGATGATCGCTCTGGCGACCGTCAAGCCGCCGACCCCGCTGTCGAAGATCCCAATACTCGCGTCCGGCACGCATTAGAGGGTAGGCGACCTGCACGATCAACACTGCGTAAGAATGCTCACAGGTGCGACTCGTGAGCATGATGCGGTGTTGTCTTTGTCACATCCCCGCATGTGAGAGGCGCTCAGCCGCGTCCCACCCGGGCGAGCTGGCGCGCCTGGGCGACGAGCCGGCCGGTCGAGTCGCGCACCTCGACCTCCTCGTCGAACCACCCGTCGGAGATCAGCCGCCCGCTGCCGAGCAGGGTGAGCCAGCCGGGCGCGGGCAGGGCGCGCAGGTGCCAGGTGAGGTCCACGGTGGGCGCCCAGCCCCGCATGCCGGCCGAGAACACCACGGGGGGCAGCGCGTCCACGGCCAGCGCCAGCACGTACGGGTCCGCGTCCTGGGGCTCGGTCATCCTGAAGTACGCCCGCGACTCCGGCCGGCCGGACGGCTCGCCCTTCAGCCAGCCGATCGTGGGCGGGTCGAAGAGCAGCTCCATCTGGGCGTTCAGCGTCATGCCCGACTCCGGCTTGGGGATCGGCAGCTTGACGCACTCCTCGATCGGCGGCATGGCGGCGGACGGCGCGTCGGCGTAGACCGGCTCCACCTCGTTGAGCGTGGCGGTGGTGATCAGGCCCTCGATCTTCGCCGTGCCGTCCTGCACGAGCGTGGCCCGGGCGAAGGCGGCCGTCCTGCCCGCCTTGAGCGGCTCCACCCTGACCTGCGCGGGCCCGGGGACCGGCGCCTTCAGGAACTGCGCGGTCGTGCTCACCGGGTGCTCGAACGGGGTGGCGTCCACCGCCGCCCGCAGGATCACGGCCATCAGGTAGCCGCCGTTGAGCGGGCCGCCGATCGAATAGCCGGGGTCCAGGCACACGTCATAGGTGTTCTCGTCGACCCGGATCGCCTGCGTGGCCTCGTCGAACTTGGTCATCCGCGCCTGCCTCAAATCTGGAACTATATTCTAGTAACCCCATACCTTACGGCGGGCCGCGCCCGGCGGCCTAGCGCAGTACCGGGATCTGTCCGGCGGCATCCCGCTATCAGCGCGCCTACCTGCGAAAACGTGATTCGACTGAGAAAGTTCGATCATGGCAAGTGTCACCGAACTCATCGGTCAGTCCGTCTGGGACTCCAATGGGGTGTGGGTCGGTTTCGTGGTGGACATCCGGGTGGTGAAGCACAAGGGCGAGCTTCAGCAGAGCCACACGGTCTACGGTCTCGTCGTCTCGAGCCTGCGTGCTCCGCTCCTGCTCGGCCTCACGCGCGACCGCCATGGACGCTCCGCGTGGTTCTCACGGATGCTGGCGCGGATCGTCTACGCGGGGTGCACGTTCGTGCCGTGGGAGAGCGTGGCCGACTACGGCGGCGGCGAGGTGCACATCGACGTGCTCAGAAATGAGCTCAGCCGGGTCTGAATCGAACTTCAGTACATTGCAAGCGGCCATCTAGCAACATCAGCTACCTTCTCTGTGGTCAAAAGTCCACATTGTGAGTTGAGTGATGTCTGCGAATAATCCCCCATATGGCCAGGATCCTGACCGGACCACGGCGTACAACTGGAATCAGGGGCAGCAGCAGGAGCACCCCGAGACGATGCCGCTGTCACAGCCGTACCCGCCGCAGCAGCCATACCAGCAGCAGGACCAGTACGGCCAGCAGCCCGCGCAAGGGCAGGGGGGCTATGGTCAGCAGCAGCCGTCCTATGGCCACCAGCAGCAGCCGTACAACCCGCAGCCGGCCTACGGCCAGCAGCCTTCCTACGGCGCTCAGCAAGGCTACGACCAGCAGGGATACAGCCAGCAGGGGTACGGCCAGCAAGGATATGGCCAGCAGGGCTACAGCCAGCCGAGCCAGCCGAGTCAGCCGAACTGGCAGCAGGGCCAGCAGCAGCCGCAGGACCAGTACGCGCAGGGCGGCTGGCAGCAGGAGCAGAGCTGGCAGCAGCAACAGCAACCTCAGCAGGGCTGGCAGCAGGAGCAGCAGGGCTGGCCGCAGGACCAGTACGCGCAGGGCGGCTGGCAGCAGCAGGGCCCCGAGGGCTTCGGCCCCGGCGAGCCGGCCAAGAAGGGCCGCAAGACCTGGGTGATCGCCGCCGCGGCGGCGCTCGCGGTGGTGCTGCTCGGCGGCGGCGCGGTGTGGGCGGTCGGCGCCATCGGCGGCGGCGGCACGCAGCCGAACGACGTCCTGCCCGTCAACTCGATCGCCTACGCCCGGATCGACCTGGACCCGGCCGCGAACCAGAAGCTGGCGCTGTTCCAGCTGGCCAGGAAGTTCACGGTCACCAAGGAGTCCTTCTCCGGCGAGGACCCGCGCAAGGCGCTGTTCGACTCTCTCAACGCCGACTCCGACAACAAGGTCGACTTCGCCAAGGACGTCGACCCGTGGCTGGGCAACCGGATCGGCGTCGCCGCCGTCCCCTCCGGCAAGGAGGAGCCCGACTACGCGGTGGCCGTGCAGATCAAGGACGAGGCGCAGGCCAAGACCGGCATCGCCAAGCTCATGGACGGCGACAAGTACGGCATCGCCTTCCGCGACGACTACGCGCTGATCACCGAGACGCAGCAGCTCGCCGACAAGTACGCGCAGGCCGACGGCAGCCTCGCCGACAACGCCGAGTTCAGCGACGACATGGGCGCGGTGGGCGAGCAGGGCGTTCTGTCGTTCTGGGCCGACCTCGGCGGCCTGATGGACCTGGCCAAGAAGGAGGTCACCGCCGACCAGGCGGCGTACCTCGACAAGATCAAGAACGCCCGGTTCGCCGGCGCGCTGCGCTTCGACAGCGCCTACGTCGAGCTGGCCGGCGTCGTACGGGGCGCCAAGGGGATGACCCCGGAGGGCGACCTGCCCGTGGCGAACATCGGCACGCTGCCCGGCACCACGGCCGGCGCCCTGTCGATCTCCGGCCTCGACCAGATCGTCAAGAAGCAGTGGGCCGAGATCGAGAAGCAGGCCACGGCGGCGGGGGCCGCGGAGGTCAAGCAGCTCCTCGATTCCGCCAAGACGCAGTACGGGCTGGAGCTGCCCGGCGACCTGGCCACGGCCGTCGGCCAGAACCTCACGATCGCCGTGGACAGCCAGGGCCTGGACAGCGACCAGATCAAGGGCGGCGTGCGCATCGTCACCGACCCGGCCAAGGCGCAGGCGATCGTCGACAAGATCCAACAGGCGATGACCGCCAGCGGCCAGCCCGCGCCGCAGATCGCCAAGGTCGCCGGCGACGGCGTGTTCACCGTGGCGACGACGGACGAGTACGCCAAGAAGCTCGCGGAGGAGGGCACGCTGGGCGAGTCGGAGACGTTCAAGACGGCCATCGCCGACGCGGACGACGCCAGCTACGCGCTCTTCGTGGATCTGGACAAGGTGGAGAACCTCTACCTCAACTCGATGTCGGGCGACGACAAGGCCAACGCCCAGGTGCTCAAGGCCGTCGGCCTGAGCGGCAAGCTGAGCGACAGCGAGGCGTCGTTCTCGCTCCGGCTCCTGGTGAACTAGCGGGTCACGACCCGAACGGCGAGGGGCGGCCGGTTCCCGAAGAACCGGCCGCCCCTCCGCACGTCGTCCTCAGGCCCAAAGCTGGCCTTCCAGCCGCTCTTCCGCCTCTTCCAGGGTGCCCTCGTAGGCGCCCGTGGACAGGTATTTCCAGCCGCCGTCGGCGACCACGAACGCGATGTCGGCGCTTTCTCCCGCCTTGACCGCCTTCTGTGCCACCCCCAGCGCCGCGTGCAGGGCCGCGCCCGTCGAGACCCCGGCGAAGATGCCCTCCGAGGTCAGCAGCTCGCGGGTGCGCCGCAGCGCGTCGGCCGAGCCGACCGAGAAGCGGGTGGTCAGCACGGACTCGTCGTAGAGCTCGGGGATGAAGCCCTCGTCCACGTTGCGCAGCCCGTAGACCAGCTCGCCGTAGCGCGGCTCGGCGGCGACGATCTGCACGCCGGGCACCCGCTCGCGCAGGAACCGCCCGACGCCCATCAGCGTCCCCGTCGTGCCGAGCCCGGCCACGAAGTGGGTGATCCCGGGCAGATCCTCCAGGATCTCCGGGCCGGTGCTCTCGTAGTGGGAGCGCCAGTTGGCCGGGTTGCCGTACTGGTAGAGCATCACCCAGGAGGGGTTCTGGGCGGCCAGCTCCTTGGCGACGCGCACGGCCTCGTTGGAGCCGCCGGCGGCCGGCGAGGAGATGATCTGCGCGCCCCACATGCGCAGGAGCTGCCGCCGCTCCTCCGAGGTGTTCTCCGGCATCACGCAGATGAGCTTGTAGCCCTTGAGCTTGGCCGACATCGCGAGCGAGATGCCGGTGTTGCCGCTGGTGGGCTCCAGGATCGTGCAGCCGGGCGTGAGCAGCCCGTCCTTCTCCGCCTCCTGGATCATCCAGAGCGCGGGCCTGTCCTTGATCGACCCCGTGGGGTTGCGGTCTTCGAGCTTCGCCCAGATCCGCACGTCGGCGGACGGCGACAGCCTCGGCAGCCCGACGAGCGGGGTGCCGCCGACGGAGTCGATCAGCGAGTCGAACCGCATGTCACCCGCCGGCCACGGCGGGGAGCACGGTCACCGTGTCACCGTCGGAAACGGGCGTGCCGAGGCCGCCCAGGAAACGCACGTCCTCGTCGTTCAGGTAGACGTTGACGAAACGGCGTAGGGCGCCCTGGTCCACCAGGCGGTCCTTGATGCCGGGGTGCCGCGACTCAAGATTGCTGATCAGCTCTTCGAGGGTGGCGCCCTCGGCGTCGACGGCCTTGGCGCCGTCGGTGTAAGTGCGCAGGATGGTCGGAATGCGAACCTCGATGGCCATCGCGGTCAGTCTCCTCAGGTCATGTCTTCGTCCCATCGGCAGCAACGCCGACGGCTGGATGTGGATTCCAGGTCAGCGACAGTCGTAGACGACGACGGTGGGAGTATGCGCGAAGAGGAAGCTCTGCACAGCCCTGACCATCATGGGAGAAATCTTACCTCTTCCTCCGTAATCACCCCGTCGAGGATCCGGTACGACCGGAACTCCGTCTCGTCCTCTTCCCGCGTGGAGACCAGGACGTAGTGGGCCTCGGGCTCGGAGGCGTAGGACACGTCCGTACGCGACGGATAGGCCTCGGTGGCCGTGTGGGAGTGGTAGATCACGACGGGCTCCTCGTCGCGGTCGTCCATCTCCCGCCAGACCCGCAGCTGCTCCATCGAGTCGAAGCGGTAGAAGGTGGGCGAACGCTCGGCGTTCTCCATCGGGACGAACCGCTCGGGCACGCCGCCCTTGCCCGCGATGACGCCGCACGCCTCGTCGGGATGATCGGCCCGTGCGTGCGCGACGATCTTGTCCACCAGTTCCTGCGAGATCGACAGCATGCCCGGAAATTACCAGAGGGCCCGCACCAGGCTGTCCTGGAGGTAGGTCAGCCAGTCGTAGGTGACGAAGGCGGGGTATCGGGGGTCGTCCTCGGACATCAGGGCGATCTCGTCGTGGACCTCCTCGGTCACGTCGAGCTTGACGCCGAGCGTCAGGCGTACGTCGTTGAGCGCGCGCAGCCACGCCTGGGCCTGCTCGGGCGTGAGCTCGGCGCGGCCGGACTTGGCGGTGTCGAAGACGGTCTGCGCGTCGGCCCGCTTGCCGTCGCGCAGCGTGGCCTCGGTGTAGCGGCGGAACTCGGCGGCTTCCTTGTCGTCCTCGTACGCCGAGGGGAACAGCCGCGCCAGCACCGGGTCCGACGGCTTCGCGGCCTCCCCGATGCCCAGAGCGCGCTCCAGCGGGTCGTCGCTCGTCTCCCCCGGCGAGACCAGGCCGAGCATCATCGAGACCAGCGAACGCAGCAGCGAGACCTCCGCCGCCTCGAACTCCGCGATGACCGCGCCGCCCCTGCCCTGCGAGAACCCCGAGCTCACCAGTGCCGCCTCACTTGACCGAATCCGGCTGGACCGTCGCCCAGAGGCCGTAGGAGTGGAGAATCTGCACATCGCGTTCCATCTCTTCACGTGTGCCGCTGGACACGACCGCCTTGCCCTTGTGGTGCACGTCCAGCATGAGTTTCTCGGCCTTCTCCTTGGTGTAGCCGAAGACCGTTTGGAAGACATAGGTCACATAGGACATGAGGTTGACCGGGTCGTTCCAGACGATGGTCACCCACGGCAGATCAGGCCGGACGTCCGATGACGGACGCTCGACGGCGATTGGAGCGGTGCTACCCACATCCCCGAGTCTGCCCTATCTGAGCCGTAGTCTTCGAGTCGTGACAATGACCATGAGCACTGCGTTGCTCACAGATCACTATGAGCTGACGATGCTGCAGGCCGCCCTCCGGAGCGGGGCGGCGCACCGGCGCGCCGTTTTCGAGGTGTTCGCCCGGCACCTGCCGGGCGGGCGGCGCTACGGTGTTGTCGCCGGTACGGGACGTGTCCTGGACGAGCTGGATCGCTTTCGTTTCGGTGACGAGGAGCTCACCTACCTGCGCCAGAATCAGGTCGTCGACGATGCCACTCTGGCGTTTCTCGCCGATTACCGGTTTTCCGGGAGCATCTACGGCTATCGCGAGGGCGATCTGTACTTCCCCGCCTCCCCGATCATGGTCGTGGAGGGCACGTTCGCGGAGGCCGTGCTGCTGGAGACCATCGCGCTGTCGATACTGAACCACGACTGCGCGATCGCCTCGGCCGCCTCACGCATGGTCAACGCGGCGGGCACCCGGCCGCTCATCGAGATGGGCTCGCGCCGTACGCATGAGAGGGCCGCCGTGGCCGCCGCACGGGCCGCGTACATCGCCGGGTTCGCCTCCACCTCCAACCTGATGGCCGGACACGTGTACGGCGTCCCCACGGCCGGTACGGCCGCGCACGCGTTCACGCTCCTGCACGACTCGGAGCGGGCGGCGTTCGAGGCCCAGATCGCCACCCTCGGCCCGGAGACGACGCTGCTGGTGGACACCTACGACGTGCCGGAGGCGGTGCGCACGGCCGTCGAGCTGGCCGGGCCCAAGCTGGGCGCGGTCCGCATCGACTCGGGCGACCTGGCCGCGGCGGCGCAGGAGGTGCGCGAGCAGCTCGACGCGCTCGGCGCCTTCAACACCCGCATCCTGGTCACCTCGGACCTGGACGAGTACGCCATCGCCGCGCTCGCCGCCGCCCCCGTGGACGGCTACGGCGTGGGCACCTCCCTCGTGACCGGCTCGGGCGTCCCCACGGCCGCGCTGGTCTACAAGCTGGTGGCGCGGGAGACGGCCACGGGCAAGCTGGAGGCCGTGGCCAAGCGCTCGGTGGGCAAGCCGTCGCGCGGGGGCCGCAAGGAGGCGTACCGGCTGATGGACGAGTCGGGCCACGCCGACACCGAGCTGATCACCACCGGCGGGCTCGCCCCCGAAGGCGGCACACCCCTGCTGCACGAGCTGGTCCGCGACGGAGTGGTCGTCGGCAGGGAGCCGCTGACCGCCGCCCGCGCCCGGCACGCGCAGGCCGTCGCCACACTCCCCCAGGACGCCCTGCACCTGGGCAGGGGGTACGCGGCGATCCCCACGGAATTCGCCTGACGTATCGTGCTACATATGGGCACCGCGTTGATCATCGTCGATGTGCAGAACGACTTCTGCGAGGGCGGCAGCCTGGCCGTGGCCGGCGGCTCGGAGGTGGCGGCGGCGATCACCCGCCACGTGGCCGAGCACGGCTACGACCACGTGGTGGCGACCCGCGACCACCACGTGCAGCCGGGCGACCACTTCTCCGCCAGGCCCGACTATGTCTCCACCTGGCCCGCGCACTGCGTGGCCGGCACCCCGGGCGCGGACTTCCATCCGTCGTTCGACGTCGCCGGGGTGGAGGAGGTCTTCAGCAAGGGCGCCTACGAGGCGGCCTACAGCGGGTTCGAGGGCACGTCGGGAGACGGGGTGGCGCTGGCCGACTGGCTCAGTGAGCGCGGGGTGCACGAGGTGGACGTGGTGGGCATCGCCACCGACCACTGCGTGCGGGCCACGGCGCTCGACGCGGTCAAGAACGGGCTGGCGGTGCGGGTGCTGCTGGATCTGACGGCGGGCGTCTCGCCCACCACGACCGAGGCGGCCCTGGCCGAGATGAAGGACGCGGGCGCCGTCCTTCGCGGAGCGCCCCTGCTCGGCTGAGACGCCGCCAGGCCGGGCTCCCGGGCGGGCGTGGGCTTCGTTGATCGCGAAGAGTACACAGTTCGCAACTCTGCGGTGATGTGATATCCAAGAGGGCGAACCCTCTCCGACGCCGGAGTAATACGGAGAGTCAACTGTTCTCTGACTCGCGGGAGTTCTCCATGCTGGCCGTCTCACTTGGTGTGGCCTGGCTCCTCCTGGCCCCGCTCAGCCTGTGGCTGCTCGTCAAGGGCACCAACCGGGAGCGAGCGGGCGCGGTCGTGACGCTGGCGCTGCTGGAGTGCGCCACGTTCACGATGGACTCCGCCCTTCACCCGTCCACCCCGTTCCGGCCCGCGGTGGCGCACGCGCTGCCGGCCGCGCCGCGCGCCTGCGAGGCGGGGTTCCCGGTCCCCCGGTCCGCCCGGGCGGGCAAGGATCTCGTGCTGACGTGGGCGGCCGGGCCGCGGGAGTGCGGCACCGCCGAGGCCGCCGTCCGTACCCAGGGCAGGAAGGTGCTGGTCTGGCTGCGCGAGGACCCGCGGCTCGACGCGCGCCGGCCGGCGCACGCGCCGGGGCACAAGCACGTGTTCACCCTGCCCGTACGCGTCGAGGACGGCGAGGCCACGCTGACCGTCCCCTTCCACGTCAAGCCCGGATACATCCCGGTGGACGGGCGCACCGGACGGCGGATCCCGGCGCCGGCCTCCACGAGCCGCTAGCGAAATGACCCGCGCCGCCTGGAATAGGGTTCTCCGCCATGACCGAACCCGACTTCCTGCGCAGCACCCGGGCCTCGTACGACGCCGTGGCCGCCGAATACGCCAAGATCTTCCACCACGAGCTGGCGGGCAAGCCGCTGGACCGGGCGATGTTCGCCGCGTTCGCCGAGCTCGTCCGGGCCGGCGGCGGTCCTGTGGCGGACATCGGGTCGGGGCCGGGGCGCGTCACCGAGCACCTGCACGGGCTCGGGCTGGAGGTGTTCGGGGTGGACCTGTCGCCGGAGATGGTGGCGCTGGCCCGGCGCACGCACCCGGGGCTGCGGTTCGAGGTGGGCTCGATGCTGGCGCTCGACCTTCCCGACGGCGGGCTCGGCGGGCTCGTGGCCAACTACTCGATCATCCACCTCCCGGAGGACCGCCTGCCCGGGGCGTTCGCGGAGTTCCACCGGGTGCTGGCCCCTGGCGGGCATCTGCTGGTCGCCTTCCAGGTCGGTGACGAGCGCAAGCACCTGACCGAGCGCTTCGGCCGCCGGATCGACCTGGAGTTCCATCGCCGCCGCCCGGACCACGTCGCGGACCTTCTGGTCAAGGCCGGGTTCGCGATGACGGCCCAGCTGGTGCGCGAGCCCATGGAGGGGAGCACGGAGCCCACTCAGCAGGCGTGCCTGCTGGCCCGCAGGCCGGCCTGACCGCGGGCCCGGAGCCGCGTTCAGGTGCTCGCGACCGACAGCCGCAGCGCGTCGTCGAGGCGCGCGAACACCTCGAACGCGTGCCGGAGCCCGGTGATCGACAGCACCCGCGCCATGACGCCGTGCACGCCGCCGAGCAGCAGCCGGGTGCCTCTGGCCTCGCACCGCTGCATGACGCTGATGAGCTCGTTCATGCCCATCGAGTCGCAGAAGGTCACCGCGCTGAGGTCCACGATCAGGAAGGGCTTGGGGGGCAGGTCCCAGATGCGCTGCAGATGCTCTTGCAGCACCGGCACCGCGTCGACGTCCAGCTCGCCTTCGAGCCTGATGATGATGGCGTTTCGAGAGAGGCCGGAAGTGACGCTCAGCGCCGGCTTGCCGGTGGCCTCAGACGACATGGCTTTAGTCCTTCTGCGTGTCAAGACAGCCAAGAGAGGTTGTTGCCACTCCTGTCGAGCTTCTAACCGGAGGTCACTGCTCTGTGACCAAATGGCAGAGTCACGGGGACGTGACTCGCGGCTTCTCGCACTGCCCGGCTCGGGCCGGACCTCTACGCGCGCAGCGCTGGGGGGCGGAGCGCCGCGCGCGACGGCGGCCTCAGGGGGTTCCGAGGGTGATCAGGTAGGCGACCACCAGGACGGAGAGGACCACGAGCAGCGCGCTCGTGCCGGTGATCACCATGACCACCTGGGTCCGCCGGAGCAGTCCGCGGATGCCCGCGAGCGCCAGTGTGATCATGGTTGCCAGGATGAGGAGGGTCACGTGCTTGGTGTCGGCTGAACCGGGAAGTGCCACCGAGAGGTGGAGGGTCAGTACGGTCATGAATGCTTTCCCTGCTGCGGAGACGCTTGACAGAATCTCGGGTGCGGGCACCTTCGCGCCGATCAGGTGCTCCGCGGTCTTTCCGCGTGGGATGCCGCTCTTGGTCGGGTGGGGCTCACCTGGCTATCACCGCGTATCACCTCCCCTATTCAGTGAACTTAAGCTACTTAACTGAAGCTTCTCTTTATTATGGCCTACCCCTGCCTGAACTCAGATATTCGCGCGCGTTCGCCACAGATTTCTGGCTAGAGTGGAGTCTCTTATGGGTTTGTTCTCGCACGTTGCCGTTCCGTTAGGGCCTAGCTGCGAATTCTTCATGGACTCCAGCGCCGTACAGAGGTTAACTAGACTTCCCTGAAGTTCACACGAATGAGGCTGGCATGAGCGTCGACGATGACGCGCGGACCCCGCTGGCGCGTCGACTGCGCGAGCTCCGCAGCCGCCACTGGCCTGATCAGCCGATCACCCAGGCCCAGCTCGGCGAGGCGCTGGGGGTGAGCGTCCCGCTGATCTCGTCCTGGGAGTCGAGACGCGGCAGCATCCCGCCCTCCGCCCGGCTGGAGACGTACGCGGCGTTCTTCGCCACCCGCAGATCGGTCTCCAACGGGCACACCCGCGTGCTCCCGCTCTCCGAGATGACACCGGAGGAGGCCGACGCGCACGGCACGCTGCTCGCCGAGCTGACCTGGCTGCGCCAGGAGGCGCTGCGGCTCCACAGCTCCGGCGCGCGCGGCGGCCCGGCGCCGGCGCAGGTCCGCCACCACGATGATCCGCTGCAGTTCGGCGACGGCGAGCCGATCACGATCATCTGCTCCCAGGTCCCGGAGGAGGACCGGGCCAAGATCCCGTACGCGTCGCCGCTGATGCCCGACTACATCGAGCTCTACCGATACTCCGACCTCGACTCCCTGTTCGAGCTGCACGGCCATCTCCGGGCCGCGAACCCCACCAGCCTGGTCGCCCTCCGATCCGCCGAGGACCTGCGCTCCGACGACCTCACCACCCACCTGGTGCTGCTGGGCGGGGTCGACTACAACGAGGCCACCGCGTCCATGCTGGAGCGGATCGCGCTCCCGGTGCGTCAGGTGGCCGACTGGGACAAGGCCGACGGCGCCTACTTCGAGGTCCGCGCGGGCCGCGACACGCGCAGGCACTACCCCGTCGTCAAGGGCACAGGCGATAGCCTGCGACTGCTGGAGGACGTCGCCTTCTTCTACCGGGGCGTCAATCCCGACAACGTCGAACGCACTCTGACCATTTGCAATGGAATGTACGCCAGAGGTGTCTATGGGGCGGTCCGCGCCCTGACCGACGATCGGTTCCGCCGGCGCAACGCCACATATCTACGCGCGCGGTTCGACGACGCGAAGTCGTACGGCATCCTCGCCCGGGTGAGGATCACGGGCAACGTCGTCGTCACGCCTGACTGGACGCTCGACTCCGCGCGGCTGCACGAATGGTCGGAGCCCACCCATGGAGACTGAGACTGAGACAAAGCGGGTGAGCACCGGACGGGTGAGCACGGAGCTCCACCACGGCTCCCATCGGCACCTGGTGGACGTCTTTCCCTCGGAAGTCGCGCCCGTGCGGCCCGGCGTCGTGGACGCGATCGTCGTGCCCACGATCAGGCACCACCGCTGGCTGCGGCACGCCGCCCGGCTGGCCGCCGCGCTCGGCTGCCCGCTCGTGTCCCTGCACAGCCGCAACTGGAGCAGCGCCGAGAACGCGGCCATCCTGATGCCGCAGGGCGTCCGCTTCATCGCCATCGACATCGACAACCCGGCCCGGCTCAACCTGCCCGACTTCGAGACGACGGCGCTGCTGAAGGCCACGCCGTTCTTCCGCACGACCGACCTCAGCTCCAAGCGCAACACCGGCCTGCTCCTCGCCCGGCTGATGGGCTGGCAGCGCATCGTGTTCCTGGACGACGACATCGAGGTCGGGGGGCACGAGGAGGTCGCGCGGGCGGCGGCGCTGCTGGACACGTACGACGTGGTCGGCATGAACATCGGCGGCTATCCGGACAACTCGGTGGTGTGTCACGCGCACCGGCTGACCGGCGGGCAGCAGGACTCGTTCGTCGGCGGGGGCGCGCTGGCCGTCGAGACGACCAGGAGCCCCTCGTTCTTCCCCAACATCTACAACGAGGACTGGTTCTACCTGCTCGGCGAGACCTCGTTGCGCCGGCTCGCGGTGACGGGGAAGGTGGCGCAGCGCCCGTACGACCCTTTCGACCAGCCAGTTCGCGCCCGGGATCAGGAGTTCGGCGACGTCCTGGCCGAAGGCGTCTACTGGCTGCTCGACGGCGACGACAGCGGGGGCTGGCAGGCCGCGACCGACCCGGCGCACTGGCGGAGATTCCTGAACCGGCGCCGCGGGTTCATCGAGGACGTGCTGCACCGCGTCCGGCGGCTGCCGCTGGGTTCCACGCTGAGCCGCCAGGCCGTGGAGAACTCGCTGCTGGCCGCGCTCGGCCGGCTCAACCGGATCGACCCGGAGTTCTGCGTCTGTTATCTCAAGGCGTGGGTGGTGGACCGCCGGCAATGGACGGCACATCTCACCAAGATTCCACAGCTCGACTCGAGCGCGACGGACGCGGTGAAATGGCTGGTCAAGGATGGTGCCAGGCAATTGCGGTGGTGGTCGTCGGCGGATATGGTCCGTTGATTCGCGTGCGCGTCATCCGGGAATCTGTCGTCCGTGGGGGCACTCGAAATACGCCAGGCCGTCCATTCCGAGCTTCCTGCCATGGTCCGGTCACTCGGCCAATGGGCCTATTTCTCCGACCGCCTGACCAGGCAGGACGCCGGCCACGGGTTCCTCCTCGTCGCCTGGGAAAGAGGCGTGGCCGTGGGCGACGTCTATGTCTGGCTGGCGCCCGCGGAAGAGCCTGAGCTGCGCGTTCATTTACCTGGCGTGGCGTTGCTCACGCATCTCGAAGTTCTGCCCAGGCGGCGTAACAGGGGAATCGGGAGCGAGCTTTTGTGGTCGGCCGAGGAGCGGCTCTTCGCGATCGGCCACGAACAGGTCGCGCTCGGCGTGGGCCTGGACAATTTCGCCGCGCGGCGGTTGTACCGGCGCCGGGGATATATCGAATGGCCGCACGGCGAGGTGGCCACGACCGAGGTCATATACCGCCCTGACGGTGGTCACGAACTGCGGCCCGAGTTATGCCGCATCATGGTCAGGCAGCTCGGCGAGGACCATTCCGAGAAGAGCGACGACCGGCACGCCGGCTGACCTCCAGCCCCGCACCCCGGGCCTGCTCACGAGACGGCCGCGGCCCCACGGGCCCGCATCCGGCGCGGGCCCGCGTCAACGAGTCAGCGGCCCCGCACCTCGGTCGCCCCGGCCCTGTTTCCGGTCAGCGGCCCCGCACCCGGCTGCTCCGGATCGGGGCCGCGTGCACGGTCAGCGGCGTTGGGTCGCCCAGCGGCGGATGGTGTCGATGCGCTCCTGGATCTGCTCGGCCGTGGCCTGCGCGATCGGCGGCCCGCCGCACGCCCGGCGCAGCTCCGAGTGGATCACGCCGTGCGGCTGCCCCGTGCGGTGGTTCCAGGCGCCCACCAGGCCGTTGAGCTCGCGCCTGAGCTCCGCGATCTGCTCGTGCGGCGCCAGCCGCTCCTGCGGCTCGTCGGTGGTCAGCTTGCGCTTGGCCGCCTGCTGATCCGACTGCCGCTTGCGCAGCAGCGTGGCCACCTGGTCGGGCTCCAGCAGGCCGGGCAGCCCGAGGAAGTCTTCTTCCTCGGCCGAGCCGACCTCGGCGCCGGTGCCGAACTCGCCCCCGTCGAACAGCACCCGGTCGAACGTCGCCGAGGTCTCCATCGTCTCGAACGGCAGCTCGTCGCCGAGAACGTCGGGATTGTCCTTCTGCCGGTTGGCGTCGTCGAGCAGGCTGTCGTCGAGCCCGTCCTCCGGAGGCTTCCGGTTGAGCACGTGGTCGCGCTCCACCTCCATCTCGTTGGCCAGCCCCATGAGGGTGGGCACCGAGGGAAGGAAGACCGAGGCCATCTCACCGCGCTTGCGGGCCCGGACGAACCGGCCCACCGCCTGGGCGAAGAACAGCGGGGTCGAGGTCGAGGTGGCGTAGACGCCCACGCACAGGCGAGGGATGTCGACGCCTTCCGACACCATGCGGACGGCCACCAGCCAGCGATCCTCGGACGCCGTGAACGCCTTGATCTTCTTCGACGCGCCGGGATCGTCGGACAGGACCACCGTCGCGCCCTCGCCGGTGATGTTGCGCAGGTGGCGGGCATAGGCGCGGGCGGTCTCGTGGTCGGTGGCGATGACCAGGCCGCCCGCGTCGGGAACGCCCCTGCGCACCTCCGTCAGCCGGCGGTCGGCGGCCTGCATGACCTGGCGGATCCAGTCGCCCTTGGGGTCGAGCGCGGCCCGCCACGCCTGCGAGAGCTGGTCCTTGGTGAGCGGGGTGCCGAGCGTGGCGGCGATCTCGTCGCCCGCGCGGGTGCGCCACTTCATCTCGCCGGAGTAGGCCAGGAAGATGACCGGGCGCACGACGCCGTCGTCGAGGGCGGGGCCGTAGCCGTAGGAGTAGTCGGCGATGCTGCGCTTGAAGCCCTCAGCGTCCTCCTCGTAGCCGACGAACGGGATCGGGTTGTCGTCGGACCTGAACGGCGTGCCGGTGAGCTGGAGCCTGCGGGTGGCGGGCTCGAACGCCTCGCGCACGCCGTCGCCCCACGACTTGGCGTCGCCCGCGTGGTGGATCTCGTCGAAGATCACCAGCGTCTTGCGCCCCTCCGTGCGCGCCCTGTGCAGGGCGGGGTGCATGGCGACCTGCGCATAGGTCACCGCGACGCCCGTGTAGTCGCGCGAGGTGGTGCCCTGGCTGTTCTTGAACTCCGGGTCGATGCCGATGCCGACCTTCCCGGCGGCGTCGGCCCACTGCCGCTTGAGGTGCTCGGTGGGCGTCACGACCGTGACCGCCCTGATCACCCCGTTGGCGAGCAGCTCGCTGGCTATGCGCAGGGCGTAGGTCGTCTTGCCCGCGCCCGGCGTCGCCACGGTGAGGAAGTCACGCGGCTCGCGCCTGAAGTAGAGGTCGAACGCCTGCTGCTGCCAGGCGCGCAGTTTGGGGGCGGTGCCCCACGCGGCCCGGTCGGGATAGGAAGGCGAAAGGTGGGACGCGGCGAAGGTGCTCACCGCATCACCTCTGGGGTTCGTGTGCTTCGCTCTCTCACAGTGACCCAAGAGTAATCGGGCCCACCGACAAGACGTGCCGTGAGCCGTGGATTCTGGCCAAGGTCTTCCTTACGTGCTATGCGCCTTATCGGATGCTCGTCATGACCGAGTCGAGCGCCTTCCTGCTGGTGTTTTCCTCCGGCTGGAGCAGCCCGACCAGCAGCACGGCCTTGTCGTCGCGAGTGAGCAGCATCACTCGGAGGAAGGCCGGCCGGTTGACCACGTCCTGATATTCCGCCCGCAGCGCACGGGTGTGGCCGCCGGGGATCTGCCGGTCATCGACGATCGCCACGCGGTCGCCTTTGAGCAGGAGCCTGGAGTAGAGCTCGGCCGCCTCCGCCGTGGCCTTCTTCGCGTTCTCGACCGGCCCGGGGACCGGCCTGGCCATGACGAGCCCGCCGCCGCCGTCCCTGATGACCGAGGTGAACCCCGTCACCGGCGCGACCGGCCCCGGCTGCCACCCCTGCGGCAGCGCCACCGAGATCCCGGCCAGCGCGTCGCTCAGCCGTCCGGTCTGCGGCGGCGGGGCGGTGAGGCGTAGCACCGCCATGGTCGCCCCCGTCACCAGCGCGGCCCCGGCCGCCAGCGCCACCAGCACGCCCGCCCAGCGCCGCC
>NZ_VCKX01000150.1 GCF_005889725.1 Nonomuraea zeae
GGTCTGGGGCGCGGGCCGGGTCAGGGCCTGGTGCCGGGACAGGGCCAAGGGCTGGGGCTGGTTGGGTCAGGGGCAAGGGCTGGGGCTGGTTGGATGGCGTGCCGGGCCCGGGTGTGGCGATCAGGTGGGTGCCGGGCCTGGCGGAGGGTCAGTGGCCGGTGATCAGGTCGGCGAAGCGGGCCAGCGCCGACGTACGCGGCATCGTGCGTTCGCGGTGGTCGGCCACCCGGTACAGGCGGTACATCGCGTGCACGCCCAGCCACCGCAGCGGCTCCGGCTCCCAGGCCCTAACCTTCCTGCCCACCCACGGCAGCGCGGTCAGCTCCGTCTCCTCGCCGAGGATCAGGTCGCGCAGCGTACGGCCTGCCAGGTTCGTCGTGGTGACCCCGTGCCCCGTGTAGCCGCCCGCCCAGCCAAGGCCGGTGGCCGGGTCCACGTGGACCGTCGAGCACCAGTCGCGCGGCACCCCGAGCACCCCCGACCAGGCGTGCTCGACCGAGGACGAGCGGGCGGCCGGGAAGAAGTCGGTCAGCAGCCGCCACAGCGCCTCGACCGTCCACTCGTGAGTGTGCCCCCGGGCGTCGATGCGCGAGCCGTAGAGGTAGGGCCGGCCACGCCCGCCGAAGGCGATGCGGTCGTCGGCGGTGCGCTGGGCGTACATGTAGTAGTGCGCCATGTCCCCGAGCAGCTCGGCCCCCTGCCAGCCGACCTCGTCCCAGAAGGACTGGGGGAGGGGCGCGGTGACGATCATGGAGCTGTTCATGGGGAGCCACTGCCTGCGCAGGCCGTCCAGGCGGGCGGTGAAGCCCTCGGTCGCGCGGATCACGTGCCCGGCCGACACGGTCCCGTACGGGTCACCGCCCGGTTCGGCGCGATCGCGGTCACCGGCGTGCGCTCGTAGACGGCCACGCCGAGCTCGCGGACGACCCTGGCCAGGCCCTGAGCGAGCTTGGCCGGCTGGATGCGGGCGCAGTGGGGGCTCCAGGACGCCGCCACGGCCCCGGCGACGCGCACGTGGGCCGACGGGTCCACCAGGCGCAGGTCGGGCTCCTCGATGCCCCACGCGCGCGCGGAGGACACCGTCTCGCGCAGCCTGGCGGCCTGGGCCGGGGTGCGGGCCACGTTCACGACGCCGCCCTTGACCAGGTCGCAGTCGATGGACTCCTTCTCGCAGACCGCGATCACCTCGTCGATCGAGGCGTACATCTCGCGCTGCAGCCGCCGCGCGCCCTCGCCGTAGCGCTCGTGGGAGCCGGCCAGGTCGCCGGTCAGCCAGCCGCCGTTGCGTCCAGAGGCGCCGAACCCGGCGAACTCCTGCTCCAGCACCACCACCCGCAGGGACGGGCGCGCCCGCTTGAGGTAGTACGCGGTCCACAGGCCCGTGTAGCCGGCGCCGACGATGGCCACGTCCGCCTGAAGATCGCCGTCGAGCCGGGGGCCGGGTGCGGGTACGCCGGAGGACCGGTACCAGAAGGACACGTCGCCGTTGACGAACTCGGACGACAGGGGAACAGACGCGCTCATAGCGACATATCATCCTATATCGGGATAAGTCGTCGCATCTTGCGACGAAGTGCACAATGAAACACGTCGTTAGCGGCGGCGTAACAGCCGCCAGGCATGCTCGTGTCCATGGGATTCTTGCGCATCCGCACCACAGTGGACGAGCGACCCGGACGGCTGGCCTCCCTCGCCGCGGCCCTGGCCGCACGGGGCGGCAACATCCTCGGCCTGAGCGTACAGTCCGACGCCGACGGCACCGTTGACGAATTCGTCGCCGACATTCCCGCGAACCCCGAAACGGTACGCGAGGCGCTGGAGGCGGCCGGCGGCCGCCGCGTCCAGGTCGTCCCCGCCACCGCCCACGAGCTGACCGACGAGCCCACCCGGGCGCTGCTGCTGGCCTCCAGGCTGCGCTCGATGCCGTGGCGGCTGCCTGAGCTGCTGGCCGAGCTGCTGCGCGCGGACGACGCCAGGTGGATCTATGGTGAGGCCGTGAGTGATCTCCCCGACCCCACCCAGCTCGTCGTGCCCGTCGCGCCCAGGCGCGCGGTCCGGCTGCGCCGCGCCGAGCTGCCGTTCACGCTGACCGAGGCGGCCAGGGCGGCTTCGTTCGCCAGGCTGGCCCAGCCGGCGGGCGAGCAGACCCCGGCCGAGCGCGGCGTCAAGCTGGCCGACGGTGTGGAGGTCACGGTCCGGCCGCTCACCTCGATCTACCGCGAGGCCGTACGCGACCTGCACGACAGGTGCTCGCCGGAGTCGCGCAGGTTCCGCTACTTCACCTCGATGCCCGCGCTGCCGCCGCGCATGTTCGACCGGCTGTGCGACCGGAGCAGGGGATACTCGATGGTCGCCGGGCACGATGGGCAGGTCGTGGGGATGGCGAACCTGATGTTCACCCCCGACCCCGGCATCGCGGAGATGGCCTTCCTGGTCGAGGACCGCTGGCAGGGGCGCGGTCTGGGCACGGCGATGGCCAGGATGCTCGTGCGCGCGGCCCGCGATCTCGGATACGCCGAGGTGAGGGCCACCATGCTGTCCGACAACGCGCGGATGCGCCGGCTGCTCGTCTCGCTCGGCGCCACGCTCGGCTACACCGAGGACCCCGGGGTCGTCGAGGCCAGGCTGCCGGTCGGGACGATGGTGTCAGCCTAGGCCCTCCTCGTCCCGCCGGCCCTCCTCGTCCCGCCGGCCCTCTTCGTCCCGCCGCTCCTGGGGCTGCTCGCCCGTCCGGCTCTCGGGCTGCTCGGCGGGCGGCTGGATGCCCAGGTGGCGTTCGATGCGTTCCAGGCTCTCCTGGATCTGCGCGAGGCGTTCGGTCAGGGCGTGTCCCGAGGGGAAGAACATCTCCGCGGGACGCTCCTTCGGCCCCCTGCCCACGCGGTCGAGCAGGCGCTGGCGCACGTCGGTCAGGTCCGCTCCCGCGTCCACGAGCGCCTGGGCGGCCAGTCCCTCGCCCTCCCTGATGAGCCCGAGCAGGATGTGCTCGGTGCCGATGTAGTTGTGACGCAGCTGGAGCGCCTCGCGCAGCGACAGCTCCAGCACCTTCTTCGCTCTCGGCGTGAACGGGATGTGCCCGCCGGGAGACTTGGTCCCGCGGCCCACCTCGCGCTCGACGAAGGCGCGTACGTGATCCAGCTCGACGCCGCAACCGTCGAGCACCAGCGAGGCCAATCCCTCACCCTCGTGGATGAGGCCGAGCAATATGTGCTCCGTGCCGATGTAGTTGTGGCTCATCATCCGCGCCTCCTCCTGGGCGAGGACGACGACCCTTCGCGCACGGTCGGTGAAGCGCTCGAACACCGGGGGCCCTCCGTTCGACTGGGGCTGCCTCCACTATGCGCTACAAACTCGGCGATGTGGGGTATTTGTCCTGTGTGGATCTTGACGAGGTGGCCGGCCGGCTCTACGCCCTGCCGCCGTCCGAGTTCACCGCCGCGCGCGAGGCGGAGGCCCGCGCGGCCAAGGACGCGGGCGACGTACGGCTGTCGCGCGACATCGCGAAGCTGCGCAAGCCCACGGTGTCCGCGTGGGCGGTGAACCGGGCCGTCCGCGAGCACCCCGACGAGGTGGCCGAGCTCCTCGGCCTCGGTGAGCGCCTGCGCGCGGCCTGGCAGGAGCAGGACTCCGGCGCGCTGGCCGAGCTGACCCAGCTCCGCGGCGACGTGACGGGGCGGCTGGGGCGGCTCGTCCGGCAGTCGGCCGGCCTGTCCGCGGCCGCCGGGGCGGAGGTGGACCAGACCCTCGACGCCGCCGTCGTGGACGCGGAGGCAGCCGAGCAGGTGCGGCGCGGCGCCCTGGCCAAGCCGCTCAGCTACAGCGGCTTCGCTCCCGCTCCCGCCCCCGTGGCCCGCTCCCGGCCGGCCGCGAAGAAGACCCCGGAGGACGAGGCGGCCAAGGCGCGCGAACGCGAGGCGGCCGAGGCCAGGAAGGCCAAGGAGCGCGCCGAGGCCGAGGCGGCGCACAGGGAGTGGAGCGAGGCGCTCGACGCGGCCACGAAGGAGCACGACGAGCGCGCGGAGAAGGTGGCGCGGCTGGAGCAGAAGCTCGCCAAGGCGCGCAAGAAGCTGGACGACAGCCAGCAGCGGCTGGAGGTGACGCGCCGCGAGGAGCGCCAGGCACGCCGCCGCCTGGACCGCTGACTCCGTATCCCGCCTGCGGCGACCCGGATTCCGCCTGCGGCGACCCGTATCCCGACTGCGGCGACCCGGATTCCGCCTGCGCGATCAATCGAGCGCGGCGCTAAAGGGGGCGTCCATTGAGGAGGCGAACGCGGCGCGGCCGTCCCGTGATGATCTGCGGGATGTGGCACCCGGGCGGACCTCCTGTGGCGGCGATTCGCCGGCCATGGCGCGCATTCGGTGGTTGTGGTGATCCACCGGAGACGGCATGCGGTGGGTTATGGTGTACGAAACGGTTTCGTACACTTGGAGTGGCGATGACAACATGGACCCCTGCCTCCATGCCCGACCTGACGGGCAAGGTGGCGATCGTGACCGGCGCGAACACCGGCATCGGCCTGCCCACCGCGCTGGAGCTGGCCAGGCACGGCGCCCGCGTCGTCGTGGCCGCGCGCAACCCGGACAAGGGCGCCGCCGCCGTGGCCGAGATCCAGCGGGCGGTGCCCGGCGCGGCGGTCGAGTACGGCCGGCTCGACCTGGCGGACCTGGCCTCGGTCAGGGCCTTCGCCGCGAGCACCGGCAAGGTCGACCTGCTGGTCAACAACGCGGGCATCGGCATGATCCCCCGTCAGGAGACCAAGGACGGCTTCGAGATGCAGTTCGGCACCAACCACCTGGGCCACTTCGCGCTCACGGGGCTGCTGCTGCCGCTGCTCCTGGCCGCCCCCGGCGCCCGGGTGGTGAACGTCTCCAGCGACGCGCACGCCGTGGGCAGGCTCGATTTCGACAACCTGGACCTGGAGCGCGGCTATGGCAGGATGAGCGCCTACGGCCGGTCGAAGCTCGCCAACTTGCTCTTCACCCTGGAGCTCCAGCGGCGCGCGCAGCGGGCCGGGGCGGACCTGATCAGCGTCGCCACCCACCCCGGCGTGACCGCCACGAGCATCTTCAAGATCGGGCCTCTCCAGCCCGTCATGGGCCTGCTCTTCAAGAGCCCGGCGCGCGGCGCGCTGTCCTCGCTCTACGCCGCCACCTCGCCCGACATCCACGGCGGCGAGTTCGTCGGCCCCACGCTCAAGCTGCTCACGCCCTCGGAGACGGCCAGGTCGGAGGAGGTCGCCCGGCGGCTGTGGGACGTGTCCACCGAGCTGACCGGCGTACGATTCGATGAGATCGCCTATAGCTGAAGGACGTGTACGTGGCTCCACTCGACCCTGCGCGTGACAGGGCCATCCTCGACGCCACGATGGAGCTGCTGTCGGAGGTCGGCTACGACCGGATGTCGGTCGACCAGATCGCCAAGCGGGCCAGGGCCAGCAAGGCCACCATCTACCGGCGCTGGGCCGGAAAGCCTGAGCTGGTGGTGGACGTCATCTGCCGGCGGTTCGACATGGACGCGCCGCCGGGGGAGGACACCGGGACGCTCAGGGGCGATCTGGCCTCCATCTTCCGCGGCCTGTGCGAGGCGGTGGAGCGCAAGCACACCTTGATCATCGGGTTGTCCTCGACGCTGGTGTCCAACCAGGAGCTGGCGCGCACGCTGCGCGCGCACATGCCGACGCGGAACCTCGGCGACGTGCGCGCGCTCCTGGACCGGGCGGTGGCGCGCGGCGAGCTGCCTGGTCCCGTCGATGCCGGCCGGGTCTTCGCGGTCGCCGAGGCGCTGGTGTGGCACCGCATGATCTTCACGGGGCCCGCGTTCGACGAGCCGTTCGCCGCCGAGTCGGTCGACGGGGTGCTGATGCCCCTCGTCTCCGCCTGGGCCGCGAGCACCGTCGGCCAGGCGACCGACGTGGGATAGGCAAGCGACGTTGGGCAGGTGGATGGCGCGGACAAGCGGCTGAGCGGCGCGCGGCGTGCTCGTCAGTGGGTGGCGCGGGCGAGGTAGGCGCACACGGGGAAGCCCTCGCGTGCGTACGGGGCCGCCAGGCGGTCGTAGTGGGCCCTGACGGATTCGACCGTCTCCGGCGGCTGCCTGGCGATCATCCCGAAGCGCGCGCCGCCCGCCTGCACGACGTCGGTCCACCACGACGCGAGGTCCACCTGATGCCGCCAGCGCAGGGTCTCCACGGTCGCCGCCTGGAAGCCCGCCCCGGCGAGCAGGGCCGTGAAGCGCGGTGGCGTGTCGTTGCCGGTGAACGGCCGGGCCGGGGGATCGTAGGGGAGCCCGGCGGCCGCGATGGCCTCGGCGAAAACGTTGGTGGCGGTCATCTCGTCGGCCTTCCACCAGGTCAGGCCGAGGGTCCCGGCGGGGCGCAGCACGCGGCGCAGCTCCTTGAGCGCACCGGCGGTGTCGGCGACGTGGTTGATGACGAAATTGCCGGTGACGGCGTCGAACTGCTCGTCCTCGAAAGGCAGCTCGGGCAGCGTGGCCTGGCGGATCGTCGCGTACGGATGGCGGCGGGCGGTCAGCTCCAGCATGCCGGGATCGGTGTCCACGGCGGTGACCTCGGCGCCTAACGCCAGCGCCGCCGAGGTGACCACGCCGGTGCCGCAGCCGACGTCCAGCAGCCGGGGCGCACGGCTCGTGCAGGCCAGAGCGAGGAGCGGGGCGACGGTGTGGGAGCTGAGGTGGGCGAAGCCGCGATCGTACGCTTCGGCGTTGGTCACGCGGGCCAGTTTAGCGCAGCGCCCGAAACTAACATCTTCATGTGAGATTTCCACCTAAAAGCTGTTTTTTCGTGAAATGTCGCCCCTATGGTCGTCGCCATGACCCTTGACGCCTTCATTGACGCGCTCCCGAAAGTCGAGCTCCACGTCCACCTGGTCGGTTCGGCCTCGGTGCCCACGGTGCTGGAGCTCTCCCGCCGCCACCCCGGCAGCCGCGTCCCCACCAACGAGGAGGAGCTGCGCCGCTTCTACACCTTCCGCGACTTCCCCCAGTTCGCCCAGGTGTACCGCGCCGTCAACGAGCTGGTGCGGGAGCCGGAGGATGTGGCGACCCTCGTTCTCGGCCTGGCCCGCGACCTCGCCTCGCAGGGTGCCCGCTATGCGGAGCTCCAGGTCACGCCCTACGCGCACCACATCGTCGGCATGCCCATGCGCGAGGTGACCGAAGCCCTCGACCTGGCCGCCCGCCGCTCGCTGAGCGACCACGGCGTGGAGATGGCCTACATCTTCGACATCCCCGGCGAGTACGGTGAAGAGGCCGCCAGGGTGACGGTGGAGCACGCCTTGCAGGAACCTCCCGCCGCGCTGGTAGGTTTCGGCATCGGCGGGATCGAGCAGGAGCGGCCGAAATTCCGCGACGCCTACCGCTCCGCGTTCTCGGCGGCGCGGGCGGCCGGCCTGCACAGCGTCCCGCACGGCGGTGAGATGTCCGGCCCCGAGACCATCTGGGAGGTCATCGAGGGCTACGGCGCCGAGCGCATCGGCCACGGCATCAACTGCCTGGACGACCCGCGCCTCGTCGCCCACCTGCGCGAGACGCAGCTCCCGCTGGACGTCTGCCCGACCTCCAACGTCTGCACCGGCCAGGTCGCCGAGATCGGCGCGCACCCGCTGCCCCGGATGCTGGAGGAGGGCCTGTACGTCACGCTCAACAGCGACGACCCGCCCATGTTCGCCACCACGCTGGCGCAGGAATACCGCGTGGCGGCCAGGGAGTTCGGCTTCGGGAAGGCGGAGCTGGCCCTGCTGGCGCGCAACGGGGTGCAGGCGTCCTACCTCGGCGAGGACCGCAAGCGGGCCCTGTCGGCGGAGATCGACGCGCTGGTCGCGAGCGCCTGACCCGGCTACTCCAGGCTGCGGTCCCCGGGGGACGCGCCACCGAGGCCGTGCACTGGACGAACGGGCTGCGCACGAAAGGCGCCGAAGGGCATGAAAAGGGCGGCGTACCGGAGGACCGGACGCCGCCCTGGCACGTCACGGGGAGGAGATCCGCCCCAGCTCCGGCGGGATCTTGCCGGCCGCGGCCCGGTCCAGCAGGAACAGGGTCCGCACCCGGCCCCTGGCACCCGCGGACGGGACCTGCACGGGCCCCGAGTCGGACAGCGCCAGCCGCACCGCGCCCGACTTCTCCGCACCGGCGGCCACCACCCACACCTCGCGCGCGGCATGGATGGCGGGCAGCGTCAGCGAGATGCGGGTGGGCGGCGGCTTGGGCGCGCCGTGCACGGCCACCACCGGACGCGTGTCGTAGAGCGCGGGCATCCCGGGGAACAGCGAGGCCACGTGCGCGTCCGGGCCCATGCCGAGCAGCATCACGTCGAAGCCCGGCACCGGGCCGTGATCCTCCGGCCTGGACGCCTTGCGCAGCTCCGCCGCGTAGGACTCGGCGGACTCCTCGGCCGTCATGCCCGAGTCGGGCCCGCGCATGACGTGCACCCGCTCGGGAGTCAGGTCCACGTGGTCGAGCAGGGCCTCGCGGGCGCCCGTCTCGTTGCGCTCCTTGTCGCCCTCGGGCAGGAACCGCTCGTCGCCCCACCAGACGTCCAGACGCCGCCAGTCCACGGCGTCACGCGCCGGCGTGGCGGCGATGGCCGCCAGCGTGGCGATGCCGACCGTGCCGCCGGTCAGCACGATCGACGCCGACCCCTTGGCCGACTGCACGTCGACCAGCCGCGTGATGATCCGCGCCGCCACGGCCTTGGCCAGGACGTCGGCATCGCGGTGTACGACCACGTTGGGAACGCTCACGGTCATCCCTTGTACGTCCGGGCGAAACGCTTGACTGAGGCTTCGTAGATCTCGTCGCTGTCGAGCCTGCGCAGCTCCTCGGCCAGCAGCTCCGAGGTGTGCCGGCGGGCCAGGGCCACGTTCCGGTCCGGCTGGCCGGGCCGCGACAGGGTGGCGAGGCGGGCGTCGGTCCTGCCGACCGACAGCTCGCCGTCGCCGAGCTGCAGGCGCACGGCCGTCAGACCGGGACCGCCGGAGTCGGCGACCTTGATCTGCGCGCCGAGCCGGTCGGACAGCCACGCGGCCAGCAGCGGCGCGCTCGGATGCCCGGGGGAGGCCTCGACGACCCCCTTGCGCACCTTGCCCACCGGCTGGTCGAAGGCGGCGGCCAGCAGGCTGCGCCACGGCGTCAGCCGGGCCCACGCCAGGTCGGTGTCGCCGGGCGCGTACCCCTTGGCCCTGATCACCAGCGACTTGACGCCGCCGTCGCTGAAGCCCTTGGCGTCGGTGATGCGCCGCTGCGCGAGCGCCCCGATCGCGTCCTTGGACGGCACCTCCGGGGCCTTGCCCGGCCACCAGACCACCACCGGGGTGTCGGGGAGCAGCAGCGGGCTGACGACCGAGTCGGCGTGCTCGGTGAGCTCGCCGTACAGCCGCAGCACCACGACCTCGCCCGGCGTGGACTCGCCGATGCGCAGCTCGGCGTCGAGCCTGATCGGCTCGTCCACCTCACGGTTGATCACCACGATGATGCGCGACGGGTGCTCGCGGGCCGCCTCGGTGGCCGCGCGCAGCGCGTCGTACTGGTGGCGCTCCTCGCAGACGACCACCAGCGTCAGCACCATGCCGATGGCGGGCGCGCCCATCTGATGACGCAGGTGCATGAACTGCGCCGAGATCTTCCCGGCGGTCGTGTCGGACAACATGAACGTCGTCACTAGAGCCTCCTCCAGACCCGGCCGTCGCGGGCCATCATCGCGTCGGCCGACTCCGGCCCCCACGAGCCCGCCTCATAGGGCTCGGGCTGGCCCTGCGTGGACCAGAACTCCTCGATCGGGTCGAGGATCTTCCACGACAGCTCGACCTCCCGCTGGTGCGGGAACAGCGGCGGATCGCCGATCATCACGTCCAGCAGCAGCCGCTCGTACGCCTCCGGCGACGACTCCAGGAACGACTCCCCGTAGGCGAAGTCCATGGAGACGTCGCGCACCTCCATCGCCGTCCCCGGCACCTTCGACCCGAAGCGGACCGTGATGCCCTCGTCCGGCTGGACCCGGACCACCAGCGCGTTCTGGCCCAGGATCTCGGTGTCGTCCTTGCTGAAGGGCAGGTGCGGCGCCCGCTGGAACACGACCGCGACCTCGGTCACCCGGCGGCCCAGCCGCTTGCCGGTGCGCAGGTAGAACGGCACGCCCGCCCACCGCCGGTTGGCGATCTCCAGCTTGATGGCGGCGTAGGTCTCGGTCGTGGACTCGGCGGAGATGCCGTCCTCCTGCAGATAGCCGACGACCTTCTCGCCGCCCTGCCAGCCCGCTGAGTACTGGCCGCGCGCCGTGTTGAGCCCCAGGTTGGCCGGCAGCCGCACGGCCTTGAGCACCTTCTCCTTCTCCCGCCGCAGCGCGGAGGCCTCGAAGGAGGTCGGGTCCTCCATCGCGACGAGCGCGAGGAGCTGGAGCAGGTGGTTCTGGATGACGTCGCGGGCCGCGCCGATGCCGTCGTAGTAGCCGGCCCGCCCACCGATCCCGATGTCCTCGGCCATCGTGATCTGCACGTGGTCGACGAAGCTGCGGTTCCAGATGGGCTCGTAGAGGTTGTTGGCGAACCTCAGCGCCATGATGTTCTGGACGGTCTCCTTGCCCAGGTAGTGGTCGATCCGGAAGATCGAGCTCTCCGGGAAGGCCGAGGTGGTGATCTCGTTCAGCTCGTGGGCCGACTTCAGGTCGTGGCCGAACGGCTTCTCGATGACCACGCGCCGCCACGAGCCCTCGGGCGCGTCCGACAGCTTGGTGCGCTTGAGCTGCTCCACCACCACAGGGAAGAACTTCGGCGGCACGGACAGGTAGAAAGCGTAGTTTCCGCCCGTGCCCCTCGTCTCGTCGATCTCAGCCAAGGCCATGGCGAGCGCGTCGAACGCCCCGTCGTCCGAGAACTCGCCCGGGACGAAGTGGATGCCCTCGCGGATCTGCTTCCAGACCTCCTCGCGGAACGGCGTCCTGGCGTGCGCCTTGACGGCGTCGTGCGTCAACTGGGCGAAATCCTGGTCTTTCCAATCACGCCGGGCGAAGCCGACCAGCGAGAATCCGGGCGGCAGCAGCCCCCGGTTGCCCAGGTCGTAAATCGCCGGCAACAGCTTGCGCTTGGCCAGGTCACCCGTCACGCCGAACAACACCATCACGCACGGTCCCGCCACCCGGGGCAGCCGCTTGTCGCGCGGATCGCGCAGCGGGTTGGCGGCCGCCACTTCCAACGTGGTGGAGATGCCCGCGACGGCCGCCGCGACGGTGGCGGCTTCCTCCGCGGGCGCTGCCGGGTCTGTCATCTCAAGCCTCCTGTGCGGCTGCGAGCAGGCGCGCGACTCCCGCCGCGCGGTCGGTCAAATGCAGGCGTACGGCAGGCCGCCCGCGGGTTTCGAGCGCGCCGAGGTCGCCGAGCGCCTGGGCCAGCTGGAGCCGGCCCAGCGTGTAGGGCCGGCCCGGCACCGCGACGTCGTCGGTCACCACGCCCGTGATCTGCAGGAACACGCCGTTCTGGGGCCCGCCCTTGTGGTACTGGCCGGTCGAGTGCAGCAACCGCGGCCCCCACCCGAACGTCACAGGCCGCTCGGTGCGCATCGCGAGGAGCGCCCGCAGCGTCGCCGGATCGGCCATCATCCAGGCGTCGGTCATCTGCTCGAAGTCGGCCCCCTCGGGCATGGGGGCGTCGAACGCCGCCAGCCGGTCGAGATAGGCCATGATCGCCAGGTAGCCGCCGTCGGGGATCGCGTGCAGCAGCTCGGCGAACACCCCCGGCAGGTCCTTGGCCGTGACCGCGCCGTACACCTCGACGGGCCCGTCGGTGAACGCCGGGGCACCGGTCGGCAGGTCGGGGAGGGCCAGCAGCGTGGCGGTGTTCTCCTTCGACTCGGCCACGTTCGGCTGGTCGAAGGGGTCGATCTCCAACAGCAGGCCCGCGACGGCGGTGGCGTACTCCCAGACCAGGAACTGCGCGCCCAGCGGGCCGTCCACGCGCACGTCGCCGACGTCCGACTCGATCGCCACGATCAGCTCGTCGCCGACCTGGGCCGGGTCGGCGCCCACGACCGGCAGGATCCCCCTGCCCTGCTTGCCGGTGGACTCCGCGACGAGCTGCTCGATCCAGTCGGGCAGCCCGGTGATGCCGGAGAGCTGGTCTTCGAGCAGCAGCTTGTCGCGCCCGGCCAGCGCCGCGCCGCCGAGCGCGGCGCCCAGGTCGAGCCCGGGGTTGCCGGTGTCGCGCGACAGCAGCGGCAGCACCTCGCCGGCGTCGTCGAGCAGCCGCGTCACGTCGGCGCCCGCCAGCGCGCCGGGCACCAGCCCGTACGCCGACAGCGCCGAATAGCGGCCGCCCACGTCGGGCACGGCCAGCACGAGCTGGTGACCGCCCTCGACGGCCAGCTGCTCCAGCGGCGAGCCGGGATCGGTGACGACCACGATGCGCCCGGCCGGATCGATGCCCGCGTCGGCGAACAGCTGCCGGTAGATCCGCAGGTGGCAGTCCGTCTCCACGGTCGAGCCGCTCTTGCTCGCCACCACCACGATCGTGGCGTCGAGCTGGTCGGTCAGCGCCCGGCGGACCTGCCCGGGATCGGTCGTGTCGAGCACGGTGAGCGGCACGTCGGCGGTGGCGCAGATGACCTCCGCCGCCAGCGACGAGCCGCCCATGCCGGCCAGGACCACGTTCGTCAGGCCCTCGGCGCGGGCCCTCTCGGCGAGCTTGCCCAGCTCGGGCAGCAGCTCGCGAGAGGAGCGGGGCAGGGTCAGCCAGCCGAGCCTGACCGCCGCCTCCGCCTCGGCGTCCTCACCCCACAACGTGGGGTCGCCGCCGGCGAGCCGCGCGGGCACGCCGTCGGCGACGAGGCGCCCCGCGACGGAGGAGGCGGCCGCGGCCACCCCCTCCTCGCGGTAGGAGACCTCCATCACGGAACCAGGTTCTTGGTGACGCTCTCGAGCAGCTCGTTCCAGGACGCCTCGAACTTCTCGACGCCCTCGTCCTCCAGCACCTTCACCACGTCGTCGTAGTCGACACCGGCCTCCTTGAGCGCGGCCATGGTGTTCCAGGCCTGCTCGTAGAACGGCCGCACGGTGTCGCCCGAGATGTTGGCGTGGTCGGCCACCGAGTCGAGCGTCTTCTCCGGCATCGTGTTGACGGTGCCGGGGGCGACGAGCTGGTCGACGTACATCGTGTCGGAGTACTCGGGGTTCTTGACGCCGGTCGAGGCCCACAGCGGCCGCTGCGGGCGGGCGCCCACGGCGCGCAGGCGCTGCCAGCGCTCGGAGTTCATGACGTCCTCGAACGCCGCGTAGGCCAGGCGCGCGTTGGCGATGCCGGCCTTGCCCTTCAGCTCCGGCTTGCCGAGCTTGTCGAGGCGCTTGTCGATCTCGGTGTCCACGCGGCTGACGAAGAACGAGGCCACCGACTCGATCGAGCCCAGGTCGAGCCCCTTGGCCTGCGCGGCCTCCAGGCCGGCCAGCCAGGCGTCCATGACCGCACGGTAGCGCTCCAGGGAGAAGATCAGCGTGACGTTGACGCTGATGCCCTCGGAGAGCGCCTGCGTGATCGCGGGCAGGCCCTCGACCGTGGCCGGGATCTTGATGAACAGGTTCGGGCGGTCGACCAGCCACCACAGCGCGCGGGCCTCGGCGACCGTCCTGTCGCTGTCGCGGGCCAGGCGCGGGTCCACCTCCAGCGAGACACGGCCGTCCACGCCGCCCGATGAGTCGTAGACCGGGCGCAGCACGTCGGCGGCCCAGCGGATGTCGTAGGTGGTGATGGCGCGCACGGCCTCGCCCACGTCGACGCCGCGCACGGCGAGGTCGTGGAGCTGGGTGTCGTAGGCGTCGCCCTTGCTGAGCGCGCCGGCGAAGATCGTCGGGTTGGAGGTGACCCCGACGACGTTCTTCTCGCGGATGAGCTGCTCCAGGTTGCCGCTGCGCAGCCGCTCCCTGCTGATGTCGTCGAGCCAGATGGCAACGCCCTGGCCGGACAGCTTGTTGAGGATCTCACTCATTTTCGTTCAGTTTCCCGTCGTCTCGCCCTTGTCCTGACCCAGCTTGGCCAGGCTCGCCCTGGCCGCCGCCGCCACGCGCTCCGCCGTCAGCCCGAACTGCTCGTACAAAGTCTTGTACGGGGCCGAGGCACCGAAGTGTTCGAGACTGACGACTTCGCCGCACTCGCCGACGAACTGGTGCCAGCCGAGTCCGATGCCCGCCTCGACCGCCACCCGGGCCCGGATGGCGGAGGGCAGAACGGTCTGCCTATATGCGCATTCCTGCCCGTTGAACCACTCGACACACGGCATCGACACCACGCGCGTCGGAATGCCCTGTGTCTCAAGCAGTTCGCGCCCCTCCACCGCGACCTGCACCTCGCTGCCGGTGGCGATGAGGATGACCTTGGGCTGGCCGTCGGACGCCTCGCGCAGCACGTAGCCGCCGCGCGCCACGCCGTCGGCGTGGGTGCCCTCGTAGACCGGGAGGTTCTGCCTGGTCAGCGCCAGCGCGGCGGGCCGGTCGGTGTGCTCCAGCACGGCCTTCCATGCGTACGCGGTCTCGTTGGCGTCGGCCGGGCGCACCACGTCGAGGCCGGGGATCGCGCGCAGCGCCCACAGGTGCTCGATCGGCTGGTGGGTCGGGCCGTCCTCGCCGAGCCCGATGGAGTCGTGCGTCCACACGTACGTCACCGGCAGCTTCATGAGCGCGGCCAGGCGCACGGACGGGCGCATGTAGTCGGAGAAGACCAGGAACGTGCCGCCGTACGGGCGCGTGCCGCCGTGCAGGGCGATGCCGTTGAGAATGGCGCCCATGGCGTGCTCGCGGATGCCGAAGTGCAGCGTGCGACCGTAGCGATTGCCGGGGAACGCCTCGGTCTGGTACTCGTCGGGGATGAAGGACGGCTCGCCCTTCATCGTGGTGTTGTTGGACTCGGCGAGGTCGGCGGAGCCGCCCCACAGCTCGGGCAGCACCGGCGCCAGCGCGTTGAGCACCTCGCCCGAGGCCTTGCGGGTGGCGACCGACGTGCCGATCTCGAACGACGGCAGCGCGGTGGCCCACCCGGCCGGCAGCTCGCGGTGGGAGATGCGGTCCAGCTCGGTGGCGCGCTCGGGGTTGGCCAGGCGCCATTCGGCGTAGGACTTCTCCCACTCGGCGTGGTCGGCGCGGCCGCGCTGGGCGATGCCGCGGGCGTGCTCCAGCACCTCGGCGGGCACGTCGAAGGTCTTGGCCGGGTCCAGGCCGAGGATCTCCTTGGTGGCGGCGATCTCCGCGTCACCCAGCGCCGCGCCGTGGATCTTGCCGGTGTTCTGCTTGTTGGGGGCGGGCCAGCCGATGATCGTGCGCAGCCGGATGAACGAGGGCCTGCCGGTCTCCGCCTTGGCCGCCTCCAGCGCGTTGTACAGCGCCTGGACGTCCTCCTCGTAGTCGCCGGACGAGGTCCAGTCGACGCTCTCGGTGTGCCAGCCGTAGGCCTCGTAGCGCTTGAGCACGTCCTCGGACTTGGCGATGAGCGTGTCGTCCTCGATGGAGATGTGGTTGTCGTCGTACAGGACGACGAGGTTGCCCAGCTTCTGGTGGCCGGCGAGCGCGCTGGCCTCGTGGCTGATGCCTTCCTCGATGTCGCCGTCGCTGACGAAGCACCAGATGTGGTGGTCGAACGGCGAGGCGCCCTGCTCGGCGTCCGGGTCGAACAGGCCGCGCTCGCGGCGGGCCGCCATCGCCATGCCGACCGCGTTGCCCAGGCCCTGGCCCAGCGGGCCCGTGGTGGTCTCCACGCCCGCGGTGTGGCCGTGCTCGGGGTGGCCGGGGGTGAGGCTGTCCCACTGGCGCAGCCGCCGCAGGTCGTCGAGCGTCAGGCCGTAGCCGGAAAGGTAGAGCTGGATGTACAGGGTCAGGCTGGTGTGCCCGCACGACAGCACGAACCGGTCGCGCCCGAGCCAGCCCGGGTCGGTCGGGTCGTGACGCATCACACGCTGGAACAGCAGGTATGCGGCGGGGGCCAGGCTCATGGCGGTGCCGGGATGCCCCGAGCCCGCCTTCTCCACTGCGTCCATCGCCAGGGCTCGAACGACGTCGACCGCCCGGCTGTCCAGGTCGGTCCATTCAAGGGCTGGCACGAGTTCGGTGCTCAAGTGCTCGGTCTCCGGAGTCTAGTTGTCATTGGTTATGCCGGTTGGCTATCCCGCCCACACGGGACCCTAACCGAGTGGAGCTGGCGATCGATTCCCATTCCACCCTCGCGTGTCCATGTGTGGCGCAAGCCCCCCATTGGCCGGACCGGCCGCCCCTGCGACTACAGTTTGTTTGTTCGCAGGGGCGTCACGGCGCCCACCCATGGATCCGCTCTATCAGAGGTTACGCGTTGACTCCGCACAGGCTGGAAGCGCCTTGACGGTGCTGACCAACAGGCAGGCCACGGCCCCATCACCGCAGATGGGGGAGCCGCGCTCGATCAGCATGACCGTGAAGGCCTACATCGCGCTCACCAAGCCGCGGATCATCGAGCTGCTGCTGATCACGACGCTGCCGGTGATGTTCCTCGCGGCGGGTGGCCTGCCGCCGCTGTGGACGTCCATTTCGGTCATGGTGTTCGGCACCCTATCGGCGGGCAGCGCCAACGCGCTCAACTGTTACGTCGACCGCGACATCGACCAGAAGATGCGCCGCACCCGCCGCCGGCCCCTGGCCAGGCACCAGGTCTCGCCGCGCGGCGCGCTGATCTTCGGGATCGTGCTCGGGATCCTCTCCACCGCCGGCCTGTGGCTCACCACCAACTGGCTGGCCGCGGTGCTGTCGCTCGCGGCGATCCTGTTCTACGTCCTGGTCTACTCGATGCTGCTCAAGCGGCGCACCGCCCAGAACATCGTGTGGGGCGGCATCGCCGGCTGCATGCCGGTGATGATCGGCTGGGCGGGCATCACCGAGCGGCTCGACTGGGCCCCGCTGGTCCTGTTCGGCGTGGTGTTCTTCTGGACGCCGCCGCACACCTGGACGCTGGCCATGCGCTACAAGGAGGACTACGCGGCGGCCAAGGTGCCGATGCTGCCGGTCGTGGCCACCGAGCGCCGGGTCATCATGGAGTCGATCGCCTACACCTGGGCGACCGTGCTGTGCTCGCTGGCGCTGTGGCCGGTGGCGGGCACCACCCTGTTCTACCCCGCCGTGGCGGCCGTGCTCGGGGTCATGTGCCTGTGGGAGGTCCACCGCCTGCTGGCCCGGCTCAACGCCGGCAAGAGCGGCGTCGACCTGCGGCCCATGCGCTTCTTCCACTGGTCCAACGCCTACCTGGCGCTGCTCTTCCTCGCCGTCGCGATCGACCCGCTGCTCGCCTGACGGCGCCGGCCCACCGCGGAGATGTGCGAAGATGAACGCCCTGCGTGTCCGGACGGTGAGGAGTGGCTACCCGCTTCGCGGGTCCGCGCGGACCGGCACGGACCCCGGCTCCCTGATCCGTTAAAGTCACCCTATGGCGACCCGTGATCCACGCTGGGTGTTGAAGGACCGCCCATCGTTCGCGTTGATCATCGGGCTGGTCCTCACCGGCATCTGCGCTCTCGTCTCCTTCTCCTTCGACGTGCTCAACGGCGCGCCGGTGCAGTTCTTCATCGCGCTCGTGCTGGCCCTGGCGCCGGTGCCGTTGCTGCTCGCGGGGGTGCTGGCGCTCGACAGGATGGAGCCGGAGCCGCGCAGCAACCTGATCTTCGCCTTCGCGTGGGGCGCGGGCATCGCGGTGCTGGCGGCAGGCGTGATCAACTCTCTCAACCTGCACTACATCATCGACACCGCCCGGCTGTCGGAGGCCAGCGCCCGCAACATCGCCGCCACGTTCGGCGCTCCCGTGGTGGAGGAGACGATGAAGGGCCTGGTGCTGCTGGGCCTGCTCAAGTTCCGCAGGGCCGAGCTCGACGGGCCCACCGACGGCATCATCTACGCCAGCATGGTCGGCCTCGGCTTCGCCATGAGCGAGAACGTCAGCTACTACATCGCCGCGCTCAACTCCGAGTCCGGGGTCAAGGGGCTGGCCGTCACGGTGGTGCTGCGCGGCATCCTGTCGCCGCTCGCGCACCCGCTGTTCAGCTCCATGATCGGGGTCGGCGTCGCCTACGCGGCCCAGCGCGGCGGCTCCGAGCGGATCTTCTACATCCTGGCGGGCTGGTCGGGCGCGATGATCCTGCACGGCCTGTGGAACGGCCTGGCCTCCTACGGCGGCTTCCCCGGGCTCGTGGTGGCCTACCTGGCGCTGCTGGTGGTGCTGATCGTGCTGATGGGCGTGGTCTTCAGGGACCGGCGGCGCATCGTCGCGCTCATCCAGGGCTACCTGCCACCTTACGAGCCGACCAAGCTGGTCACGCAGGCCGACATCTACATGCTGTCGGCCTTCGCCAGGCGGCGGCAGGCCAGGCAGTGGGCCAAGCTGCACGGCGGCAAGCGCGGGCTGCGCGCGATGCGCGACTACCAGCTCGCCGCCACCGAGCTGGGCCTGCTGCACGAGCGCGCGGCCCGGCACATGGTCGGCGAGCAGGCCTTCCACGAGGAGCAGCGGGCTCTGCTCGAGTGCATGAGCACCGCCCGCGCGGACTTCCCCGTGCCGACGATCCACGCCAGGTCGGCCCCCAAGGGCAGCCCGCCGCCCGGCTACGCGCCGGGCGCCCCCGGCTGACCCAGGATCCGGGTCAGCGAGACCTCGCGCGGCCCCGGGTAGACCGGGTCGGAGTTCAGGACCATCGAGTCGGCGAACGCCTTGGCGGTGGCGAACAGCTCGCGGGCGGCGTAGACGTAGGTGATCGAGGCCCACCGCCTGGCGGAGTCGTCACCCACCCCGAACGCCTCCAGCCCGGCCGTCCTGCACAGCGTCACGGCCCTCGGCAGGTGGAACTCCTGCGTCACCACGGTGATCCGCTCGGCCCCGAACACCTTGCGCGCCCGCACGCACGAGTCCCACGTGTCGAAGCCGGCGTAGTCCAGCACCATCACCGCGTCGGGCACGCCCTTGCCGCGCAGGTAGTCGCGCATGGCCGTCGGCTCGTCGTAGTCCTTGCGGCTGTTGTCGCCGGAGAGCAGCAGGGCGCGTACCTTGCCCGCGTGGTAGAGGTCGGCGGCGATGTCGAGCCTGCGGGCCAGCATCTGCGTGGGTTGCGTGCCGTACAGGCCCGCGCCCAGGACCAGCGCGGCCTGCGTCACGGGGACGCGCGCCGGCCAGCCGGCGCCCTCGGCCGCCGCCCGGTGCCCGGAGCTGCTGAGCCAGGCCCAGGTCATGGGGGCGAGGGCGAGCACGCTGAGCCCCACCAGACCCTGGTACGTACGGCGTAGCGCCTTACGAGTGGGGCGGACTTTTCCCAGCAAATCGCACACCTCTGCGGTGGGGGAGTGGCGGACCTAGCACCCCATACCCTGGCATATCCCCTCAGACGGCGGCGGCCGCTTCGGCGGGGGAGTGGCCGGCGGCCGGGACCGGCTCGGGGGTCCGCGTGCGCAGCGAGGTGACCACCCTGAGCGTGGCGATCCACACCAGCGTGGAGCCGAGCACGTGCACGAGCACGAGCAGCGCGGGCACGGCCAGGAAGTACTGGGTGTAGCCGATCACGCCCTGCGCCAGCTCCACCGCGAACAGCCCCAGCGCCGCGCGCCTGGCGGCCCTGGGCGCGTTGCTCACGTGCAGCGCCAGCAGCAGCGCGAACGTCAGCCCGACCACGATGTAGACGACGTCGGCGTGCAGCCGCGCCACGGCCTCGATGTCCAGGTCGAAGCGCGAGGCCATCACGTCGCCGGAGTGCGGGCCCGTGCCGCTGACCACCACGCCGGCCACCAGCAGCACGAACACCGCCGCGAGCAGGACGTAGGCCACCCTGCGGACATCGCGGTGGACCACCCGCCGGGCGGGGCCGTCACCCTCGCCGGAGCGCGCGTAGAGCATCCAGCAGGCGGCGATCAGGCCGGTGGAGATCAGGAAGTGCATGCCGACCGTGAACGGGTTGAGCATCGTGTTGACCACCAGCCCGCCCCACAGGGCCTGGACCACGATCCCGGCCGGCTGCAGCAGGGCCAGCCAGAGCAGGGAGCGCCTGCGCGGCGCCAGGCGCAGCACCGCGAGCACGCACGCGGCCCCCACCGCCAGCACCAGGAAGGTCAGCAGCCGGTTGCCGAACTCGACGAACATGTTGATCATCGAGACCTCGGGATGCGGAACCGGCAGGAAGCTGTCCGGCGTGCACTTCGGCCAGGTCGGGCAGCCGAGCCCGGAACCGGTGACGCGCACGCCCGCGCCCGTCACCGCGATGCCCGCGTTGACCACCACCGACGCCATCGCCCAGCCGCGCATCGACCGCGCGGTCGGCGCCCAGAAGGACAGCAGAAAGCGCACGAAAGGGTTGGCGCGGTCCGTGGATAGCTTCACGTCATCGATGGTAAGGGCCTGGTAGTCCGGTCCGCCCACCGGGAACCGGCTCTCGTCCCAGCCCGTGGGAACGGACTTCTCAAGTAGCGAGGTATGTGACATATTACTGAGTGGGAGGTGTTGATGTCCGACGTGATCGTCGTCGGCGGGGGGGTGGTGGGGGCGGCCTGCGCCTACTACGCCGCGCGTGCGGGACTGGACGTGACCGTGGTCGACCGCGGGCCGGTGGCGGGCGGGACCACGGGCTCCGGTGAAGGCAACGTGCTGGTGTCCGACAAGGAGCCGGGCCCCGAGCTCGACCTGGCCGTGCTGTCGAACCGGCTGTGGCGCTCGCTGGCCGGCCCGAGCGGCTCGTCGCCTGACGGCTCCACGGGTGGCGGGGGGTTCGAGTTCGAGGCCAAGGGCGGGCTGGTCGTCGCGGAGACCGACGAGGTCCGGCGGGTGCTGGCCGAGCTGGCCGCCAAGCAGGGGGTGGAGCACACCCTCGTGGCCGCCGAGTCCCTGCGCGACTACGAGCCGCACCTGGCGGGCGACCTGGCCGGCGGCGTCTACTACCCGCAGGACGCCCAGGTGCAGCCCATGCTGGCCGCCGCGCGCCTGCTCAGGCACGGCGCCGACAGCTTCGGCCACGGCACGCTGCGCCTGCGGCTCGGGGCCGAGGTGACCGGGTTCACCCGCTCGGGAGAGCGGGTGACGGGCGTACGCACCTCGCACGGCGACATACGCGGCGACGCGGTGATCAACGCGGCGGGCACCTGGGGCGGCGAGGTGGCCGCGCTGGCCGGCGTGCACCTGCCGATCCTGCCCAGGCGCGGCTTCATCCTCGTCACGGAGCCCCTCGCCGAGCCGCTGATCCGGCACAAGGTCTACACCGCCGCCTACGTGACGAACGTCGCCAGCGACTCGGCCGGCCTGGAGACCTCGGCCGTCGTGGAGGGCACCCCGGCGGGGACCGTGCTCATCGGGGCCAGCAGGGAGCGGGTCGGCTTCGACCGGACGACCTCCGTCCCCGTGCTCGCCCGGCTGGCCGAGCAGGCGGTCGCGCTCTTCCCCGCGCTGCGGGACGTGCGGGCCATCCGGTCCTACTGCGGCTTCCGCCCGTACTGCCCCGACCACCTGCCCGTCATCGGCGCCGATCCGCGCCTGCCGGGCCTGTACCACGCCTGCGGTCACGAAGGGGCGGGCATCGGGCTCGCGCCGGCCACCGGTCACCTGCTCGCCCAGGTGCTCACCGGGGCCGAGCCCGACCTGGACCTGAGTCCCTTCCGCCCGGACCGCTTCGCAGAGGAGTCGCTGTGACGTTCCACATCACGATCGACGGCCGGTCCGTGCCGGTCGTGCCAGGACAGACGATCGGCGCGGCACTGCACGCGGCCGGGGTGCGGTCATGGCGCACCACCCGGTTCGGCGGGCGGCCGCGCGGGCTGTTCTGCGGGATCGGGGTCTGCTTCGACTGCCTGATCTCCGTCAACGGGCGGGCTCCTGAACGGGCCTGCCTGATCGAGGCGGCTCCCGGCGACGAGGTGACGACGTCATGACGTACGACCTGGTGGTGGTGGGCGGCGGCCCCGCCGGAGTGGCGGGCGCGCTGACGGCGGCGCAGGCCGGGTTGCGCGTGGCCCTCGTCGACTCGGCGGCCCGGCTCGGCGGCCAGTACTTCCGCCATGCCGCACCCTCCGGGCCCGCGACCGGGCATGAGGCGGCGCCGGGGCTCGACCGGTTCCTGCGGCAGGCGCGGGCGCTCGGCGAGCGGGCCGACCTGCTGCTGCGGCACCAGGTGTGGAGCGTCGCGCGCGAGCCTGACGGCGATCTCGTCGTGCACTGCGTGACGCGGGACCCGGGCGCGCCGCAGGAGCGGCCCGTCACCGTGCGGGCGCGGCGGCTGCTGATCGCCACCGGCGCGCACGACCGGCCGCTGCCCTTCCCCGGCTGGGACCTGCCCGGCGTGCTCACGGCGGGCGGCGCCCAGGCGCTGCTCAAGGGCAACGGCGTGGTGGCGGGCCGGCGGATCGTGATCTCCGGCACCGGGCCCTTCCTGCTGCCCGTGGCGACCGGGCTGGCCGGGGCGGGCGCCAGGGTGCTGGGCGTGCTCGAGGCCAACGGCGGGCTCGGGCTGGCCAGGCATCCGCTGCTGGCCCTGGGCAAGGCCGGGGAGGCGGCCGGGTACGCGGCGAGCCTGGCCCGGCATCGGGTGCCGTACCGGACGCGCCGGGCCGTGATTGCGGCGCACGGCGAGCACGAGGTGGAGGCCGTCACCGTGGCCCGCCTCGACCAGGACTGGAACGTTCTCGCCACCCGCGTCGTCAAGTGCGACACCGTGGCCACGGGCTTCGGGTTCCTGCCCCAGATCGAGCTGGGCGTGCAACTCGGCTGCGAGACCCGGCGGGACGTGGACGGCAGCCCCGTCCTGAACGCCGGCGGCGACCAGCGCACCACCGTTCCCGGGGTCTGGGCCGCGGGCGAGCCCACCGGGGTGGGCGGATGGCGGCTCTCCGAGCTCGAAGGCCGGATCGCCGGCCTGTCCATCGCGGCCGACGCCCGTGTCGACGGTGCCGGCCGGTCCGGCGGGATCGCCGGGGTGCTGGTGCGCCGGCGGGAGCGGTGGCAGGCGTTCGGCGCGGCGTTGCAGCGGGCGTACCCCGTCCGGCCCGGCTGGCAGGGGTGGCTGCGCGACGACACGCTGGTGTGCCGGTGCGAGGAGGTGCCGCTGGAGCGCGTACGCGAGGCGCAGCGCCTCGGCGCGACCGACGCGCGCGCCGTCAAGCTGCTGGCCAGGCCCGGCATGGGCTGGTGCCAGGGCCGGATCTGCGGCTATGCCGTCTCCTGCCTGGCCGGGGAGCGGCCGCAGCCGCCCCGCCGCCCGATCGCCCAGCCCGTCACGCTCGGCGCCCTCAGCACGCTGGGCGGCGAGCGCCAGGGCCCAGCCGGCGACGGAGCCGGCGGGCTCCCCAAGACCTGAGCTCCTGACCACTCACCCGGACCCCCTCACACGGAGGACATCAATGGACAACCGCAGCAAGCCCTGGCACGGCGTCATGGTCGCCACCGCGCTGCCCCTGCACGACGACCTGTCGGTCGACTTCGACGGCTACGCAGCGCACTGCCGCTGGCTGGTCGAGAACGGCTGCGACGGCGTCGTGCCGAACGGCTCGCTCGGCGAGTACCAGACGCTCACCCCGCAGGAGCGGACCAAGGTGATCGAGACCGCGGTCGAGGCCGTCGGCGGCGCTCGCGTGATGGCGGGCGCGGGAGCGTACGGAGCGGCCGAGTCCCGCCGCTGGGCCGAGCAGGCGGGCGCATTGGGCTGCGGCTCGGTGCTGCTGCTGCCGCCGAACTCCTACCGCGCCGACGAGCGGGCCGTGATCGAGCACTACCGCGAGGTCGCCAAGGCCGGCGTGCCGGTCGTGGCCTACAACAACCCGTTCGACACCAAGGTGGACCTGACGCCCGCGCTGCTGGCCAAGCTGCACGAGGAGGGGCTCATCGTGGCGGTCAAGGAGTTCACCGGGGACGTACGCCGGGCGTACGAGCTGGCCGAGCTGGCCCCCGAGCTCGACCTGCTGGTCGGCTCCGACGACGTGCTGCTCGAACTGGGCGTGGCCGGAGCGGTAGGCTGGGTGGCCGGCTACCCCAACGCGCTGCCCGCCGCGAGCGTCGCCCTCTACCGAGCCGCGCTCGCCGGCGACCTGGACACCGCGCTGCCCCTCTACCGCAAGCTGCACCCGCTGCTGCGCTGGGACTCCAAGACCGAGTTCGTCCAGGCCATCAAGCTGTCGATGGACCTGGCGGGGCGGCACGGCGGGCCGTGCAGGCAGCCCAGGCTGCCGCTGGCCGGAGAGCAGGCCGCCGTCGTGCGCGCCGCGACCGAGAAGGCACTGGCAGAAGGGCTGCGATGAGGACCAAGCGCGTTTTCCACGCCGTCGACTCCCACACCGAGGGCATGCCCACCCGCGTGATCACCGGCGGGGTGGGCGTGATCCCCGGGGGGAGCATGGCCGAGCGGCGCGTCTACTTCCGCGACCACCTCGACGACATCCGCACCCTGCTGATGACCGAGCCGCGCGGCCACGCCGCCATGAGCGGCGCCATCCTGCAGCCGCCCACCAGGCCGGACGCGGACTGGGGCGTGCTGTTCATCGAGGTGTCGGGGCTGCTGCCGATGTGCGGGCACGGCACCATCGGCGTGGCCACCGTGCTCGTGGAGACCGGCATGGTGGAGGTCGTCGAACCGGTCACCACCCTGCGCCTGGAGGTTCCGGCCGGGCTGGTCGAGGTCGACGTGGCCGTCGAGGACGGGGCCGCCACCTCGGTGACCCTGCGCAACGTGCCCTCCTACTGCGACAGGCTGGACGCCAAGGTGCGGGTGCCCGGGTTCGGGGAGATCCCGTACGACCTGGCCTACGGCGGCAACTTCTACGCGATCGTGCACCTCGACCACTACGGCCTGCCCTTCGACCGCAAGGCCAAGAACGAGATCATCGCCGCCGGGCTGGCCACCATGGAGGCGATCAACGCCTCCGACGAGCCCGTGCACCGCGAGGACGACCGCATCAGGGGCTGCCACCACGTCTACTTCGCCGCCCCCGGCTCCGACGCGCACCACTCGCGGCACGCCATGGCCATCCACCCCGGCTGGTTCGACCGCTCGCCCTGCGGCACCGGCACCAGCGCCCGCATGGCCCAGCTGCACGCCCGCGGCGAGCTGCCGCTCGGCAGGGACTTCGTCAACGAGTCGTTCATCGGCACCAGCTTCACCGGCCGGCTCCTGGAGGAGACCACCGTGGGCGGCGCCGTCGCGGTCGTCCCGTCCATCACCGGCCGCGCCTGGATCACCGGCACCGCTCAGTACTTCCTCGACCCGCGCGACCCGTTCCCCGCCGGATTCGAGTTGTGAGCGGGCGGGTGATCACCACCGTCGACTACCACACCGGCGGCGAGCCGTTCCGCATCGTGACGGGCGGCGTGCCCGAGGTTCCCGGCGCCGACGTGCTGTCGCGCCGGGCGTACGCCGCCGCGTCCGCCGAGTTCGACGACGTGCGGCGGCTGCTGTGCCACGAGCCGCGCGGGCACGCCGACATGTACGGCTGCTTCCTCGTCCCGCCGGACGACCCGGGCGCCCGGCTGGGTGCGCTGTTCTGGCACAAGGACGGCTTCTCCACCGCGTGCGGCCACGGCACGATCGCGCTGGGCGCGTACGCGGTGCACGAAGGGCTGGTCGAGGCGGACCCGGACGGCGAGACGGACGTGGTCGTCGACGTGCCGTCCGGCCGGGTCAGAGCGCGGGTGCGCTGCGCGGGCGGGCGGGTGCAGGCGGTGACGTTCGTGAGCGTCCCGTCCTACGTGATCGCCCGGGACGTGGTCGCCGCCGGGACCAAGGTGGACATCTCGTACGGTGGCGCGATCTACGCGTCGATGCCCGCGGGCGCGCTGGGGCTGTCGGTGGCGCCGCAGCACCTGGGCGCGCTGATCGAGCACGCCCGGCGGGTCAAGGCCGACCTGGCCGGGCACCCCGCTTCCCGCCACCCTTCCGACGACCGGCTGTCCGGCGTCTACGGGGTGATCTTCTACGACGAGCTGCCGGAGGAGTCGGGCGTGGCGCACCAGCGCAACGTGACCGTGTTCGCCGACGGCGAGGTGGACCGCTCGCCCTGCGGGTCGGGCACGGCCGCCCGGCTGGCGCTGCTGCACGACTCGGGGCTGCGCGGCGCGCTGCTCCACAGCAGCATCGTGGGCAGCTCCTTCCTCGCCCGCGTGACCGGCCAGGTGGCGGAAGGGGTCGTCCCGGAGATCGAGGGCATGGCCTACCGGACCGGCAGGCACGCCTTCGAGCTCGATCCTGAGGATCCGATCGGTTTGGGGTTCACGCTGCGATGACCGCTCTGCCATATCTCGACGCGGGGACGCTGGAGCGGCTGGTGCCGGTCGGGCGGGCCGTACAGATCCTTGAGGACGCCCTTCGCGCCGGGCTCGACCCGGAGCGGACGCCGCAGCGGCCGATCGTGGACCTGCCCGCCGGGCAGCTCCTGCTGATGCCCGCCGCGGCCGGCCGGTACGCCGGGGTGAAGGCCGTCACCATCGCCCCGGGCAACCCCGATCGGGGGCTGCCCCGGATCCAGGGGACGTACCTGCTGCTCGACGGCGACACCCTGGCGCCGCTCGCGGCGATGGACGGGATCGCGCTCACCTCGCTGCGCACGCCCGCCGTCTCCGCGCTCGCCGTCCGGCACCTGGCGGAGCCGGGGGCCAGGCGGCTGGTGGTGTTCGGGAGCGGGCCGCAGGCGTGGGGGCACGTGCTGGCCCTGCGCGCGGTGCGGCCCGTGGAGGAGGTGAGCGTGGTCGGGCGGGACGCGGACCGCGCCGAGGCGCTCGCCGGCCGGTGCCGCGAGCTCGGCCTCACCGCCCGCGCCCTGACCGCGCGGCCCGCGCGGCCTGCCGTCCTGGATGAGGTCGCAGAAGAGGTCCCAGAAGAGGTCACAGAAGAGGTCACAGAAGAGGTCGCGGAGGCGGTGGCGGCGGCGGATCTCATCGCCTGCTGCACGACCGCCAGACGCCCGCTGTTCCCCGGTAAGCTCGCCCGCGACGGCGCCACCGTCGTCGCGGTCGGCTCGCACGAGCCCGGCGCCCGCGAGCTCGACGGCGACCTCGTCGCCCGCGCCACCGTGGTCGTCGAGGCCAGGGCGGCCGCCCTGGAGGAGGCGGGGGATGTGATCATCCCGATCTCCCGAGGTACGATCGCGACTGGTCATCTCGCCGGTAACCTCGCCGAGCTGATCGCCGGAGGAGCGGTCACCGGTCCGGGGCCGCGCGTGTTCAAGAGCACGGGCATGGCGTGGGAGGACCTCGTGGTCGCGGCTGCCGCTTACGAGGCGTGGGTATAGGAAGGGATGGGCGGATGGCTGCCGATGACCGGCTCGACCTGCCGATGGTGGGGGAGCGGCAGAGCCTGCGCGAGCAGGTCGCGCACGCGCTGCGCGCCGCGCTGATCACCGGTGAGATGCGCCCCGGCGTGGTCTATTCCGCACCGGTGCTGGCCGCGCAGTTCGGGGTCTCCGCGACGCCCGTCCGCGAGGCCATGCTCGACCTGGCCAAGGAGGGCCTGGTCGAGGCGGTGCGCAACAAGGGCTTCAGGGTGACCGAGCTGTCCGACCGCGACCTCGACGAGCTCACCGAGATCCGCCAGCTCATCGAGGTGCCCACCGTGGCGCGGCTGGCCGACAGCTCGCGGGCGGAGGAGTTCGAGCGGCTCAGGCCCGTCGCCGAGGAGATCGTGGCGGCCAGCGAGCGCGGCGACCTGCTCGCGTACGTGGACGCCGACCTGCGCTTCCACGTCGAGCTGCTGGCGCTGTCCGGCAACGTGCACCTGGTCGAGGTGGTGCGCGACCTGCGTAACCGGGCCAGGCTCTACGGCCTGTCCCAGCTGTCGGAGCGCGGCACCCTGAGCGGTTCGGCCAGGGAGCACCTCGAGCTGCTCGACGCGCTCAAGAGCGGCGACTCCGAGGCCGTCGGACAGCTCATGGCGAAGCACATCGGCCACGTACGCGGCATTTGGGCCGAGCACTAAATTCTGACATTTAGGGATCGCGCACGCGCCGGGGGAGGTACCCTCGACTCGGGCCGACCGGACGGCGCCACGCGCGACGGTCCGCCTTCCTGATCCTCATCGGATCGACCCTGCCGCCCCCGGGCCCACCCGGCTCCGGAGGCCGGCATCAGCCTGGTCAAGCGGACCCCCGCATTCCGCTGACCTTCCGCGGGCTCGGCACACCCCGCCCACCGAGCCGAGCCCCCCGCCGCGCGCCCGAGACCCCATCCCACGGGCGCGCGGCGGTCCGCCAGGCGGGCTCCCCGCGCTTACTGCCCGCGTCCACTTCCGGCGTCTACTTCCTGGGGCCCACTTCCTGGGGCCTACTTCCTGCGCTTCGACACCCGGGTCGAGCCCAGGCTCGCGGCCACGATGCAGATGATCGCCGCCCACTGCTGCACGTGCAGGAACTCGCTCAGTACCAGCACCCCGATCAGCGCCGCCACGGCCGGCTCCAGGCTCATGAGGATGCCGAACACCTGCTTGGGCATCCGCCGCAGCGCCTGCAGCTCCAGCGAGTACGGGATCACCGACGACAGCAGCCCCACGCCCAGCCCGATGAGCAGCAGCTCCGGCTGCCACAGCTCCGCTCCGCCGGTCGTGATGCCGATGGGAGCGATCACCACGGCGGACACGATCATCGCGAACGACAGCCCGGTCGTGCCCGGGAAGCGCTGCCCCGCCGCCGCGGACAGCAGGATGTAACCGGCCCAGCAGGCCCCCGCCACCATCGCGAACGCGATGCCGGCCCAGTTCACCGACGCCGACTGCCCCCAGGGCGCGAGCAGCACCACGCCCGCCCCGGCCAGCCCGACCCACAACAGGTCGATGCGCCGCCTGGAGGCCGCCACGGCCACCCCCAGCGGTCCCAGGAACTCGATGGCCACCGCGATCCCCATCGGCAGCCGGGCCAGGGCCTCGTAGAAGACCAGGTTCATGACCGCGAGGGTGACGCCGAAGCCGATCCCCACCGCCCAGTCACGCCAGGCCAGCCCCTTCAGCCGTGGCCGGACCAGCGAGCCCATGATCAGCGCGCCGGCCGCGATGCGCAGGAACACCACCGCGCTCGGCGGCAGCGCCGCGAACAGCTCCTTGGCGAAACCCGCGCCGAGCTGCACCGAGACGATGGCCAGCAGCACGAGCCCCGAGGGCGGGATCGAGTCGGCGGCCGTCCGCAGCAGGCTGCCCGGCCTGGGCAGGCCGGAGCCGCGGTCAAAGGGGTCATCAAGGGCGAAGGCGGTCACGGGACTCCTCAAGAGAACGAGGGCAACCGTCAGAGCCTACTCAAGCCGGGCGACATGTCCCCATTTAAGGTGTGTTTATTGTTGACCGTATCTTTGCTGGCCGACCAAGTAATGGACATATGAACACCCCCGCGCCTCCCCTGATCCTCACCCGCCCGCCGAGGACCCTGTCCCTGGCCGCCGCCATCAGCAGCTTCGACCGCTTCGCGGTGAGCCCGATGCTGGTGGTGATCTCGACGGACTTGGGGGTCTCGCTCTCGGCCTCCGTCGCCGTCGCCAGCGGCTACTACCTGGCGTACGGGCTGACGCAGCCGCTGTGGGGCGTGCTGTCCGACCGGTTCGGGCGGGTCCGGGTGATGCGCGGGGCGCTGCTCGGCGCGGCACTGGCCGGGGTGGTCTCCGCGCTGATGCCGGTGCTCGGGGCGCTGGTGGTGGCCAGGATCGTGACCGGCGCGTGCTTCGGCGCGATCATCCCCACCGGCCTGACGTACGTGGGCGACACCGTGCACACCTCGGTGCGCCAGCGCGCGCTGACGGACCTCATGGGCGCCGCCGCCCTCGGCACGGCCGCGGCCACGGGGCTGGGCGGGGTGGTGGCGGGGCTGGTGGAC
>NZ_VCKX01000151.1 GCF_005889725.1 Nonomuraea zeae
CGCCCTGCCGGCCGACGGAGCCGAGCCCGGCGACGAGGCGGTGCTCTTCCAGAAGGCCGGAGAGGGCGCGGGGGCGCCTGAAGGCGAGGCCAAGACCATCAAGATCATCTGCAAGAAGCCCGAGTAGCTCAGGCCGCCGGGAACGACGGGTGCGGGCCGAGCGCCCAGTACTCGTAGAGGCCGTGGCCGACGAGCCCGTCGTACTCGAAGCGCCCGACGGCGTCCACCAGGCCCCACATCCTGGCGGCGTCGTCGGGCAGCCGGTACGTCACGCCCTGCACGACGGGCCCCTCGCCCTGGTACATCCCGTGCTTCCAGTCCGGCTCCAGCCCGTAGCCGGTGCCGACCATGAGGTGCACCGGCAGCAGCGGGGTGCAGTGCACGTCGAACGGCTTGCCGCCGGGCGGGGCGAAGGTGATCGTGGCCTCGACCACGTCACGCGTCCCCGGCGCGTAGACGGGCCGGTACTCCGGCCGGCCGAGATACTCCTCCTCGCGCCCGTCCGACCAGACGCGTACGGCCTCCTCCAGCACCCGCCGGCCGCGCTCGTCCTCCTGGATGATGCAGAGGATGGCGTGGTCATCGAACCGCATCGGCGTGTAGAGCCAGTAGAACGTGCCGGAGTTCTTGGCCTGGATGCCGGGCGGCTCCGGCTCGCCGACCGGTCGGATGCCCCAGGAGCGGTCCCGGGTGCCCTGCCAGCGGTCGGGGGTGATCGGGATGTCCTCCTCGCCGATCCTGATGGTCCCGGACCAGCGGCCCGTCTGCGCCAGGCGTACCGAGTCGAACATGACCCGCTCCTGCCACCGCAGGAAGTGCCTGGGCTCCAGCGTCGCCGGGATCGTGCCCTCCCAGAGGAGGTCGAAGGACAGGCCGTGCTCGTTCGGCTCCAGGACCACCCTGAGCCGCTTGAGCCCTTCGACGATCTCGACGCGGAACGGGCCGATCTCGGTGTTCATCCGGTCGGCTCCGAGCTCGCGCGAGGCCCGTACGACGCGGTGCAGGTCCCGGTGGCGTACGCAGGCGAAGGCGTCGGTGACGCCGAGGTTGGGGTACTGGCCGAGGCCGACGATCAGCATGAGCTCGTCGGTGCCCGCGTGGCAGTTGAAGTAGTACCGGTCGTAGAAGTTGCGGTCGGAGGTGGCCGCGTGCCGCATGACCTGGGCCGCCTGGTGCACGGGATAGTCGTCGAGCGGAGAGAGTGCCATGCTCGGGTTTGTAGCAAGCGCTTGGTAGCGCGTCAACAGCGTCCGTATCGACGACCTCTGGACGCGGAAGCGCGCCCCCGATCGGATCGGGGGCGCGCTTCTTCTGGCGGGATCAAGACATCTTGTGAGAAGTCTCATCCGCCTTGCTCGACACATTGGACGCCATACGGTCCGCGGAGCCGGTAGACCTGTCCGCCTTTTCGCTGGCCCAGCGCGACGCATCGGAAGCGGAGTCCTTCATGTGCTCGGTCCACTGCTGGGCGTTGCGGCGGTAGAACAGGTAACCGATGGTTCCTACCGCGACGCCTGTCATCAGAACGAGCATCGGCCATCGCCGTGAATGCGATGGTGTGGGATCGATTTTCCTGGCCGCCGCGGTCAGCATCGAGCTGACCTTGGGTGCGACCTGGTCCTCGAACCCGTGCGCCGCAGACTCCAGCCGCGGTGCCGCCCAGTATCGGGCGTCCTCTATGCGCTGGGCGGCGACCACCTTGGCCTGATCCGCCATGGGCTGCATGCGCTGGCCGGTTTCCACGGCCCGGGCCTTCACACGGCCCACCCACGTGGCGGGAACTTCTATGACCACGCGGCGTTTTCTCAGTGTCAGGGACACGACAACCTCCCCTGTCGATGGGGCCCCGAGCCTGACCTTCCCTGGACAAGGCGGCTCAATCATGGCCACTCGTGGGAGGATGGCTCTGGAGGCCGAACGGCCATAGTCCTCAAAACATCACAAAACCAACCCTGTGCATAGAGGGGGGCAGCTGTCTCGTGGCTGAGAAGCTGATCGCAAATCTGAAGACGAACCACGGCACTATCAAGGTAGAACTTTTCCCCAACCAGGCCCCGAAAACGGTCCGAAACTTCGTTGAGCTGGCCGAAGGCACTCGCGAGTGGACTCACCCGGGCACCGGCGAGAAGGGCAAGGGGCCTTACTACAACAACACGATCTTCCACCGGATCATCTCCGGCTTCATGATCCAGGGTGGCGACATCCTGGGTCAGGGCATCGGCGGCCCGGGCTACGAGTTCGACGACGAGATTCACCCGGATCTCTACTTCAACCGGCCCTATCTGCTGGCGATGGCCAACGCGGGCGTCCGCGGCGGCCGGGGCACCAACGGCTCGCAGTTCTTCATCACCCTCGTGCCGACGCCGCATCTCAACGGCAAGCACACGATCTTCGGCGAGGTGATCGAGGGGCAGGAAGTCGTCGACGCCGTCGGCAAGACGCAGACGGACCGCCGCGACAAGCCGCTCAACGACGTCGTCCTGGAGTCGGTCACCATCGACCGCGTCCAGGGCTGATCAGGGGGCGCGGGCCGGGCGGCCACCGGTCGGTTCACCGGTCGATTCCGCGACACGCGGAGCGGCCGCGCAAGCCATAGGCTTTCGGTCATGACCAGCCAGCCGCCCAGCCCGCCTCCTCAGCCCGAGCAGCCGGCTGAGGCCGTGCCCACGTGCTTCCGTCATCCCGACAGGGAGACCTGGGTCCGCTGCCAGCGTTGCGAGCGCCCCATCTGTCCCGACTGCATGCGTGACGCGGCGGTCGGCTTCCAGTGCCCGGAGTGCGTGGCGGAGGGCAACAAGGGCATCCGCCAGGCCAAGTCCGCCTTCGGGGGAAACGTCGTCCGCACCCCCTACGTGACCTGGGCGATCCTGGGCCTCACCGGGCTGGTCTTCGCCGCGCAGCTGCTGACGGGCCAAGCGGTCGGCACGGCGCTGGCGATGCAGCCGGTCGGCGTCGCCATCGGCCAGTACTACCGGCTGATCACCTCGGCCTTCGTCCACGACTCCGGCAACTTCCTGCACATCCTGTTCAACGGCTGGGCCATCTTCGCGATCGGCCCCTACCTTGAGCGAGCCTTCGGGCATGTCCGCTTCGCGGCCATCTACCTGCTCAGCGCGCTGGGCGGATCGGTGCTCGGCCTCTGGCTCGACCCGCTCAACTCGTGGACGGTCGGCGCCTCGGGAGCCGTCTTCGGCATGTTCGGCGCGGTGTTCGTGGTGGGCCGCCGGCTCAACCTGGACGTGCGGGGCATCGGCGTGGTCATCGCGCTCAACCTGGCCATCACGTTCGTGCTGCCCGCGATCTCCGGGTTGCGCATCAGCTGGACCGGTCACGTCGGCGGGCTGATCACGGGCACGGTGCTGGCCCTCGCGCTGGCCTACCTGCCCAAGACCAACAGGACCCTCTGGCACGTGCTGGCGATCGCTGGAGCGCTGGCCCTGCTGGTGGCGCTCGTGCTGGTGCGCGCCCCAGCGATTGTCAGCCTCCTGAGCTGACTTCCCCAGGCTGTGGAAAAGACTGTGGAAAGAACTAACGCCAGCGGGTGGAAAGCACCACACCGAAGATGATGAAAACAAACCCGATCAGCAGGTTCCAGTTCTGGAGGTCGCTGAAGAAGGGCGCCTGCGGAGCGACGTAGTAGATCGCGATCCACAGGATGCCGATGATCCATGCGACGACCATCGTGGGCGCCAGCCAGCGCGGGCTGACCTTGACCTGCTGGGACCTCTGCGGCGGGGTGTAGACCGCCTTCTTGCGAGCCTTGGACTTGGGCACTGGATAACTCCTGCTGAGGGCCTGGGCTTCCGGATCGTCCACAGGCTCTTCGTTAAGCGTAGTTGAAGCGTGCCCCAGGATAGTCGCCACGCGCATGACATGGCGATCCCCAGCCGCCGCATCCTCGCCGAATACGCTGATCGAATGCGGGCCACGCTCCGGGCCGTGGGGGAGACGAGCATCACCGCGGGCCTGATCCTCATGCTGTTCTGCGCGTACCTGCTCTGGGGGACCGGTGCCTACACCCAGAGCCAGCAGCTCCTGCTCCAGCGCCAGCTGGCGGCGAAGAAGGACGGCCGCCTGGCGAAGATCGAGCTGGGCCAGGCCGTCGCCCTGCTGCGCATCCCCAGGCTGGGCCGCGACTACCGGTACGCCGTCGTCGAGGGCGTCGATCCCGAGCACCTGAAGAAGGGGCCGGGGCACTACCCCGACAGCGCGATGCCGGGCCAGATCGGCAACTTCGTGCTGTCGGGGCACCGCACCACGTACGCGGCGCCGTTCAACGAGATCGACGAGCTCGAACGCGACGACGAGATCATCGTGGAGGCCCGCGAGGCCCGCTACACCTACCGCGTGACCTCCCAGGACATCGTGCGGCCCGACGAGATCGACGTGCTCGCCCCCGTGCCCGGCAAGCCCGACATCCGGCCCATCCGCGCCTTCATCACGCTGTCCACCTGCCACCCCGAATATTCGGCGGCCGAGCGCCTCATCGTCTACGGCGTGCTCAAGGACACCGAGCCGAGGAAGGAATGACATGCCAGGAAAGGAGCGGTATGTACGCCTGGCTCTGGCGTAAATTGCCCGGCGGCCGGCCCAGGAAGGCACTGGCGGCCCTGGCGCTGGTCGTTCTCGCGGTGGCCGTACTCTGGTATGTCGTGTTCCCGCTGTTCGAGCCCGCCGTGACGCTTGACGAGGTGACCGTAAGACAATGAGCCGCGTGCTGGTCGTGGACAACCACGACAGCTTCGTCCACACCATCGTCCAATACCTGCGCCAGCTGGGCGCGGACTGCGACGTGCGCCCGCGCGACGACGTACGCGTGAGCGACGCGGACGGCTTCGACGGCATCCTCGTCAGCCCGGGGCCGGGCACCCCCGAGGCGGCCGGCGTCAGCGTGCCCCTGGTCCACCACGCCGCCGAGCACCACAGGCCGCTGCTCGGCGTCTGCCTGGGCCACCAGGCCATCGCCGTCGCCTACGGCGCCACCGTCGCCCGCGCGCCCGAGCTCGTGCACGGCAGCACCAGCGCCATCTCCCACGACGGCAAGGGTGTCTTCGAGACGCTGCCCTCGCCGGTGCGGATGACCCGCTACCACTCGCTCGCCGTGCTGCCGGAGACCGTCCCCGAGGTGCTCGACGTGACGGCCCGCACCGAGGACGGCGTCATCATGGGCCTGCGGCACCGCCGGGCGCCGATCGAGGGCATCCAGTTCCACCCCGAGTCCGTGCTGTCTGAGCACGGGCACCGGCTGCTCGAGAATTGGTTGCGCGGATTTGTGTAACGCAAGCCTCGCATAGCGCGACAAACAAGTGAACGTCCCCGCCGTTGCCCCCGAGCGGCGGGGGCGTTCGCTGTTTTCCGGGTGCTTCGCGGCCCCAGCCCGTTCTGTCCCGAGCCCGCCACGATCCCAGCCCGTTCTGTCCTGAGCCCGCCCCGGCCGCAGCCCGGCCAGGGCTCTGGGGCCGTGACCGCGTCCTGGACGGCCGAAGGGCCGCACACCCCCACAGGGGATGGGCGGCCCTCAGCGCGTGCCTGGCTCAGCCGTTGAGGCCCTCGTCGCCGATCGGGTTGTCCTCGGTCGGCTCTTCGTCCGGGAAGTCCGTCTGCTCATCCGTGGGCTCGTCCGTCGGGACGTCCGTGGTGGGCGGCGGCGCCTGCTCCTCGGGACCGCTCGACACCACGATCGTGATCGTCGTGTTGGGCGGCTGCTTGGCGCCCTCCGGCGGGTTCTGCTGGATGACCGTGCCGGCCGGCTGGTCGTTGGGCTGCGGCACCGACTTGACCCGGAACCCGGCCGCCTTGATCTGGGCGGTCGCGTCCTCCTCGGTCAGGCCGACCACGCTCGGCACCTCGCCCAGCTCCTTGGGCACGTACAGGGTGACGGTGCCGTCCTTCTCGATCTCCTCACCGGCCTTGGGGCTGGTGGCGATGACCGTGCCCTGCTTCCTGGTCGAGCTCCTGGTCTTCACCGTGCCGCGCAGCCCGGCGTCCGCCAGGACCTTCATCGCCTCGTCCTGTGGCAGGCCGACGAGGTTGTCCGGCACCTTGATCTTCTCTGGGCCCTTGGACACGAACAGCTTGACGGGAGAGTTCTTCTCGACCTTGGTGCCCTCGGCCGGGTCGGTCTTGATGACCGTGCCCTTGTCGACCTCGGAGCTGGCCTCCTGCACCACTTCGACGGTCAGCCCCAGCTTCTTGAGCTGGTCCTCGGCGTACGCGCGCTGCTGGGTGGCGAGCGACGGGATGGTGATCATCGTGTCGGTCGGCGTGCCCTTGGAGCCGAACACCAGATAGCCGACCGTGACGAAACCACCGATGATCAGCAGCGGGATGATGATCCACAACGCCGTCTTGACCGCGTTGCCGCCGCCACCGCCGCTGGCCCTGCGCCGGCCGCCCCGGCCGCCGCCGTCACCCTCGCCGTACTCGTACGGGGGGATCCCGCCGCCGCGCTGCGTGGCCGGGCCCTGGCCGACCTGGGTCGCCGACATCATGCGGGTGCCCTGCTGGCCGTAGTTGCCGGTCATCGCCATCGTCTGGGCGTCGACCGGCATGCCGGACATCGCCCGCTGGATGTCGGCCCGCATCTCGGTCGCGCTCTGGTAGCGGTGTGCCGGGTCCTTGGCCATGGCCTTGAGCACGATCGCGTCGGCCCACTGCGGGATCTCGGGGTCGATCTGCGAGGGCGGGATCGGCTCCTCGCGCACGTGCTGGTAGGCGATCGCGACCGGAGAGTCGCCGGTGAAGGGGGGCTGGCCGGTCAGCAGCTCGTAGAGCACGCAGCCGGTGGAGTAGATGTCGCTACGGGCGTCCACCCGCTCGCCCCGCGCCTGCTCGGGCGACAGGTATTGGGCGGTCCCTATCACCTGCGCCGTCTGCGTCATCGTGGCCGCGGAGTCGGCCATCGCGCGGGCGATGCCGAAGTCCATCACCTTGACGTCGCCCGCCCGCGTGATCATCACGTTGGCCGGCTTGATGTCACGGTGCACGATGCCGCCGCGATGGCTGTAGTCGAGCGCCCGGAGGATGCCGTCGACCAGCTCGACCGCGCGCTCGGGCAGCAGCCGCCGATCCTGGCGCAGCAGGTCGCGCAGCGTCCTGCCGTCGACGTACTCCATCACGATGTACGGAACCGGCGCACCCTCGCTGACGTCCTCGCCGGTGTCATAGACGGCGACGACGGCCGGGTGGTTCAGGGAAGCCGCGGACTGCGCCTCACGGCGGAACCTGGCCTGGAAGGTGTGATCACGCGCCAGGTCGGACCGGAGGGTCTTGATCGCGACTATGCGGTCCAGCCGGATGTCTCGGGCGCGATACACCTCGGCCATGCCGCCGCGCCCGACGACACCGTCGAGCTCGTAACGACCTCCGAGTAGCCGAGGCTGAGTCATTTCCTGCACTGTCCCTTACCGTTCATCTTGGGTACCGGCCTGCTCGGGGGGCCGCCGGTGTCCATCATCGACCCCGTGGCGCATCACGTCTCCTCCTTCGGCGGGTTTGTGTCACCCGGGTCCGGCGAGGCGGTAGGTGTCGGAGTTGTCGGTGTAGTGGTGGGCGTTGGGGTGGGTGTGGGTGTAGGGGTACGGGTGGTCGGTGTCGGTTTCGGTGTCGGCTTCCGGGTAGGAGTTCCCGACTTGCTTACCGTAGCCGACCGTGAGGGTATCGGCCTCGGTGACGTCACGGGAACCACCGGCGTGCGCCTCGTCCGTGTCTTCGTCTTCGACGGTTTCGCCTGCTGGGGCGTCAGAACCTCGGACTTGGACGGTTCGGCCACCTCGGGCGGCGCGGGAACGGGATCGCGCGAGGCGAACGTGACGGCGGTGAGCCCCACCGCGGCCACGCACCCGGCGGTGGCCACCAGCGCCAGCGTCCTCGCCCCCGAGCGGCGCCGGCCCGGCTTCGGCGGGGCCTGCAGCGTGGTGGCGAGGCCGGGGCCGGGGCCGAGGTCGTCGGTCTCCAGCTGGTCCTCGGGCGACGGCTCGCGCACGCGGAAGCCGCCGGGGTCGGTGAGCATGCTGAGCTCGGCGCCCGCCACGGCGCCCGCCAGCGACTCGCGCAGCACGTGTGCCCGGTCGGCCACCTCCAGCGCCGTGGCGGGCCGCTGCGCGGGCTCCTTGGCCAGCAGCGCCATGATCAGCTCGCGCACGGCCGTGGGCACGTCCACGCCGAGCGGCGGCGGCTGCTCGTTGAGGTGCAGCAGCGCGATCGCCACCTGGCTGTCCGCGCGGAACGGAGTGCGCCCGGCCACGCACTCGTAGGCCACGACGCCCAGCGAGTAGAGGTCGGTCGACGGGGTGAGCTGGAAGCCCTGCGCCTGCTCGGGGCTGACGTACTGGGCCGTGCCGAGCACGGTGCCCGTCTGCGTCACCGGCGCCGCCTCCAGGGCCCGCGCGATGCCGAAGTCCGTCACCTTGATGACGCCCTCGGGGGTGACCAGCAGGTTGCCCGGCTTGATGTCGCGGTGGATGATCCCGGCCGAGTGGGCCGCGTGCAGGGCCTTGGCGGTCTGGTGGACCACGTCGAGGGTGACCTCGGGCCCCAGCGAGCCGTTGCGGGCCAGGATGGCCGACAGCGGCTCGCCGTGCACGAGCTCCATCACCAGATAGGCCAGGTCGCTCTGCTCGCCGTAGTCGAAGATCTGGGCGACTCCCGGGTCGGCCAGGGCCGCGGTGATCCTGGCCTCGTTGCGGAAGCGTTCGCGGAACGTGGGATCGGCGTAAATGTGACTACGCAGGATCTTCACCGCGACCTCGCGCCCGAGCAACTCGTCACGGGCACGCCACACCTCGCCCATACCGCCTGTGGCGATGCGGGCTAGCAGCAGATAGCGGTTACGGAGCCGCATGATCCAGCAGGTTACCGTCACTCACTTGTTCAGCACCGCCTCCAGGACGGCCTTTGCGATCGGCGCGGCGGTGTGGCCGCCGGTGGCCTCCGCGCCGACGTTGGCAGCCCCGGACTCGACGATGACCGCCAGGGCCACCTTCGGGTCGTCGGCCGGCGCGAAGGAGATGAACCAGGCGTGCGGCGGCTGGCCGTCGGCCGTCTCCGCGGTGCCCGTCTTACCCGCTACTTGGACGCCTGGCACCTGCGCCAGGTTGGCCGTGCCGTTGTTGACGACGCTCGTCATCATCTCGCGCAGCTTGCCCGCCGTCTCGGAGCTGACCGCCTCGGACAGCTCCGACGTCTTGGCCTGGTCGATCGTGTCGCCCTTGGCGTCAGTGATCTTGTTCACCAGGTACGGCTTCATCACCGTGCCGTCGTTGGCGATGCCCGCGGCGATCATGGCCATCTGCAGCGGCGTCATCTGGTTGCTCCGCTGCCCGATGGAGGCCATCGCGACGGCCGCCTGGTCCTCGCGGGGGCCGAAGCTGCTCTGGGCCACGCTCATCGGGACGGCGATCTGCTCGCCCATGCCGAACTTGGCCGCCTGGTCCTGCATCTTGTCGTAGCCCAGCTCCATGCCCATCTTGCCGAAGGGCGTGTTGCAGGACTTCTCCAGCGCGAAGACCAGCGTGACCTGGCCGCTGCCGCAGGCCGCGCCGCCGTAGTTCGGCAGGCTGATGTTCGTCTGGGGCAGGGGCAGCCGCTGCGGCGCCTCCACGGTGGTCTGGGGCCCGCGCGAGGAGTCGTCCTCCAGGTAGGCCGCCATGGTCACCACCTTGAACGTCGAGCCGGGCGGGTAGGTGCGGGCGATGGTGCGGTTGAGCAGCGGCTGGCCCTTCTCCTTGGCCAGCTCGTCGTAACGCCCGAACACCTCCGACTTGCTGGTGCCGGACAGCTCCGCGGGGTCGTACGTGGGCAGCGAGACCATCGCCAGGATCGCGCCGGTCTTCGGGTCGAGCGCGACCACGGCGCCCCGCTTGCCGCTCTGGCGCAGCGCGTCGTAGGCCGCCTTCTGCGCCTTGGGGTTGATCGTGACGTCCACGCTGGCGCCCTTGGTGGGCTCGCCGGTGAACAGGTCGATGCTCCGCCTCAGCAGCAGGTCCGCGCTGGAGCCGTCGAGCAGTTTGTTCTCGGACGCCTCGATCGCGCTCGCGCTCTCGGGCGAGAAGAAACCGGTGACGTGGGCGTAGAGCTTGCCCTCCGGGTATTTCCTGACGAACTTGAAGTTGTTGTCGTCGGTCTCGACGGACTGCGCGATGACCTTGCCGCCGGCGGTGATGCGGCCGCGCTCGATGGCGTAGCGGTCGAAGTAGTTGCGCGTGTTGCGGGCGTCGGAGCGCAGCCCTTCGGCGCGGACGGTCTGCAGGAAGTTCACGTTGATCATCAGGAGCGCGAACATGACCAGGCAGGCCACGGCCACACGCTTCAGAGTGCCGTTCATCGCTGGAACACCTGCGTCATTCCTTCGTTCTGGATCGCCTGGGGAGGCGGCCGCCGCGCCGCATCTGACATGCGTACCAAGAGGGCGATAAGGATCCAGTTAGCCAGCAGCGCCGAGCCGCCCTGTGACATGAACGGGGTGACCAGGCCGGTCAGGGGAATGAGGTTCGTCACGCCGCCGACGATGATGAACACCTGCCAGGCGAGGATGAACGACAGGCCGCTCGCCAGCAGCTTCGAGTAGGGGTCGCGGGCCGACAGCGAGGTGCGCAGCCCGCGCTCCACGATCAGCGCGTAGATCATCAGCAGCGCCATGATCCCGGTCAGCCCGAGCTCCTCGCCGGTGGCGGGGAAGATGAAGTCGGAGAAGGCCAGCGGGATCAGGTCGGGGTGCCCCTGGCCGAACCCGGTGCCGAGGATGCCGCCCGCGCCCAGCCCGAACAGGCCCTGCATGATCTGGTAGCTGCCGCCGTAGGTGCGCTCGTAGTAGGCGTTGTTGCCCGGGTCGAGCCAGACGTCGAACCGGTCGCCCACGTGGCTGAAGATCTGCCCGGCCAGGAACGCCCCGCCGACGAAGAGCAGGATGCCGATCAGCACCCACGACGTGCGCTGCGTGGCGACGTACAGCATCACCACGAAGCCGCCGAACAGCAGCAGCGACGAGCCCAGGTCCTTCTGCATGACCAGCACGCCGATGGCGACCGCCCAGGTGATGAGCACGGGACCGAGGTCGCGCGCCCTGGGCAGGTCGATGAAGAGCAGCCTCCGCCCGGCCAGCGCCAGCACGTCGCGCTTGGCGACCAGGTAACCGGCGAAGAAGACGACCAGCGCGATCTTGGCGAACTCCGCCGGCTGGATGCTGGCGGCGCCGAACCCGATCCAGATGCGCGCGCCGTTGATCTCCTTGCCGAGCCCCGGCACCAGCGGCGAGATGAGCAGGACCACGCCCGCCAGCCCGGCCGTGTAGGTCAGCCGTTGCAGCGTGCGGTGGTCGCGGATCACCAGCAGCGTCACCGCGAACAGGACGACGCCCACGCCGGTCATGATGATCTGGCTCGTGGTCGAGGCGCCGGCCTGCAGCTTCGAGCCGGAGCTCTCCAGCCGGTAGATCATCACCAGGCCGAGGCCGTTGACCAGCGTCACCAGGGGCAGGATCAGCGGGTCGGCCCAGGGGGCGAACTTCGCCAGCACCAGGTAGGCGGCCAGCATAAGGCCGCCCAGGCTCAGGCCGTAGGTCAGCATGCCCGCCGGGATGGCGTCGTCTATGGCCAGGCCCACGTTGGCGTAGGCGCCCATGACCATCAGCACGGCCAGCGCGAGCATGATCAGCTGGGCCCCGCGGCGCTTGGCCGGCATCGGGACCGCAGAGGCGGCGACTTCGCTCATCTACTGCTGTTTCGTCTTGGTCGCGGTCGCGGATGCCGACGCGGCAGGCGTCGGCGTCGGGCTCGCGGTGGTGGACGCGTCGCTCTTCTCATCCTCAGAGAACTTCAAACCGTTGATCCTCGTGATGCCCTCGGCGACTGTGGCGACTTCGATGCCTCTCTTGATCGACTCCTGGTCCGCCTCCGACAGCTTGGAGAGCTGCCTGCCCGTGGACTTGGAGACGTGGAAGAGCTCGAACGGGCCCAGCTCCTGTTGGATCCCTTGGTACACGACCACCTCGTCGCCGGCGGCGCCGACGAAGAACTGGTCCTGGGTCCACTGGTATCCAAAGTAACCGCCGGCGCCGACGGCCACGATGCCGATGCCGAGGACGCCGACCAGAACGGGCCACACCCGGCGGCGCCGGCCCGCACGCCTGGACGTGTTCGCGACCGGCTCGTCGAAGTCGTCGTCGTCCGCGATCACCGGCTGCGGCGCGGTCACCGCGACGGCTCGCCCCGGCGAGGTGTCCTGGGAGCCGCCGTGCAGCCGGGTCATCCCCGCGGCGCCCACCACGGCCGCCTCGGCGGGAACCTGCTGCCCGTCGGTGATCTCCAGCACGTCGGCCAGCACACAGGTGATGTTGTCGGGCCCGCCACCCCTGTTCGCCAGGTCGATGAGCTGGCGGACGACCTCTTCCGGATCGTCGATGTTGGTGAGCGTGGCATGCAGCGTCTCCGCACTCACCACACCGGACAGGCCGTCGGAGCACAGCAGATAGCGATCGCCCACCTGCGCCTCGCGGAGCGTCAGGTCGGGATCGACCTCGCCGCTGCCGTCGAGTGCGCGCAGCAGGATCGATCGCTGTGGATGCGTGGCCGCCTCTTCCGGTGTGATGCGCCCGTCGTCGACGAGCTGCTGCACCAGCGTGTGGTCATGCGTGATCTGGTAGAGCTCCCCGCGCCTGAGCAGGTAGGCGCGCGAGTCGCCGACGTGCACCAGAGCGACCTGGGTGCCGTGCCAGAGCATGGCCGTGAGAGTCGTGCCCATGCCTTTGAGGCTGGGATCCCGCCCCACCATCTCATGCAGCTTGCGATTGGCGTCGCGTACCGCTGCCTCGATGGCGTTGAGCAGGTCACCCCCCTGTTGGGCCTCTTCGAGCGAGGCCATGGCGGCGATGGCGACTGAGCTCGCCACCTCGCCGTGTGCGTGCCCGCCCATGCCGTCGGCGACAGCGAGCAGGCGGCCGCTAGCGTACGCCGAGTCCTCGTTTCCTTCGCGGAGGAGGCCGACGTCCGAGCGGGCGGCGTAGCGGAGTGCGATGGTCATTTGCGCAATTCAATGACTGTCTTGCCGACGCGGATCGGAACACCGAGCGGCACCGGGGTCGGACGGGTGACTTTCGAGCGGTCGAGATACGTGCCGTTGGTCGAACCGAGATCTTCCACGATCCACTGACCGTCCTGGGGGAAGAGCCGGGCATGCCGGCTGGAGGCGTAGTCGTCGGTGACTACCAGCGTGGCGTCATTGGCCCGGCCAATGGTGATGGGCGTCTCCGTGAGGTTAATGGTGGTGCCCTGGAGCGGGCCACCGGTAACGATGAGCTGGCGTGGCTCGCCCTTTTTGCTCTTGGGCTTGGCCACGGGTTTGACGGGTTTCACCCCTTTGCGCGGTGCCCCCGCCGGAGCCGTGCGTGAGCCGAACAAGTCAGTCCGGATCACGCCGACTGCGGCAATGACGAAAAACCACAGCACCGCCAGGAAGGCTAGCCGGATCAGCAGCAGCGTGAGCTCGGACATGGACCGTTTGTCTACCCTTAATCGCGCCGGAACACCAGGGTCGTGCGCCCCAAGGTCACTCGCGTGCCGTTTTGGAGCTCGATCCTGCGTACCGGCTGGCCGTTGACGAATGTGCCGTTGGTCGATCCGAGGTCGACGAGCACGACGAGCTGCCCTTCGACGCGGAGCTCCGCGTGGTGACGCGAAACACCGGGATCGACCAGACGAAGATCGCAGTCAGTGCCCCTGCCGAGCAAGGTCACCGGAGTGGTGAGCTCGTAGGAACGGTCGCCCTGCGGGTCGTCCTGAGTGGAGACGAGCAGCCTGGGCCGCCCGTTGAACGCGCCGGGCCTCGACGGGGGCAGGTCGCTCGCCGGCTGGCGGATCTCGTCCTGCTCGACCGTCGCGCCGCGGATGACGCCGGAACGGATGCGGAACAGCCCCACAGCCAGGTCACCGGCGGTCTCGAAGCGGACCCGGACCGGTCCCACGAAGGAGTAGCCCTGTTCCTTGGCATACTCCCTGGCGAGGTTGGCCAGCTCGTGGCTGATGCTGTCGGCGTAGACCTCTAGCCGCTCGCTGTCGGTCGTGGACAGCTCAACCACGAAGTCGTTGGGCACGAGCGTGCGACCTTGAGCGACGATCGCCGCACGCTCATCCATCTCCCGCTGAACCGCGCTGGCGACCTCGACCGGCTGAAGGTCAGATTTGAACGCCCGCGCAAAGGCCCCCTCAACCAAGCCTTCGAGCCTTCGCTCGAAGCGCTGAAGGACTCCCACCGGGTACCTCCCTTCCTCCGTGCATATGATCGCGGCCCCCAGACGCTTCCGGCGCCCGGTTCCCGCTCGTTCCACGTCACGGCGTCCCTGGCGCTCGTCGGCTGTCGCGCCCAGCTCCTCCGCTCCCGTGTCTTATGCGATCGTATCCGGGTTCAGTACCAGTGGCTGTTCCGTGCTAATGTTCTTTCCGCACCCACAAGGGCGGGTGGCGGAACGGCAGACGCGCACGGTTCAGGTCCGTGTGTCCGAAAGGACGTGAGGGTTCAAATCCCTCCTCGCCCACTCGGTGACTGGGGACTCTTGGTCGCCCTCCCCCTCGGGGGGAGAGGCTTCCTCGGGTCCCCTCGTCATATCTGCCCGGGGGGTAACCCCCGGACCCCCAGGGGAAAAGCTTCCGGGGAGGTCCCCGGACCCCCATCCGGGGGAGGTCCCCCGGACCTCCCGTCGAAGCCCTCAGTGGTAGGGGTTTCGTGCGTTCGGCTGGGGTTTGTCGCTGGGATCTGCTCGTGAAGTGCAGACCCACATTGACGAAGTGAGCTCCGGATCGCAAGGGTCCTGGGGCTTTTTTCCTTCTGTTGCTCTGGTGTGCCGGTTAAGGCCGCCCTTCGAGCTTAAATCTGGGTGGTTGCAGGTTGCTTTCGGGTTGCTTGCTTGTTGGCAATGTGTTTTAGGTCACATAACTTGCCCGGGTCCCGGCTCGTGCCGGGACCCGGACCCGTCAGGCCGCCTTCGTGTCCAGTAGTTCGCCCAGGAGGTCCGTCAGGCTCACCATGCCGATGACCTTGTCGCCCTGGCCGGTGACCAGGGCCAGGTGGGAGCGGGACTCCTGGAGGGCCGTCACGGCCTCGGGGACCTGGGTCACGCAGGCGAGCCTCGGGATGGGGCGGGCCAGGTCGCCCGCCCTGCTGGCGGGGTTCAGCAGGGCCTCACGCGCGTGCAGGACTCCCTCGACCGAGCCGGCCGTGCCCACCAGGAGGCGCAGGTGGTTGCTGCCCGCAGCGGTCGACCTGATCCGGGCCGCGTCCGCCGTGGGCGGCACCATGACGGCCTGGTCGATCGGGACCATGAGGCGTTCGATGCCCTCGTTGTCCAGCCGCAGGGCGCGGGTCAGGAGGTCGTGTTCCTCCCTGTCCAGCAGGCCCATGCGGCCCGACTCGCCGACCAGCATGGCGAGCTGGCGCGGCGTGCGGGTCGTCGCCAGCTCGTCCCTGGGCTGCACGCCGAACAGGCGCAGTATGAGGTTCGTCAGGCCGTTCAGCGCCGAGAGCAGGGGACGCATCAGCCACGTGAACGCACGGAACGGAACCGTCAGGATCATGGCCGCGCGTTCCGGGTGCGTCAGCGCCCAGGACTTCGGGGCCATCTCCCCGACCACCATGTGCAGGAAGGTAACCAGCGCCAGGGCGAACGTGAGCGCGATGGGCAGGCGCAGCGACTCCGGGATGCCCACGAGCGCGAAGACCGGCTCCAGATAGTGCTCGATCGCCGGCTCCGTGACCTGGCCCAGGCCCAGGGTGCACAGCGTGATGCCGAGCTGGGCGCCCGCGAGCATCACGGAGAGCTGCCGGCCGCCGGCCACCGCCGACTTGGCGGTGAACCTGACCAGGCGGTTGCCGCCCGTGGCCATCTCCTCCAGGCGGTGCCGCCTGGACGACACGAACGCGAACTCCGCCGCCACGAACAGGGCGTTGAAGACCAGCAGGGCGACGCTGATGAGGATCATCGTCATCGGGCCGCCTCCGCGTGCTGGACCGGCGCGACGCGTACCCATTCGGGCACGCGGCGGTTGAGCGACATCACGGTCAGCTCGGCCTGGTCGTCGTCGGAGTCGTCGGCGAACGGGTCGTTGTGCGCGGCGACCGGGACGGTCACCGTGTCACCGGCGTTGGGCATCCGGCCGAGCCTGGCCAGGACCAGCCCGGCGAGCGTGTCGTAGTCGTCGCTCTCCGGCAGCGCCACACCGGTGGCGCGCTCGACCTCGTCGAGCCTGAGCCGCCCCGGCACCTCCCAGACGCCGTCCGGCTGCTCCACGACGCCGGCCGGCTCGGGGTCGTTCTCGTCCACCAGCTCGCCGACCAGCTCCTCCGCGAGGTCCTCGACGGTGATCACGCCGGCCAGGCCGCCGTACTCGTCGATGACGCAGGCGATGTCGTCCTTGGCGGCCCGCATCCTGTCCAGTACGGCGGGCAGCGGCACCGAGTCGGGCACCAGCAGCGCCGGGCGGGTGATGCCGGCGATGCTGCCCTCGTCAAGCCCGGACGAGAGCAGCTCGCGCACGCCCGTCACGCCCACCACGTCGCCGTCGTCGCCGACCACCGGGTAACGGGAGTGACCGCATTCGCGCATGACCTGGAGCAGGTCGGAGATGGGCTGCGATTCGCGCAGCGCGACCACGCGGGGGCGGGGCACCATGATCTCCTCAGCGATGCGGTCGCCGAACTGCAGCGCTCGTTCGAGCAGCTCGGACAGCTTCGGCGGCAGCTCGCCGGCCTGGGTCGACTCCTCGATGATGCGAGAGAGCTCCTCGGGGGTGGCGCCGTGCTCCACTTCCTCCACGGGCTCGATCCCGACGCGCCTGAGCAGCCCGGTGGCCGCCGAGTCGAACAGCCTGACCACGGGACCCACGACGGCCAGGTAGACCAGCGTCGAGCCGGCCAGGAACTTGGCCACCGGCTCCGGCCGGGCGATGCCCAGGTTCTTCGGCGCCAGCTCGCCCAGCACCATCTGGATCACGGTCGCCACGAACACGCCGGCGGCGACGGAGGCTCCGGTGATCATGGCATCGGACATGCCCGTGCCGGCCAGCCACGGCCGTACGATCGTGGCGATCGCCGGCTCGGCCAGGAAGCCGACCAGCAGCGCCGTGACCGTGATGCCCAGCTGGGCGCCGGAGAGCATGAAAGACAGCCGTGAGGTGACTTGGAGGGCCTTCTCGGCGCCGGTGTCACCGGCGGCGGCCTGCTCGCGCAGGATGCCGCGGTCGGCGGCGACGAAGGCGAACTCCTGGGCGACGAAATAGCCGGTCGCGGCGGTCAGGAGGAACAGGGCCAGCAGCCCCAGATAGGCGCTCACCGCAGTGAGCTCTCAGAGGAACCCGTGCGTGAGCACGGGCAAAGACTCCACGGGTCCGACGCGGACACGATCTTCCCTTCGATAGAGGTCGTCCATAACCGTAACGACGCAGCTGGCGTCTATGTTTCCGCAGTGACTCTCAGCTAGTTCTGCGTACTTTTCCGTGGGAAAGTCTTGGCGGAGTGTCTTCACTGCCCTGGGGTTAGACGTAGCGTCTATGGCAACCGAAGGGAAGAAGGCGAAGTGTCTGAGGACGACCGGACGCGAGCGATGCGCTCGCCGGGCGACGGCCGCCCGCTGCCTCCACGGCCTGGTGACGGCCAACGTTCTGGCGGTGCTCCCGCGCACCGCGTCCCGTCCGCAGGGCCGGGTGCGCCCACTCACAAGCTCCCCGTCGCCCCACCGAGCCAGGAGCAGCCGCCGCGGACCGCCTCCCCGGAGGGGCCGCCCAGGTCCGGCGGACGCGTCTACGGCAAAGAGCGCTCCGGCAACAGCCCGGTCCGGCCGCTGAGGTCGCACTCCCAGAAGGAGCCGTCCCAGAAGGGGCCCAGAGGGCCGCGCAGGCGGCCACGGGCCAAGACGATCCTGGTGATCATCGCGGGGCTGCTGGTGGTGCTGCTGGTGGCGGCCGTGGGCATGTTCTTCTGGATCGACTCCCGGCTGGGCGGCATCGACGGCGCGCTCGACGACTACGACGGCCGCGTCGCCGACACCCCCGGCACCAACTGGCTGCTGGTCGGCTCCGACAGCCGCAAGGGCCTGTCGGCCGCCCAGCGCAAGAAGCTGGCCACGGGCCGCTCCGCCGGGCAGCGGACGGACTCGATGATGCTGCTGCACATCCCCGAGGGCAGCGACAAGCCGACGCTGGTCAGCCTGCCGCGCGACTCCGCCGTCACCATCCCGGGAAGGGGGCGTGACAAGCTCAACGCCGCCTACGCATCCGGCGGGCCGAAACTGCTCGTACGCACCGTCGAGACGGTTACGGGCGTGCACATCGACCACTACATGGAGATCGGGTTCGCCGGCTTCGTGGACATCGTCGACGCCGTCGGCGGGGTCGAGATCAACGTCCGCGCCGACGTGGACGACCCGAAGGCCGGGCTGCGGCTCAAGAAGGGCACCCAGGTGCTCAACGGGTCACAGGCGCTCGGATACGTACGCACCCGCAAGGGCGGCGCGCTGCCCGACTTCGAGCGGACCAAGCGGCAGCGGCAGTTCCTCGGCGCGGTGGTGAAGAAGGCGGCCAGTCCCGGCGTGCTCATCAACCCGTTCACCTCGATCCCGCTGGCGATGAGCGCCACCGACGCGGTCGCGGTCGATTCGGGCACCGGGGCCTTCGACATGCTCTCGCTGGGCCTGGCCATGGGTGACAGCCCGGTGACGACGGTGGTGCCGTTCGGCGGCAACGAGATCGCGGGCGGCGGCACGGCGGTCAAGTGGGACAGGGCCAAGGCCCTGCAGCTGTTCGACGCGCTGAAGACCGACAAGCCGGTGCCGAAGGCCATCATCGACGCCGGCTGAGCCGGCCGGCCCGCGCGCGGCGGCCGGAGGTCGCCGCGCCCTTGTCAGGAGCCGGCGGTGGTCGCGCCGGCCACCGCCGCCGTGGTGATGGCGGCGATCATGGCCGCGTTGATCGCGGCGATGGTCTGGGCGACCGCGTCGGCGGCCCAGGCGCCCTCGGCGATCTCCTTGATGCGTTCCTTGCTCGCGCCGGGGAACGCCTTCACGTCGAGCTTGGCCGCGTGCATGATCGCGATCAGGACGGCCGTGCGGGCGTCGGGCTCCGCGCCGCCGAGCACGCCGGCGACCCGCTCCCTGACGTTCGCCTCCACGCTCGGATCCGCCTCCGGCCAGCGCGTGGTGGGGAAGATGCCGAGGACCTTGCCGCGCTCCTCGGCCAGCACGCCCGACTCGGCCAGCCGGGTGAGCAGGCGCCTGCGCAGCTTGCCCGACTGCAACCGCTGGACCCACCAGGCCGGCTTCCTGTCCTTGCCCTCCGCGCCGATGCGGGCCAGCGCGGCGTCCAGCTCTTCCTCGCCGAGCGGGGCCGGGTTCGTGACCGTCAGCTTCTTCTCCGACAGCTCCACCCGCTCGGCCACCGCGAGCTCGGCGATGATCGCGCCCGCGAGCGCGGGATCGAGCTGCGTCGCGCTGATGAGCTGCTTGCCCTCCTCCTCCGAGTAGGCGAGGAGGAGGAGCTCTTCCGCGATCGTCACAGTCATGCTCCGACACTAACCTCCGAGCCATGACTATTGCGGAGAAGTTGCACGCCATCGGCCGGCCGCTGCTCAGGACCCAGCTCGAACATCCGACCGTGGCCGGCATCGGCCGGGGTGACCTGCCCGAGCCGGTGTTCAGGTCATGGCTGGAGCAGGACTACCTGTTCCTGCTGGACTACGTGCGGGTGTTCGCCCGGCTGGCCTGGCAGGCGCCCGCCGGGCACCTGGGTGACCTGGTGGATCTGGCGCACACGACGTATCACGACGAGCTGAGCCTGCACAGGTCGATGTCGGCGGAGTTCGGGGCCGACCTGGAGGGGGCGGTGAAGGGGCCCGCGTGCGCGGCGTACACGGCGTTCCTGCTGGAGTCGGCGGCCTCCTACGGGGAGGGGCTTGCGGCGCTGTATCCGTGCATGTGGGGATATTCGAGTCTTGGGCAGATTATGGCGGAGAATCCGCCCGCCGAGCCGCGGTACCGGGCGTGGGTGGACATGTACGCGGATCCGGGCTTCGCGGCGCTGACCGCGCGGATCGGGCAGCTGATCGACGAGGCCGCGCCGGACCAGGACCGGGCGGAGGCGCTGTTCGCCGAGGGGATGGCGCACGAGCTGGCGTTCTGGAGCGTGCCGTAGCCATCGGGGCGCGCGCCGTACTCTGGTCACATGCCGGAACTTCCCGAAGTGGAGTCTCTGACCGGCTTCCTGCGTGAGCGGGCGGTCGGCCGTACGGTCCTGGGGGTCGACGTGGTCGCCATCCAGGCGCTCAAGACGTTCGATCCGCCGGTCACCGCGCTCGGCGGGCTGACCGTGACCGGCGTGTCGCGGCACGGCAAGTTCATCGACATCGACTGCGACGGCCTGCACCTGGTCATCCATCTGGCCCGCGCCGGGTGGCTGCGCTGGCGTGACGACCTCTCGGCCGCGAAGCCCGTCCGTCCTGGCAAGGGCCCGCTGGCGGTACGGGTCAGGCTGGCGCCGGACGAGGAGGGGCTGGCGCCCGGGTTCGAGCTGACGGAGGCGGGGACGCAGAAGCGGCTGGCCGTCTATGTCACGAAAAATCCGGACGATATCCCGGGTGTCGCCTCCCTCGGCCCCGACCCCCTCGACGAATCCTTCACCGTCGACGCGCTCAAGCGCATCGTGGGCGGCAACCGTACCCAGATCAAGGGGCTGCTGCGCGATCAGAAGATCATCGCGGGCATCGGGAACGCCTACTCCGACGAGGTGCTGCACGCGGCCAAGATGTCCCCGTTCAAGATCTCCGCGACGCTGACCGACGCGCAGATCGCCGACCTGCACGAGGCCATCGTCACCACGCTCAGGGACGCGGTCGAGCGCGCCCACGGGCTGGCGGCCAAGGACCTCAAGGCGGAGAAGAAGTCGGGGCTGCGGGTCCACAACCGGGCGGGGCAGCCCTGCGACGTGTGCGGCGACACGATCCGTGAGGTGTCGTTCGCCGACTCCGCCCTGCAGTACTGCCCCACCTGCCAGACCGGCGGGAAGCCGCTGGCGGACCGGCGGCTCTCCCGGCTGCTGAAGTGACGCTCAGGCGCTGACGGGCACCTGTTCCTCCGCGCCCGCCCGGTTCGCGCGGGCGCGGAGGCCGACGATGGCCACGAGCGCGGCGATCACGGTGGCCGTCACCGGCACCACCAGGGCCGTGCGCAGGGCGGACAGCCCCGCCTCGGCCGTGGTCGCGCCACCGAGCGCGGCCACGTTGACCGCGGTGACCGCCGACAGGCCGAGCGCCGCCCCGAACTGGAACGAGGAGTTGATGAGGCCGCCGGCCAGGCCCTGCTCGTGCTCGGCGATGCCGTCCGTGGCCACGATCGTGAGCGGCCCGTAGACGAAGGCGAACATCAGGCCGATGAGCAGCATCGACGGCAGCATGGCCGCGTACGCCCAGTCCAGGCCGACGCCCAGGAAGAGCGCGTACGCCAGCAGGCCAGACACCAGGCCGCCGAGCACGACCTTGGCGTTGCCGTACCGGTTGACCAGCCATGGGGTGAGCGTCGGGGCGAGCACCACGTCGGCGGCGGCCGCCAGCAGCGCCAGGCCCGTCTCGATGGATGACCAGCCGCGCAGCTCCTGCAGATAGAGCGTGACCAGGAACTGGAAGCCGAAGAACGAGGCCGTGAGCAGGGCGGCCATCACGTTCGCCCGGACCAGCGCGGCCGATCTGAAGATGCCGAAGCGGACCAGAGGGCTGGCCGTGCGGCGTTCGACGGCGACGAACACCCCCAGCAGCGCCAGGCCACCGGCGAAGACCCCGATGGTCAGCGGCAGGCCGTCGGCCGGGTGCTCCAGGCGTACCACGCCGTAGGCCAGCAGCATCATCGCGCCCGTGACGCTCGCCGCGCCCGCCACGTCGAAGCCCGCGACCGGCGGCCGCTCGGTGGCGGTCTCCTTGAGCAGCGGGATCGCGGCCAGCAGGATCACCAGCGACAGCAGGACGGGCGCGAAGAACACCCAGCGCCAGCCGATCGAGCTCAGCACGCCGCCGGCCACCAGGCCCAGCGCGAAGCCCGCGGCGGCGGTGCCCGCGTAGATCAGCAGGGCCTTGTTGCGCTGCCGGCCCTCAGGGAAGCTCGTGGTGACCAAGGAGAGCCCGGCGGGCGTCATGAACGCGGCGGCCACCCCGGTGACGAACCTGGCCAACAGCAGCACCCAGCCCTCGGTCGCGAAGCCGCCGAGCCCGGAGAAGACCAGGAACACCCCCAGCCAGAGCAGGAACATCCGCCGCCGGCCCAGCAGGTCGGCCGCCCGCCCGCCGAGCAGCATGAAACCGCCGTAACCGAGCACGTACGCGCTCACGACCCCGCTCAGCAGCCCCGTGGACAGCCCGAGGTCGGCCCGGATCGACGGGAGGGCGACGTTCAGCATGCCGACGTCGATGCCCTCAAGAAAGATGGCTCCACACAAAACGATCAGTACGCCCCATGAGCGGGCAGGCATGGCCATGACAAACCCCCGGTTACTTTTAGGCAGGTCGGTTCTCTCTTGTAACCGTCCAAATCATGCGGCAACATGAAATCTCGTGGAAGACGGCACTTTGAGATCACTCAGTTACTGCGAAGGCACCATGGACGACGACGACTACGACGTGCGCCAGTGGGACGTCCGCGAGGACTGCGAGGTCCGCCAGATCCTCGACCGGATCGCGGACAAGTGGTCGCTGCTCGTGATCGCCCTGCTCGACTGCCAGAGCCTGCGCTTCACCCAGCTCCGCCGCGAGATCGACGGCGTCAGCCAGCGCATGCTGAGCGTGACCCTGCGCCAGCTCGAACGCGACGGCCTGGTCACCCGCACGGTCCACCCCGTCGTGCCGCCCCGGGTGGACTACGCGCTGACGCCGCTCGGCCGCACCCTCCACCAGACGATCAAGTCCCTGGTCACCTGGACGGAGGAGCACACGTCGGAGATCGCCGCGGCGCGTGCTGCCTACGATGCGCGACGGGCGACAATGGAGTCATGACCGTTCCTGAGATCGAGCCCAGTGCCATTCCCGCCGACGCCTACCTCCTCGACGTCCGAGAGCAGGACGAATGGCTGGCGGGGCACGCTCCGGAGGCCGTGCACATCCCCATGACGCAGATCCAGGGCCGGGTCGACGAGGTCCCGGACGACCGCACGGTCTACGTCGTCTGCCGGGTGGGCGGCCGGTCCCTTCAGGTGGCAGCGTGGCTCAACCAGCTCGGCCGCGACGCGGTCAACGTCGGCGGCGGCATGCAGTCGTGGGAGTCCGCGCAGCGCCCCATGGTCAGCGAGACTGGCCAGGAGCCGTTCGTCGCCTGAAGTCGCCCACTATGGCGGTTTCGCCGCCACTGAGGCATCATGAGGACGCAAACTACAGATCGTCGCGGGAGCTCGGGGTGCCGGGCTGAGAGGGCAGCTAGTGATCCGCTGCCGACCGCCTGAACCTGTCCGGGTAATGCCGGCGTAGGGAGTATGCGATGTCGCATGCCGTCGACGAAGTTCCGCTGACCCTCGAAGGACGGCCCCCGAAGACGCTGGGCGTGCTCGACCAGGGCGCGCTCTGGGCGAACCTCGGTGTCAGCCTCCTGGGCTTCTCCGGGGCGCTGCTCCTGCTCAACCCCCTCGGGAACGCCCCGCTCAGCCTCGCCGCCGCGCTGGTGGCGACGGTGGTCGGCAGCCTGATCGGCACGGCCATGGTGGGCCTGTCCGCCATTCCGGGCACGCAGACGGGACAGCCGGCGATGGTGCTGCTGCGCGGGCTGTTCGGGGCGAAGATCTCCTACGCGCCCACGGTGCTGAACATCGTGCAGATGCTCGGCTGGGGCGCCTTCGAGCTCTGGGTGATCGCCAAGGCCGCGACCGCGATCTTCGGGTCGGTGCCGTACCAGGTGTGGGTGATCGTGGCGGGGGTGCTGACCACCGCGCTCACGATCTGGCCGCTCGGCTCGATCCGCCTGCTGCGCCGGTACGTCACCGCCGGCGTGATCGTGTCGCTGATCTGGTTCGGCTGGTTCTTCCTGACCGAGGCCCCGCCGCACACCGGCGGGTCGTGGACCGCGTTCGCCCCCGCGGTGGACTACGTGATCGCGCTGTCGGTGTCGTGGGTGCCGATGGCCGCCGACTTCGCCAGGCACTCCAGATCGAGCAGGGCGGCGTTCGCCGGGGTGGTCGGCGGTTACACGCTGGCCCAGGTGGCCTGCCTGGGGCTGGGCGTCTACGCGGTGGCGATGGCCGGCGCGGGCGCGGTGGAGGCCGACGGCACGGCGGTGTTCAGCCCCTTCGTGGCGGTGCCGCTGGGTGCGCTGTTCTTCGGCATCCTGGTGCTGCGCGAGAGCGACCAGTCCTTCGCCAACGTCTACTCCACCACGGTCTCGCTGCAGAACCTGATGCCGCGCGTGGACCGGCGCGTCTTCTCCGTCGCGATCGGGGTGCTCACGGTCGCGATCGCCCTGGTGGTGGACGTCGGGTCGTACGGCGCGTTCCTGGGCGTGATCGGGGCGGTGTTCGTGCCGATGTTCGCGGTGCTGGCCGTCGACTACTTCCTGCTCGGCGGCGCCCACCGCTGGAACACCGCCGAGAACGCGCCCTCGCGCTGGTCGATGCTGGTGCCGTGGGCGCTCGGCTTCGTCGCCTACTGGCTGACGACCTCCACGCTCTCCGCCGGGTGGTGGGGCGACTTCTGGCAGTGGGCCCGCGACCTGATCGGCTTCACCCGGCAGAGCTGGATGAACGGCGCGCTGGGGGCCACCCTCGTGGCCGCCGTGGTGACGCTGCTCATCGGCTGGCCGCGCCGACGGCGCTCATCCGCCCGCTGACACGCGCCTTTCGACGTTGAGCAGATGCTGCTTGGCGGCCGCGCCACCGGCGTAGTCGCCGAGCCCGTCGTCCGCGCGCACCACCCGGTGGCAGGGCACGATCACGCAGATCGGGTTGGAGGCCAGCGCGTTGCCGATCGCCCGCAGCGCGCGCGGCCGGCCGATGCTCTCGCCGATCGCCTCGAACGTCGTCGTCGTGCCGTAGGGGACGCCCATCGTCTTCTGCAGCACCGTGCGGGCGAAGGACGTGGCCAGCGACAGGTCGACCGGCGTGGTGAAGGCCCGCAGGCGCCCGGAGAAGTAGGCGTCCAGCTCTCTGCGCACCGGGTCGAGCCGGCGCGGGTCGGGCCCGATGAAGGTGCCCACATGCCGGCTGACCAGCTCGTAGACGTCGTTTTCCGGCTCGAAGCTGCAGGCCGCGATGCCCTTGCCCGTCACGGCGAGCACCAGCCTGCCCACGGCCCCGTCATAGGTGCCGAAGGCGATGTCCGGCGGCGACTCGCCCCTGTAGGTGCTGGAGGTCACGCGCAGCAGGGCATCGAGATCACCGCTCGACATTCCCTCACCCTCCCCAGCCGCCGAGAATCACCGTGACCGCAGCGTATCGGACGGATCGCCCGACGCACCCACCGCGCCACGTGCACTATGGAGGTGTGGGGGACGAATGGGCCGGTAGTGACGATGAGATCGCTCGCGCGGTGCTCGCCAGCTCGCCCAACGCCGTCGTGGTGCTCGACAGGGACCAGAGCGTGCTGGTCTGGAACGACGCCGCCGAGCGGCTCTTCGGGTGGACGACGGGCGAGATGCTCGGGCGCAGGGCGCCTATCGTGCCCGGCGAGCTGACCGCCGAGCACAACGCCGTGCTGGAGCGCGTACGCACCGGGGGGCAGGTCTCGCTGCGGACCAAGCGCCTGCGCAGCGACGGGACCATGCTCGACCTGCGGGTGGACATCAGCGCGTTGCGCCTGGGCAGCGCCGTGGCCGGCTACGTCTGCGTGCACCATCTGGCGCAGGTCGACGAGGTGGCCAAGAACCGCATGGCGCGCCGGGCCAGGCTGGTGCGCCGGCTCACCGACGTGGTCGGCGACATCAACTCCGAGCTGGAGCTGTCGGCCGTGCTCGACCGGATCTCGGCCAGCCTCACGGAGCTCACGGGGGCCGACGCGGGCGGCTTCGTGCTGATCGAGGAGGATCGGCTGCGGCTGGTCAGCACGTACCGGCTGCCTGAGAGCATCAGGGGGACCACCACCGACCTGCGTACGAGCCTGGTGGACAAGCTCTTACGCACGGGCAAGACCGTCATGCTGGAGTCGGACGGCCTGGACGACCTGGTGTGGGCGCGGCTGAAGGGGCTGCACACGATCGCGCTGGGCCTGGCCGCCGTCGGCGGGCGGCCCTACGGCGCCCTCTACGCGCTGTTCGCCCGGCGCACGCCCGGGCACCTGGAGCTGGAGCTCCTGGAGCTGCTCGCCGGGCACGCGGGCATCGCCGTCGGCAACGCGGTGGCCTACCAGGAGGCGGTGCGGCAGCGGGCGCACGAGCGCGCCGTGTTCGACGCCAGCGCCGACGGCATCGCGGTGCTCGACGGCACGGGCCGCGTGGTCCGCTGGAACCCGGCCGCCGCAGAGCTGACCGCCTTCCCCGCCGACGCCGTGATCGGCGGGCCGCCGCCGTTCCCGCTGCCGAAGCCGGGCGAGAAGGTCACGTTCCAGATGGAGACCGGGCGGTGGCTGGACGTGGTGAGCGCCCAGATCGAGGAGACGGGCGAGGTGGTCATCGACTTCCGCGACGTCACCACGGCCAAGGAGCTGGAGGAGGCCAAGGACCTGTTCCTGGCCACGACCAGCCACGAGCTGCGGACGCCGATCACGATCGTCCGGGGGTTCGCCAGCACGCTCGACTCGCGCTGGGACAAGCTGAGCGACGCCGAGCGGCGCTCGGCCGTGCACACGATCTCCGAACGGGCCAGATCGCTCGGGCAGCTCATGGATCACCTGCTGCTGGGCTCCCGGGCGGGGGCCGACGAGCTGAAGGTCCGGATCGAGACCTTCGACCTGGCCGAGCGCATCGACGCGGCCACGCTCGGGCTGCCCGTGCTGTCGGACAAGCACCGGGTCGAGGTGGTCATCCCGGACGGGCTGCCCTACGTGCTGGGGGACGCGCTGGCTACGGACATCGTTCTGGGGCAGTTGCTGGAGAACGCATTCAAATACTCGCCGAAGGGCGGTTTGATCAGCGTCGAGGCGTGGCCGGAGGACGACAGTGTCGTGGTCGTCGTCGATGACGAGGGCGTCGGTATCGCCCCGCCTGACCGGGAGCGGATCTTTGAGCGATTCGTCCAGGTGGACAGCGGCGATCGTAGAAGGTTTGGTGGAGTGGGGCTAGGGCTCTACATCGTGCGGAGTCTGGCCCGCGCACAGGGGGGAGATGTGAGTGCTCATCCGCGACCTGGAGGTGGCACGAGGATGCGGCTCGTCCTTCGGTGCGCTTCCAATATCGGATCCGACACACCGATGCGGTAACGAGGTGGTCACGGTTGAGCTGATCTATCGTCCAATGTGTACAAGCTGTGATCGAGATGCGGTTTCTGGGATTGAGTAACGGGGCATTTCGGTCGTACCGGGGAGTGTTCCCGCGGGGGGCACAGGGAACGGGGAGGTGGGTGTGTCAAGCGTGGTGCTGCTGCCGTACGCGCCGTCCAGCGTCGCCGTCGCCCGCCAGCGTCTGAGCACTGACCTGCAGGAAAGTGGGGTCTTTTCCGCTGCGATCGACGATGCGGTGCTGGTGGTGAGCGAGCTGTTGAGCAACGCGCTGCGGCACGCGCACCCGCTGCCGTCAGGCATGGTGAGGGTGGCCTGGCTGCGCAGTGACGACCACATCGAAGTGGCGGTGAGCGACGGGGGTGCGGCCACCGAGCCGCGGGCGGGCCGCCCGACCCTGTCCTCGCTCGGGGGCCGAGGGCTCGGCATTGTCGAATACGTCGCGGAGAGCTGGGGGGTTCGGCACGACGGGGACACGACGACCGTGTGGGCGGTCCTGCCCGCTCCCAACGGATCGGCGAACGGGCAGGTGGTGGGGCAGGTGGCCGCGCTCAGAGAGGCCGGCTAGCCAGCACCGCGCGCTCCGAGACGGCCCACGCCGTCGAGACGAGCAGATAGAGCCCGGCCGCCAGCGGGAGCACGAGCGCGGCCAGCACGGAGCCGAACGGGAGGAGCGGCGCGAGCTTCCTCATGAGTTCCGGCTGCTCTTCTGACACCTTGATCTGCCTGGTGGAAAGCCATGCCACCACCGCGACCAGTGCGATGACCACCACAAAGACCAAAACTGGGGTGCTGGCCAGACCGTAATTAGCGACGACGCCGGCCACCTGCTGGCCCAGCGGCGCCCCGAACAGGTCGTGACCCACCAGCGCGGTCGGGTGCGTGGCCACCCGGTACATCAGCCACATGAACGGCAGCTGCCCCAGCATGGGCAGGAACCCGGCGAACGGCGAGCTGCCTTCCTTGGCGTAGAGCGCGGACATCTCCTTGGAAAGGCGCTCGGGGTTGCGCGCGAAGCGCTTCTGCAGCTCGCGCAGCTTGGGGGCGAGCCGTTCGCGGATCTTCGCGGTGCGGGCCTGGCGGACGTTGAGCGGCAGCAGCAGAAGGCGTACGGCCAGGGTGAACAGCACGATGCCGAGCGCGGCGTGGCCGCCGGACATGGTGATGACGAACGTGACAAGAGAATCGATCATGAGCCCAACCTTTTGGTGAGACAGGTTTTCAGGGCTCACCACGGTTGTGCGCGAAGGAGCGGACACTGCGCGCGAAGTGAGCCCCGCTTGACGGGAAGCGGGGCTCGGTTATGGAGCGCGTGGACGCGAACGCCCGGCCGCGTCGGGATCGCGCTGCCGCTGGAAGGCCGTACGGCGCGCGTAGGTCAGCGGGAAGCCCGGCGGCTCGCCGCTGAGGGTGGGCAGCAGGGTGGCTGCCCACGTGGCCAGTAGCAGGATCGCCATCATGGTGATCCCGACCAGCCACGGGTCGAACAGGAACTGCGTCACTGCGAACGTGAGGACTTGCCGACGACGGTGACCGCGACGAAGACGAGCAGAGCGACCACACCGATGATCAGGGCGACCTTGACCAGCCCGACCAGCATCGGCAACAAGAAGTTGAACAGCACGAAGAGACCCAGCAGGGCCCCCAGCACGAGCATCACGACTCTACCCATGTGGCTACCGTACGTCCTCGGGGGATGATCCGCGAGGCTTACGAAGTAATGACGTACATGTCACCGAACGGGGCGCCGCCGTACCGTGAAGTGGTGAAGACGCGCATCCTGGTCGTCGATGACGACCCGACCGTTTCCGAGGTCGTGGCGCGCTATCTGGAGCGCGACGGGCACGAGGTCGAGTGCGTCGGTGACGGCGTGGAGGCGCTGCGCAGGGCGCTGGCGCACCCGCCTGACCTCATGGTGCTCGACCTGATGCTGCCCAAGATCGACGGGCTGCAGGTGTGCAGGAAGCTCCGGGAGCGGTGGCCGGTCCCCGTGATCATGCTGACGGCGCTCGGCGAGGAGATCGACCGGGTGGTCGGGCTGGAGACGGGCGCCGACGACTACGTGACCAAGCCGTTCAGCCCGCGCGAGCTGGCGCTGCGGGTGCAGTCCGTGCTGCGGCGCGCCCGCGGGGCCTCCGTCACGGGCGGGACGGGGGTGCTGCGGGAC
>NZ_VCKX01000152.1 GCF_005889725.1 Nonomuraea zeae
CGTGACGGGGTTATCAGCGAAGTCGTGTCACTAGGGCTTTCCACCGTTTCCACCAGGCCAGAACGCGCTGACCTGCGGGTTCAGACCCGAACATGCCCTGGATCACGGATTAGCTGCGGAACGCGGGCCCGAGCCGCGCGACCAACGCGCCCACCGGCGTCGGCGCGGCTCGGCCGGAGGACGGCCCACCGGTTTTGACGCCGAACGCTACAAGGGCAGGAACGTCGTCGAACGGGCGATCAACCGGCTGAAGAACTTCCGGGCCGTGGCCACGCGTTACGACAAACGCGCCTACATCTTTCGCGGCACCGTCACCCTGGCAGCTCTGGTCATCTGGCTCCGCACCTGATCTAAGAAACAGCTCTTAACCGGACGCGCGCCCCCCGGAGAACCTTTCCCAGGCGCCGGAGGCGTTGGTGCTGTCGGCTCGAAGGGTCTTGTCGGGGTTGGCGTCCGCCCAGACGAGCACGTACTTGTTGGAGTGGGCTCGTAGCAGCAGCGCGCCGCCGCTCTCGATCCAGGAGAACTTCTCCCAGCCGCCCTGGATCCCGTTGGCCAGCAACGGGGTCCAGGGCGCTGGTCGGCCCAGGCCACCACGTACTGGCCGTTGGACAACGCCCGTGGTCACACCACCTTGTTGCCGTCGGCGTCGATGGTGCCGGTGTCGATGACCTGGGGGCGCGCCTAGGCGCCCACGAGTGAGGTGTCTGATCGCAATGGCGCGCCCTCGAGGTCGGCACGGGCCACCACATATCGGTTCAGCGCGTGCGAGCGCAGCCAGATCACTGCCCGAGCGGCGCGCCTGAGCCGTATTCGAGGGTCGGGTTCCACATGGTGCTGTCGGCGGAGTCGGTTTCTCCTTGCGCCACCTCGAAACGGATCACGTCCCCGATGGTGACCTCGGCTGACAGGCCGTGCCACACCCCGGTGGTGTCGGCTCCGCCGATGGCCTGCCAGCCGGAGGCGGGCCAGATCTGCACACCGTTCTTGATGATCCGCACATTGACGCCGTCACCGCCCGCGACCGCCTTGCGAGGGTTGCCGTTGATGCGCACCTTCCCAGCCTTCGGCGCGGTCCAAGACACCACCGTGGGGTGGTCGTCGGGATGGAGGTTCCCGGACGCGAGCACCCGGTTCCATGCGCCGCTGCCCTGCCACCAGCCGCGGGGATCCCAGGCCAGGTCCTCGTAGACGCCACCGCCGCGCGCCTCCTGATAGCGCCAGCTCCTGCCGCCCTGCCCGGCGGAGAAGTTGCTGGACAGGGTGTAGGCGTCCAGGGCGGTGTTCTTGACCACCGACACGTTGTCGAACGCCGCCGCGGTGCGGAACGTCCGGACCGCGATGTCGCCAGACCTGAAGGTGGTGTCGACCATGTCGATCTGCGGGGTGGCGGCGTTGCCGAAGAACACCTGGATCCGTCCGGAGTGCGCCACGACCTTCAGGTGGTGGAACACCCCCGTCGCGGCGGTGACGGGTACCCGGGACAGTTCGTGCCAGCCGTTGTCGGCCTTGCCCAGCACCAGGGACGTGCCGTCGAGGCCGGCGTAGTAGCCCTGGTAGGCGTTCACGCCATAGTCATTCGCCGTGTTGCGGAACACGATCCCGGCGTCGCCCGAAGCGGCGGTGATCCGTACGTCGGCCTCGAAGGTGAAGTCGTCGAAGTCGATCCACGCGTCGTCCACCGTCGCGCGGTGCCCTTCGCCAGAGTCGACGGACAGGACGCCGTCGGACTCCGTCCAGGCGCCGTTGAAGAACTTCCACCCGGAGGCGGAGCCGTCGGTGAAGGTGGCCGGGTTGTCGGTGGTGATCCGCGATACATCGGACACCACGCCCTGCTAGAGGCGTAGCCCGTCGACCATCCCGTCCACGAAGCCGGCCGGGACGGTCCCTTGGTGCGCCCGGCCGACGAGCAGCCCGCCGTCGGCCTGCCACGGTTGCCAGGCCGCGTTCATCGCCGTGGTCGCCTTCAGTTCCTTGTCCACGTACAGCCGCAGCGACCGGGACTGGGCGTCCAGCACCCCGGTCAGGTGGTGGTAGTCGGCCGGCGTCACTGCCGCAACCGCCGCGGCGGTTATGTTGGTGGTGTCGGTGGGAGAGGCGGGGATCGACCACACCCATCGGCCCGCCGGGTCGTAGGACAGCGAGAACCCCGGTCTGGCCCCCGGACCCTGCTGCGACACGAACGTCTGCGCCTTGGACAGGTCCTCTACCCGCACCCAGGCCGCCACGGTGAACGACTGGTCGGTGCGCAAGGCCGGCGCGCCGATGGCGGCGTAGGCGTCCTCGCCGTTCACGTGCAGCGCCGAGCCCGGGTGGCCGCCCCCGCTCCTCGGCATCTCCGCTCCCCCGAACAAATCGAGGTCGCGGAACCTCCCCGAGGTGTCGATCGCCGAGCGGGACCCGGCCTCCTCGAAGTCCCACTCCCCCGCCCTGCCAGTGACCATCGGGTCGGCCAGCGCGAACGTCTCGTCGTTGGTGATCTTCCGCTCCCACAGGCGGACGTCGGCCACCGAGCCCCTGAACGTCGCCCCCACCCGTACCTCGCCGGTGGCGTCGAAAGTGGTCACGCCGGTCACCGTGCCCTCCAGCACGCCGTTGACGTAGAGCCGCAGCGTCCTGGCGACCGAATCATAGGTGCCCGTCAGATGCGTCCACGCGCCCACCCGCGGCACGGTGGTGGATCTCGCCCGCCACCAGGTCACCTGGCCGTTCTCGGTCTCACGAGACGGACCATCATGAGCTGCCGGTCGCCGGCGCCGGCGTAGTAGAGGTAGAACGCGCCATACTGGCCGCCCATGCTCGCCACTACGGCCTGGTCGACGCCCTTGCTGTCCAGCTTCGCCTAGGCCGACACCGAGAAGCTCTTGGTCGTGTTGAGGAGATCAGGGCTTGAGGCGTAGCCGTTCGTCCCGTCCGCTCGCATCGCGGTCTGCGGCTCGCCGTCGTCGGCGGGGGCCAGCCGTCCCGGCGCGCCCAAGGTTGGCGTGCCGGTCACCGTCAGGTCCCGTCCGTTGCCGGTGGCGTCGGCCAGCACCTTCGACCCGGCTGGGTCCGACAGCTTCCACCTGGCCAGCGGCGGCGACGGAGCGGGTCGTCGAAGCCCCGCTTGTACTGTACGACGTCGGGCGAAGTGCTGGCGAAGGTGAACTGGCCGGTCTGTCCCACCGAGCCGCACGGCCCGCCGTCGCAGACGTCGATGCCCTCCTTGTAGACGTCGGCCTTCACGCTGGGCGCGGCGGGCTTGGCGATATCGATGGTGAAGTCGCAGGGCTGGGAGTCCGGCCCGCTGATCCGGTCGTCGACCGCTGTGCTCCACCAGCGGTAAGTGCTGCTGGGCGAGAGGCCGATCGAGGCCATCGCCCACCGGGACCCGCCCCCCGGGTCGCGTGCCGGTGCCCTGGTAGCCGTACCACGTCGTGGTGTCCGGAGGATCGGCCACGATGTCGATCTTGCCGTCGTCGTCGATGTCAGGCGTCGTGAACGCCTGATAGCCGTACCAGCCCGAACCGACTTCGAAGCGCGCCGGGCTCCCGGAATAGGCCGACCTGGCTCCCGACCCCGGATACAGCCACAGCCCTCCGCTGCCGTCTCTGGCGATCACATCGACATGCCCGTCACGGTCCCAGTCCGCCAGCCCCGCCAGCGTGTAACCGCCCCATCCCGCGCCGATGGTCATCGGAGCGTCGAAGGTGTACTTCGCCGCGCCCCCGGATAGAGGCGCAGCTCACCGTTCGCATCGTTGCGCGCTACGATGTCCGGGCGGCCGTCCTTGTCCCAGTCCGTCACACCGGCGATGGTGAACCCGCCCCATCCGACGCCGAGCGGCACCCGCTCGGCTACTTGCTTGTTCCATCCGGGCAGCGCGTACAGGTATCCGTCACCGTCCCGGATGAGCACGTCCGCCCGGCCGTCACGGGAGATGTCCCCGGTCGCCACCATCTGCTCGCCCGACTCCAGCACCCCCGGATAGCCGTTCACCTGCGCCGTCGTGCCCGACGGCACGTCTCGCTGAACCCTGCTCGGTGACGCCGGGGCCGCCGCCAAGGAGCCGTCCTCCCGGACCCGCCGCCAGGAGATCGACACGTCGAGCGAATTGCCGTCGGCGTCCCGCACTCCGGCGCGCAGCGTCGGGGAACGCGTCTGCACGAACGCCCGTCCATCGCCGGTGGCGCAGGGCTTCCCGTCCACGAACAGCGGCGAGGGATCGTCCGGCGCCGAGTTCATCGTGACCGCCAGCTTGGCCGTCACGGCGTCGAACTTCTTCCACCCCGCCGTGGTGTTCTCGTCATAGGCCTTCAGCCCCAGGACGAGCCGCCCCCACCGCTCCGTGGCCGCGCGCTGCGCCGTAGAGGTCACGTTGAACTGCGTGGGCTTGCGCGTCTGGCGGCAGGAGTTGTTGCTCGCCGTGGCGGCGTTGGCGCCCTCCCAGGCTCCGTGGGTGTTCCTCCAAGTGGTGCCCGCGCCGAGGTCGGCATGGACCACCCGGACCTCCGTGACGCTGTCCTCGCACCTTGTCGAGTGCACCAGGTCGATCCACATCGAGGCGCCGATGATGTCCTTGCCGTGCATCTGCCCGGGCAGGAAGGAGAACATCGACCGGTACCGCACCGGGTCGGTGTAGTAGCCGACCTTGCCGCACTCGGTGTTCGCCGCGCCCGAGCAGTCCCGGCGGTCCTCGGTCCAGTACGGCTGATCAGGAGCCAACTCGTTGATCATGGTCCATGACGCGTACCCGATGTCCGGGTCGACGACCACCGGGAAGCGCGCCGACGGGTCGGCCAGCAGACCTTGATCGGGTACGAGCGTCAGCCGCCCACCGGCGGTCAGGTCCACCTTCACCGCCGCGTCACGCGCGCCCTGCGCCGGCATCTCCACCGACGTGATCCCCGCCTCGGCAGAGTCCCACATCCGCGGTGCGGGCGCCCCGAGGACGGCCCGCCCCTTGTCGTCCACCGCCTGCAGGCCCCCGTGTGGAGTACCGCGACCGGCGAGGTTCCACAGCGCTGGTCGGCAGCACCGCGGCTTCGTCTTGTGCACGCGGCCATCGCTGCAGCGTCCGCACGATGTCCTGACTGCCGACCGGCGCCCTATTGCTCAGCGAATCTCCGGCCGCTGACCAGGACCCGTTACTGCCTGCCTCGGCACCCTTACTGCCGCGGCTATGGTCATCCGGCTCCGCTCATGATCGTCCAGACAGAACCTGGCTGGCGGCTGAACGCGTTCGGGAGAAGACCCAACGAGACTTTCGCCCAACTCCATAACGCCTGCTGCCCCGGGTTGAGCCGCCACCAGACCGACCCGATCGCCTTACGGTGGCGCCGGATCATCCCGGCGACGTAGTTCAGCGTCTGAGGCGACAAATCGATGGCAGCACGATAGGACAACATCTGAAGCTCCTGGCTGCGGCGGTGTGGATTGTGGTGATCAACCCGTCTACCAGGAGCTTCTTCATGTCACTGGCCGAACACCGGCATCGCGATCATGCTGCGGCCAGGGCAGCCGCCAAGGAGCCTGAAAAGGTTCACTGAACACATCGGGCTTAATCATCTAGATATCGCACATGCGTTTCATCCGGCGCCGCGCGCTTTCCTCCTCCACGCCCGAAAGCGGGTCTCCACACTCAACGGGATTCGACGAGTCGCGATGTCCGTCGTCCAGGTGGATCCGGTGCTGAGAAACTCAGCGTAGAGGGCGGGAACCGACCATCGGTACGCGCCCGGCACAGGGAGACCAGGCAGCGCAGCGTGTGCCGGTTGCGCCATCACAGCGCGCAGCGAACTCTCGGGCGCCGGCCTCAAGCCGTTGACTGGAGGCCCGGCGGATCCCGCCGACCGGCCATGCCGTGCCGTGCACCTCGACGGCCATCAGATCCGCGAACAATAGTTGTCCCCGAGCCCGCATCTTCGTGGCCACAGGAGGATCGACGAGGTCGGCGATCGCAGCGGCGAGCATCCACCTCGATCGCCACCGGACCAGGGCAATGCCGCGCTCGGCACTCGTGGCCGCCACACGCATCTCCGCCCAAAGCTCGGCGATCGCGGCCTGCAGAGTTGCCGCCGCCTGACAGGTTCGCCGCACGCGGACGACCCGAGCCCTGAGTCTCCATCCGGCCACCGTCGCGACAGCCACCACGACGGCGGCGAACGCCGCCGTCCGCGCACCAGCCCACGCCTCGGCCGCGTCCCCCCACGCCATGCCCGCAACCATCCCCGGACACTACGGACCACAGCCTCAACAGCCGATCAAACGAGCCCCCTTCCACGATCAAACTCCGTCCTTCACGTTGCTGTCGGCAACGTGATCAACGTGACGGCTTACGAGGGGCAGGCGCGGCTCGTCAGCCGCGGGACCGTCGATCTCCACGTCAGAGCCAGCCGTGATTCAATTGCAGATGCGTCCTCGGAGCATGTCGCGCGGACTCTGACGCGCAACCACGAGCCGTCCGCGACTCCATCTGACCGTCGCTTCGATCACGCTCATGACCAGGCGGTGGATCAGGAAAGGTCGCCGACATGGACCCGAGTGCCTATGTCTGCTCCGCAGGCCCGCTTGAAGGGGTTCCGCCAGCGCTCAGCAAGCAGTCGTCTCTTGGTCCCGATGGCTACATGACAATTTGTCGGGTTCTGACATAGAGGGCAGTCTGTGACCTACTCGTCCGGCACCGAGGTGGTGACGACTCCTCCGAGAAGTGGTGCGTCTTCCAGCGTCGTATGGTCGGACAGGGTTCCGGAGATGGGCTGGCCGATGCGAGCGGAATGGACACTCGCCCAACAATCGGGCGAGGCGCATGGCAGAAGAACCATAAAAAGTGGCAGAAATGACAGCCATGCGCCAACTGCGGCATTGACATAATGGCCACTATCGAAGTCTTGCTTCGACACGTCCACATCGTGAATGGAGAAACGATGTCCGCTGTGAAGCGTAGTTTTAGCGCGCTCGCACTGTCGCTGATGGCAGTTTCAGCCGTCGGTGTACTGAGCGCGGCCCCGGCGAGTGCGGAGGTATTTCAGGCTCCTTACTCGGTCGACGGTTCCGCCGCATCGACGGGGGCTGCCCTGAACGGTGGTGGCTGCGTGACGTCGAGCACAATTCAGTGCAACTGATCCAAAGGTCACGCCTCAGCCGCGGCTGCCATCTCATCGCGGCGCTTCGCACCTGATCGACTTGAGGCTTGACCGCTGGCCTTGATCGCGTCGACTGGGGCGAGACCGCCTCTTGAGAGAGCTCGCGGCTCCCGTCGATCATTTCCGTTGTCAACTCAGAAGATCACAACAAAGGGCCGCGGGCATGGTCAGCGATACGATGCGGCTGCTGGGCCGTGGCCACCGACGGGCCATCGAAAGAGATGACCATGCCGGTGACGGCCTGATCATCTGGTGAGCGGCGACGGGCGAGCGGGCGCGGCTGTGGCTCGACTGCCGGGTACGCCTCTTGTACTCGGCAGTCGAGTCGTTACGGTACCTACGCGATGTCGAGGACTTGGGCCGCCGCCCGAGAGAATTATGGCCTCACCAGCGCACGCTCGTCATCCGCTGGAAGCCCAGCAGATGAGAGACAGCGATGAAGCTTCTCCAAGCCAGAGGCAGAGTCGGTGTCGAGTTGGATCGGCTGGTCGGGGAGTTCGTCAGCCGCAGCGCGCAATGCGACCGTTGCGGCATCGAATGCGAGCCCCGCATCCCATGCACTGCGCCTGGTCCAGAAGAGCCTCAACGAACTCGCCCGGCTGGTCCAAGACCCGGCTGAAGAAGATGCCGTACCGACTCAGCTGATCAGCGGTTTCATCGCCGTGGACGGTCTCGGCACACCGCCATAACGTCAGCTTCTGAAGCTCCCTCTAGAGTGCTGGGCGAGACGGTGAAAGCCACGAGCCGAACGAGCGCAACGCCGGTCATGATGCGGTTCCGCAAGGGTTGCCGGGACGCCGACTCGTCGCCCCCGCCCTCGGCGCGACGTGTATTACGGGTTCGTGTGGAGGATTGTGAGCACGACCCACAGAAATTGAGGCCACTCGACGTTGACCCGTACGAACACGCCGCCGGCGTTGGTCATAGTGTCGTGCACCGTCAGCCGGGGGCCAACGATAATGGGCCGGCCATTTTGCCACGCCACCACGGAAACAACTGCCTAGTATTTACGTCACACCCGGGGTATTGGCGCGAAGAGCTGCACTTGCCCCTTTGCCTGGTACCAGTATCGAGTGGTCTAAAGGCTACCGCTGAGGATCTGCGTGCCGCTCGACCCGTACATCTCTTCGGTTATTCTGAGGGCCCGCTGCGCTCGATAGGCGTCAGGGTCGTCAACTCACATGAACCATCTCTCGCGATTCTGCGTGACGGGTCGGCGATATGCCCGTGGCTACTTTTGCACGTTCAGTTTGCGAGCTATCAGAGAATGTGTCCAGCCGTGATACCCTAAATCATCAATGCGCTGGAGAAGGCACGGGCGTGTCTTGGTCCGCCAGCCGCCGACGAGCCTGAGGTCGGCCGCCGACGCGCCTATGATTAAGCCGATGACCAGGAATTGACGCGAACGTCGTCGGCGCCCTGCTGCACGTTCCCAATATTGCCGGCGATGAGCGCTGTGAATCCTTGCTCATCTTCAACACCGTTTTTGATCAGGTAAGGGTTCGTACTCCAGCCGTAGATCGTGATCATGATTGCATCGATCGGGGGCGATAGCGGCTTGCCTGATCGCGGTCTGCGCGCTGACAGCGGGTGGACCCAGGTTGCTCAAGCGGGCACCATGCCTCGGTGAGCATCATCATCACGTTCTTCATGGCATCGAGTCATGAAGCAGCGGCTGCGGTCGTGGATGGCGGCCCTGACGGAGCTTTCGAGTCGCTGTCGTACGGCAACTTCGACGCTGAAGAGGCGCTGATCGAGTGGGAGGCCATCTTCACCGGTCGGAGTTTTGACGAGCTCATCGGTGTTGATGAGCCCGAAGTCGTCGCGGATCCTGGCGATGGTGAGGGCCCCATGCTCCTCGCCGCCTCCAAAGCCCTTCAGGACGCACTTGCCGCTGCCGGCCCGTCCCGGCTTGTCGAAGTCAGCCAGCTGTGGGTCCAGGAGCGGGCGGCGGATGGCGAAGCGTTTGACCAGGAGATCGCGACCCGACCCCTGAGCGATCTGGCCCGGCTTGCTCACGGCCTCCGCGGGCGGGGCTACCGCTTGTACTGCTGGACGACGTTAAGACGAAGACGGCCATCGTTGATCATCGTCCGTTGTATCGACCAACGAAGATCAGCCGGTGGCCGCGGGCCACAGCGTGATCGTGCCCGCTGGCGGGAGGCGTTCGAGGTCCTGATGGACCGCATAGCGGGCTCGTTCGCGCGGGTCGTGGCCTCGGCGCCGCACAAGGCGGAGGTCACCTGGCCGCCGCGGATCCCGGCTCGGCAGAACGAGGAGACCACCGGGCGCATCCCTGCCCTGGTCGGTCTCACCGACGACGCGCCGCAGACCGCCGACGGTCGACCGACGAACCGGTTGTGGCGGGTACGGCGGGCGAACACGAGGGCGACGATGCTGAGCTGCTGGCGTTCATCAAGCCCGGGCCGGGCAACGTGAGCCCGGAGTCGATGATGACCGAGATTCACCAGCTGAGCCCCAGCACCGACCACTGCCAGGCCCTCGGTTTCCACGACGAGACCACCCGAATCGCGGCTGACGAGGCAGGACCTGGAACCGCTACGCCCCGACTGGCCACTCACAGTGAACGCCCTCAGCGCGACTTGCTGGAGTACAGACCACTTGATCAACGGCTCCTGCCATTCTCACGGCGGCACACCCCCGGGACTCGCCGTCGGCGGAAGTCAGCGCTTGGCTCGTCGTGCGATCCAGAGCGCGGTGCAGCTCCGCAACCATCGGCGGCACGGCCCGCGCACCATAAGAAGGGGACCAAGCCCGACGCCGCGTCTGATCAGTCACCTCTGCGACCGCTGGGTTGTAATCCCATCTGCCGTGAAGGCGAGGATCAAGGGCTGGAAGGGCAACCGGAGAGCCTCTCGTCAGTCAAGCGGACGAAAGGGCTTACCACAGCGCGCTCGTGTGGATCTCCTCGGGACTCATCGATCCCAGTGCCCTGCACGTTCAACTATTTGTCCTGCTTGAACTGGATGATTTGGAGGTAGTTTCCGTCAGGGTCTGCGAAGGTGCCGAAGCGGCCGGCGGGGCGATCCGCGACGGGGACGAGCCAGTCCACGCCCGCTGCCTGCAGCTGCGCCTCGACGGCGTCGAAGTCGTCGACGTGGAAGTTGAGGATCATTCGGCCCGGCTCGTTGTTCTTCGTGCCGACGTCGTCGCGCTGTTCGATGACCAGCCAGTAGCCGCCCAGGTCGATCGGCCCCTCGCCTTCGTGTCCCGGTGCGAGCGCCGTGCGGTACCAGTCGCGCAGTTCCGCGGGCCGGGTGGTGCCGACAAGGATGCTGCCGGGCTTCAGTGTGATCATTTCAGAGTGTTCCTTGTCATGGGTATGCGAATGACTGCGACGTCCGGCTGGAAGCCGTTCAGCGCTCTGTGGTGACGGCCGGCATCTCGCGCGCAGGACTTGCCACCAGGGCGGCGTACTCGAGCTCCAGCGTCTTGGCCGGGCTGCCGCGCCAACCGGCGGCCATGGTCTGCGACATGGAGTCGGGGAAGATGTCCTCCTCCTGGTTCTTCACACCGTCGAAGACGGCTCGCGCGACCGAGGCCGGCGAGGCCTTCGGGGCGTCGAGCTCGCGGGACATGTCAGTGTCGGTCGGACCGATGAAGACGGCGTGGACCCTGACGCCATGGTCGGCGAGGAGCGCTCGCTGTGACTGCGTCAGAGAGAACGCGGCCGCCTTCGAGATCGAGTAGGCCGGAACTATCGACAGCGGGGCGAAGGCCGCCACGGACAGGTGGTTGACGATGGCGCCGCGCGAACGGGTCAGATGGGGCAGGAAAGCCTGTGTCACGGCTTCACGGCTGGCGGCGTACACCTGCTGGGCGCCCCTGCGCAGGACCTCTTCCAGCAGTGCCCGCCCGATGCCGTTGTTGGCGCCGGCGGTCAGGACGATCTTGCCTGTGGTCGCGGTGATGTCAGGCACCGTTCGAGTCGGCGGGGGCCAGGCTGATGGCCTGGGGTGCGCGCTTGACGCGCTGTGCGGTGGCGGCGTGCTGGTGGTCCGGGGCGTCGCCGTTCTCTTTCGGGTTGGGCTGGCCCGTTCCCGTGTTGATCAGGTTCCGCAGGCTGCCCGTGATGTAGCCGGCCCACGCGTTGGAGCACACGTCGTAGCACTCGTACTGCGGGACCAGGCCGACGTGGGTGAAGCGGACCTCGGCGCCGCCGCCCTTCTCGGAGATCTCGAAGACGACCTCAGTGTCCTTCCATTCGGCCTGGTCGTCGATGAAGTCGAAGTAGTTGTCCAGGACGAGCCAGGCGACCTTCCGGCCGGGCACGAGGTCGGTGACGCGGACCCTGCAGCGGTGGACGTCCTTGTAATGGTAGTCGAACTCGCCGCCGACCTGGTCGGTGTCGCCCTCGACCTCTTGCGACCACCAACCGCGGACGTTGGTGATCGCGTCGAAAGCTTCTTGGGGAGTCCGGTCCACTGAGATGGTGGTGGCGAAGTTCAGACCTTCTTGCATCATGCAAGCGACAGTAATGGAGGCGCTTTCATGATGCAAGTTCATCGGTAGACTAAGCACATGCTCGGGAAGACCTATGACTCTCAGGCGTGTTCGATCGCGCGCTCACTGGAGATGATCGGCGAGCGCTGGAGCTTGCTCATCATTCGTGACGCCGCTTTCGGAGGGGCGACCCGCTACAGCGACTTCCAGCGCAAGCTGGGCATTGCGACCAACGTCCTCAAGGCCCGTCTCCACGGATTCGTCGAGGCTGGGATCATGGAGCGCCACAGGTACTCCGAGCAGCCGGAACTGTACGAGTACCTGCTGACCGACAAAGGGCGGGCGCTCGCGCCCGCGCTGGTCGCGCTCTCCGAGTGGGGTGACCGGTGGGCGAGCGACGGGGAGCCACCGATCCGCTACGTCCACTCGGTGTGCGGCACCGGCGTCACCCAGCAGACGGTGTGCGGTCACTGCGGCGGAGTGGACGACCCGACCGAGATCCAGGCCACGATCGGGCCCGGCTTGTCGAATCCGTAGACTCCCAGATCCGGCCGACTATCGCCTGGCGCGAGAACCGCCTCCAGGTTGGCAAACAATTGCTCGTGATGCGAACTCCAAGGACACTGCGGCGGAGATCAGTGTGTCGCAGGCGGGACGCGCTAGTTTCGCCAGGCCGGGGGAAAGCATGCTCTACCCCGACGGTGGGCGTCGTTTGGCCGTCTCCACCACCAGCGGGTTGGCCTGGCGCACGGGTCGTGTCGCACCCCCGGTCACTCAGTCGGCAGACCCGGGTGCCGGGCTCCCCTCCGGCGACGGCGAAGGCGACGGCGTTGTCCGGCAGGTCCCGTACCACGTGCAGCCCGGGAGCCTCGCGGCCCACTGTCGAGCATGCGCGGTCGAGGCCGCTGCCGCCACACTGCGGCGTGCAATGTGGCCACCCGCAGGTGCTACGCCCGCACCCTCACCTACTGACCGTCGCCAACGGTCCACAGCATCCCATCGCGACCGCGACGGCCCACAACGAGGCCGCGGCGATGACGGTCTGGGGCACCGCGGCCGGGTCGATCTGTCCGACCTACCGGCCGCGCTGCCCCCTCGGCGGACCGTGAGCGCTTCTCCCGAAACCCTTGCGAGGTTCACGGCGGGGGGCAATCCGTTTCAGCTTGAGCCCCAGAATGGGCGAACGCTGCGGCGGGTATGGCCGACAGGGAGCCGAAGGCGCCTGACTCGGATCGGGGGGACGCGGCCTATGGACTCGGCTGCTACGGGGCGGTGCCATCTCGCCACAGAGCCCATGTCGATGAAGCAATGGCTGGCGATCGCCGTGTGTGTTCTGCTCAACGTGCTGGACGGCTTCGACCTCCTGGTGATGGCGTTCACCGCGCCCGCCGTGGCCGGGGAGTGGCAGCTGTCAGGTACGCAGCTCGGCTTGGTGCTGAGCTCCGCGCCGGTGGGGATGGCGGCCGGTTCACTGGTCGTCGCTCCCAACGCCGACCGCGTGGGTCGCCGCAAAGTCATCCTCGGATGCCTGCTGCTGTCATCGTCCGGAATGGTGCTGTCGATGCTCAGCCACAGCGTTGTCCAGCTGGCTTCGACGCGTCTGCTCACCGGCATTGGCATTGGCGGCGTCCTTGCCGCCAGCAGCGTCATCGCCTCCGAGTACGCCAACCGGCGCTGGCGAGGTCTCGCCGTCAGCCTCAACGGTGCCGGCTACGCTATCGGCGCCTCCGCGAGCGGGATCATCGCCGTCACCCTGCACAGCTCGTCCGGCTGGAGATCCACCTTCGCATGGGGCGCCATCGGTACCGCGCTGCTGGTGCCCGTCGCGCTCCGCTGGTTGCCCGAATCGCTCGAGTTCCTGCAGACGCGGCGTTCGCCGTCACCTGATCGATGGTCCCGGGCCCGGCGCATCCTGTGTCCGGCGTGGCGCCGCGCGACCCTACTGCTCTGGGTTGGTTTCTTCGTCGTCATGTTCACCTTTTACTTCGTCGTGAGCTGGACGCCGAAGCTCCTGGCTGAGGCCGGGATGGCGACGGGCGAGGGCATCACCGGCGGGATCTTCCTCAATCTCGGAGGCATTCTCGGCGCCACGCTGTTCGGCCTGCTCACAACTCGGCTCGCGCCCCGGGGCGTGATCATCGGCTATATGGCGATCGCCGCCCCAGTGCTCGCCGCGGTCGTGCACGCCGTCCATGTCGCCTGGCTGACCTTCGCCCTCGGCTGGCTGATCGGCATGCTCGTCAACGGGTGCATCTCAGGGATGTACGCCCTTGGCACGTGGCTCTACCCGTCAGAGATCCGCGCGACCGGTGTGGGCTGGGCCATTGGAGTCGGGCGCGCCGGAGCGATCACGGGACCGTTTGTGGCGGGCCACCTGCTGGACGCAGGATGGCCGGTCTCCACGCTCTACCTGCTCGTAGCCGCGATTCTCTTGCTCGGCGTGCCAGCCGTCCTTGCGGTCCGCTCCCCCCACCATGCCGAGCGCTGGGCTTGACGTGCGGTCGGCTCGGGGCGCGGTGTCGGCGTTCCACAGGTCCCTTTCCCCAAGCCGCGGACCCCGAGGACCTCGATGGTGCGGCCGACGCTGAGACCGCGAGCGCGAAGCGCCGGGACAGCTCCGATGGACGACGTGGTCCGGGGCTTCGCGGGTGAATGGCCCTCCGCTGCTTGTGCCCGGGACACCTTTCTAGTTGACAAGTCTCATAGGTGACTTGTCTACTAGAGCCGTGGTCTTGTCACGCATCATCTTGGGGCTGCTCGCTCTTGCGCCCATGACAGGTTATGACCTCAAGCGGCACTTCGACTCGACCGTGGGGCACTTCTGGTCGGCGGACAAAGCGCAGATCTATCGCACGCTTGCCCGGTTGGTCGTGGAAGGGTATGCGGAGGTCGAGACGGTAGCCGGATCAGGGGCGCCGGATCGTCAGGAGCACCGCATCACCGCTGCCGGTCAAGCGGCGCTGGCCGCGTGGCTGGCGAGTGAGCCGGAGCGTCAGGTGGAACGCGATCCATTCCTGGCGAGGGTGTTCTTCGGCGCCGGCCTCGACGGCGATGGCCTGCGCTCGCTGTTCGCGCAACGTCGCGTGGCGATCCAGGCGCAGCTGACGCGTTTCGCGCGGATGCGGGCCGAGACCGAAGCGCCCGATCGAGGCGCCCGGCTGAAGCTTGCCACGCTGGACAACGGCATCGCGCATTTGCGCACCGAGCTTGTCTGGCTGGACACGGTCGAGCGGGAGATCACATGAGCGACTTTCCCGAGGTGCATCGTCCCGATCCAGGCAAGGCGGGGCGCCCGCTGGTGATGCTGCACGGAGGCAACGTCGCGAACTGGATGTGGCAGCCACAGGTGGCGTCGCTCACCGACCGGATGGTGCTCACGCCGGATCTACAGGGTTTCGGGGAACGGGTCCACGAAGGCTGGCCGGGTTTGGACGCGGTGGCCGACGATATCGTGGCACGAGTTACCGACCATGGTGTCGACGGTCCCTTCGATCTTGTGGGGCTCTCCCTGGGCGCCGTGACGGCGCTGCGCGTGTTGGCACGGCATCCCAACCGGGTGCATTCGGCGTTCCTCACAGGAGCGCCGCTCAAGCCGGCCGGCGCCGGCGTGCGCCTGATCAGCCGGTTGCAGCTGGCATTCTGGCGGGCGCCGTGGTTTTGGCGCGCCCAAGCCGCAGCGTTCGGGATTCCGCAGGACGCGCGCGCCGTCTTCGTCGAGCACGGCCTTTCGGTGCGCCACGAGACCGCGTCCGCGATGAACGCCGAAGTGTGCGCGGGCGGCGTGCCTGCGAACGTGCGCCACTACTCCGGCCCTCTGCTCGCGATTGCCGGCGAGAAGGACTCCGCAGCGGTACGCCACTCCCTGACGGTACTCGCCCAGGCCGCACCGCAAGCACAGTTACGGCTCGCACCGGGAATGCACCACATCTGGAATGTGGAAGACTCCACCCTGTTCAACGGGGTTCTACGCTCCTGGCTGAGTGGGATTAGCGACCCGCGTCTTATCCCGGTTCCCCGTGACTGAGAAAACGCGATTTACGGCTTCACCGTAAGGAATGGAGTCAAGGCGTCATCGGAATGGCGGACCGGAGCGGTTCTTGAACCGCTTCCTGGGCGATCCTGAGGACGTTCCCACCGCGGTGGTCGACTGACAGGCTCGGCGAGGGGCCGGTCAGATGCAGCCGGCCCGGCCACCACCCTCTTCGTGACGACGGGCTGTCCCATCTCGAACAGGTGACCCACGCCTGTTCTTCTGCCCGCTCCAGGCGGGGATCGACCGTCGATCTCAGCTCAGGCCGGCGACCGAAGTCCCCGGCAGGGAGAGGCAGGGAACAGGCCAGGGCCGATCAGTTGTCCTTCTCCGGGGGAGGAGCGTCCTCCTACAGGCGCGGCATCGGTCTGCCCACGGGTGTCGCCAGAGACAAGGTTGGTGGCCCCAAGCTCCCCCACCAAAGCACATGAACGTGCCCCGGGCCGGGTCGGCAACCGAAGAAGCGCTCCTCGGCTACCGACCAGAACTCGTAGCAGTCCCCGTCAGCTCAGGGTGTAAGCACGCTTGACGGTCTGGGTGACCGATCCTCCCGCCGTGTCCGAAGCGGTGACCCGCAGCGAGATGAAGCCGGTGCTCTCCTTCAGCGCAGGATGGAGGAGCTTGACGGCGAAGCGGCCTTTGCCGTTCATCGAGACGTGGGCCTGCTGCCATGTCGACCCGTCGTCAGCCGAGTACTCGACCTTCAGCCTCTTGACCTCGGGCGCCTGGCGGATCGAGGAGTGCGCGCCGGCTCGGACCTCCAAGGCGAAGGGCCGCTGCGCCTTTGCCCGGTTGAGCAGGTCGAGCGGCAGTTCGTAGGTCAGGCGGATGGCTGGCTGTACCTGACATGAGGTGCCGAAGGCGCAGACATGGCCGGACGACGTGTTCGGCGTTTGCGTGGAGTGGAACCGCGAGCTGGTGCTCACCTCTGGTGACAACGTCCGTCCGCTGATGTCCACGCTCTCCAGCCGGTAGTCCAAGTCGCCGCCCGGGACGATGAAGGAGCGCGGATAGCGCCCCTGAACTGGGAACTCCCGACTACCGCCGAACAAGCGAGGGCTGGATTCGAGTGGGCTCAGGCCGCTGAGATGATGCGGATCGGAGTCGAGCCACTGCTCCGCCGGCACGAACCTGTCGCCGTCGCGGCACATCACACACGGCATGCCCGCTCGGCGATCGGGCACGTCGGAGGCGCCGGGCACCAGGGGCGCCTTGAACCAATGCTCACGGAGGCTGCGGTCGTGGCCGCTGAACCTCCGGCTGGACTCAAGCGTCAGGCTCTCACTGGTGATCTTGCGGTTCCACGCCACCCGGTCATCGACCGGGCCGAAGTACTCGTTACGCGTCGCCGGCAGGCGCAGTTCCTGACCATAGGTGATGCGCCCCGGCTCCTCGCCGGTGGCCGACTCTCCGAACTCCCAGCCGCTGGTGTCGGGACGGTCGGCATGATAGCTCGCAGCGATCTTGACGAGACTGCCGGCCTCGACGTTCACCGGCTTGGCCGGCACTCTTCCTCGATGGTCGTAGCGCAGGTGGTAGACGGCCTCCGGCCCGGTGTACGGCTCCATCCGGACTGAGAGCGGACGGCGGGCCAGCGCAGCCCGCAGCTCACGTCCCTTGTCCGCGGTCACCCCCAGAGCATGGAAGCCCGCCGAGGCGCCTGCCGGCACGCGCGCTCTGCCTGCCGGGATGTCGAGGTATCCGATGAAAGCGGCCGCGCCACGCTGCCGGGCTGTCTGGGCCGCCTGGTCCATGCGCCGGCTGGCGTCCACGTAGGGGAAATCGCCCGCCGGCAACGGCACTCCCGCCAGGGCCAGCTTTCCGGCAACGTCGACACCGTCGAAGTCCTCCGAGCGGCCTTGCCCCACCGACACGACGGGGTAGGTCTTGGCCTCCGTCATGTTCGTGCGCATCGCCTCGACGTCGTACACGGGATCAAGCCGGATCGCACCGGCCATCGCTGAGGCCAGCGGAGCCGGCTTGAGACTCCACGCCTGCGACAGCCGCACCTCACCCGCACTGGCCTTGGAGACAGGGGTGACGTAGAAGTCCTGGCCGACGGTTCCGCCGTAGACGGAGACGGGGTATTGCCGGTCGGGGAACGTGCGCACGTACCAGGAGTTGCCGCTGCCCCTGAGATCCTTCTGGGTGACGGGGTTGGTCGGTACGGTCTTGCGCGCGTCCAAGGTGACCGTCTTGTCGGCGTCTAGCTTCACGTGCTCGATGACCCAGCTCTGACGATTGCTCACCAGGTTTTCGTGGGCGACGCCGATCACCTCGTACTCGCCGGCGGGGAGCCTGACTTCGGCGTTGCCGAAGAAGTCGGTCCGGACGGCGTAGTACCCATACGGGTTGAAGGGGTCTTCCGGACTGTTCTCACGCTTGAGAGGGATCATGTAGATGCGCGGCTCGGTGCCCTCACGGCCGGGCACGAACTCCTTAGTCCCGTAGGCGTTGAGCAGCGAGATCCCGAGACGGTGCTGGGCCGGGCCGGTGTAGTAGCTGAACGGTGTGACGAGCTGGATGTCGCCGCTCGAAGCGCTCACCCAGCCGCCGTAGGCGCCCGTCGGCCCTCGGGTGGGGTCGACCGTGAGGTCGACCGTGACGGTGCCGTGCCCGGGGACGGTGACGCCCCTGGCGTTCAGGCGGACCGCCTTGTCCGGGGCGGGCTTGCCGCTCCAGCCTCGGGTGACCGGTTCCAGGGCCAGCGTCACACTCTCCTGACCGGTATTGCGGTAGGTGACGCGCCTGGTGGTGGAGGCCTCGCTGAGCAGGCCGAAGTCGACGACAGAGGTGGCGAAGACCTGCTGGCTGAGCGCTCGCCTCACATTGACCAGGCCGCTGCCCTGCTCGAACCAATTGTGGCCGTCATTGCGCTCCGCGGTGGAGGTCAGGGCGTCGCGCAGCTCGTCGGCGTCCCAGTCCGGGTGTTGCTGGGCAAGAATCGCCGCCGCTCCTGCTACGTGCGGGGTTGCCATGGAAGTGCCGCTGTTGGCCGTGTATCGGTCGTTGCCGGGGGCCGGTGCTACGAAGGAGGCGGCCGACCGGGCGGCGACGATGTCCACGCCGGGGGCGACGATGTTCGGTTTGACCGCCGCGTCGTCGAGCCGGGGCCCCTTGCTGGAGAAGCCGGCCAGTGTCTTGCCGTTCACCTTGTCCACGGCGCCGACGGCCAGCGCTTGGTCAGCGGCCGCCGGTACGCTGACCGTCAACGGGTCGTGGGCGTTTCCCGCGGCTGCGACGAACAACGTGCCGTGCTTCTTGGTGAGCTCGTTGAGCGCCTGGCTCATCGGGTCGCTGCCGTCGCCGCAGCAGCTGCCCAAGCTCATGTTGACCACGTCTGCCCCCTGCTCGGCAGCCCACTCCATGCCGGCGATGGCCCACGACCAATCGCCGTTGCCGTCGTCGGCGAGCACCTTGCCAACGAGCAGGGAGGCGCCGGGGGCGACTCCCTTGTATCTGCCGTCGGAGGCGCTGCCCGATCCGGCGATGGTCGAGGCGACGTGGGTGCCGTGGCCCTGCCTGTCGGCCAGGTCGGGAGAGGTGGAGAAGTTCGCGCTGGCGACGATCTTGCTGGCGAGGTCGGGGTGGTCGCCGTCGATGCCGGTGTCGAGGACGGCGACTTTGATGCCCGTCCCATCCAATCCACGTTCCCATCCAGCGGGTGCCCCAATGAGAGGCACGCTCTGATCGAGCGAGGCCTCCACTCGCCGATCCAGCCAGACTTTGGCGATCTCCCCCGCCGCCTGGCCGCTCTGCTGTACGGAGTCGCGCAGCGCCCCCCAGAAGCGGGCAGCCTGAGCCGGCTGCACCGTGAGCGCGGCGCCACCGACGCTATGCAGGATGCGGACGTTCTCGCCGGCCGGCAGCGCGCCGGCGGCGTTCTTCAGGGCTGACGGCTTCGGGCTGCCGGCGTAGCTGACGATCAACGGGATGGCGTCGACGCGCCGCTCTTTGGCCAGCGTCTCGACGTCGAACAGTTTCTCATCGAGCTTGCCGCCCGTGACCATTTCGACGGCGTCCGAGGGCAGGACCAGCCACCCGCCGTCCGCGCCGGGAAGCGTCGCGAACGTGATCGGCATGCCGTCAGGCCTGGGCGTCGGCTGGATGCTGATGGAGGGCGGTCCGTTCTCGGCCGGCGCATAGGTGACCACGTCACCGGTGATCAACGTGATGGTCAGCTCTTTGGCGACCTTGGCCCCGGCCGGAGCTGGGTCGGTGCGGGGCCGGCTCACGACGCCTGTGGTCGAGGCGGTCTCCTGGCCGGGCTCAGTGGCATGACCGGGAACAGTGGCGGCGGCCAGTGTCATCGCGACACCAGATAAGGCAGCCAGAAGCCGGGAGTGCATGCGGGTCACAACGTTCCTCTTCGTCCCATGGTGGGAGCACCCTGTCGAGGGGCCCCCAAATGTCGATCGCGGACTTTATCCCGACAATCGATTAAGTACTGCACATTTATCGCATTCCGGACCATGACTGCCAGACAGAAGGGCCGATTGCTCGCGGTCGATTCATCCGGGTCGCCCAGCACCGGGCGCACGACGGAACCAGGAGCGGAAGAATTGGCAGAAATAGTGCCATTTCTGGCAGACATGCAATCGACACTGGCTTTTCATGACGACGTCGAGGCGGCCGGCAACCGGATCGGCGCGTGCACATCGATCTGATCTTCCGGCGGTGTCACGGCAAGCCCTTGCTGCGCGGGCACCGCGTCCGACAGGCCTGGGCCGGCTAAGGTCCACCCGACACCAGACACACGGATGGGGAGAGGTTTTGCAGGTGTCCGGATTCAAGCGCGAGTTGGAAGAAATCCCTCTTGATGAGGCATTTCCGCATGGTGGACTATGAGCGAGCACCTTTCTGGATCATGGAGGCATCACATCCCAGAAAGTAGCGCTCCCTTCAGGGGCCGGGACTTCTGCTCGTGCCGTCCCGGCGGCAGGGGCGTGCAGCCGCCAGCCGGGTCGCCGAAGTCCCCGACCGTCATGACCCGGCTGGCGGCCCGGGTGACCGCTGATCGGCTTTGTGGCACTGACTGGAAGCGTGTCCAGTTAGTGCGAAAGTGTTCCTCGCGTATCACCGTTCCTCGTATATCACCGTACAGAGCCGGGTAGTCGATGGGCGGTCTGATGGCATGCGGACCGTTTCCGTCCTCTCCCGCTGGCCCGGGGTGAGTCGACCTCGATAGCCTGCGAACCCGCGTCCCGAAGTTGCCAGGCGACGCGAATCACGCATGGTTCCAAAGAAAGAGAGAAGGCATGACATTGAGCGAGGAGGGGCCGGCCCGCGGGAGCGCACAGCCCGACCAATCTCGAACCGCGGAAGTGACGACCGCCACGCAGGCATTGGAGGACATTCTCCAGGAGTTCACACGCTGCCTGCGTATCCGGAGCACTGACGAGGTCCTCCGCCTGTTCGCGGACGACGTGATCTGGTTCGGTTCGGCGGCGCACGAGCACGCGCGCGGACTGGCGCAGCTACGCCGATTCCTGGCCGACGATGTCTTCAAACGGCCGTACACCGTCGAGTGGGTATGGGAACCTCCGCTGGTCGCCGTTTCGGGGCAGGTGGCATGGTTCGTCGCACCGACTATCGCCGTCCTTCATCACGACGACGGCAATCAGACGCGCCTCGTCTATCGAATGAGCGGTGTGATCGAGCACGTCGCCAACGGCCGATGGGTCATCAAACTCTTCAACGGGGCCGAGCCTGCACGGTCTGCTGACGCGGAGTGAGTCTGAGCGGCCGGGCGAGCCGGATCGAACCCGTGAGTAAGCACACCCGGATCGCCTCGCGCTTGGTGCACCACCTAGTCAACACGCCTGGCGGCCCGGTGTGGTCGGATCAGCGCCAGCAGCCCGGTCGTCTCCGGCTCCTCGGGCATCAGGCCGGCCAGCACTTCGGCCGGTGCGTCCAGGCGAAACCGGTCGGCGACGGCAGCTGGCGGCAGGTCATCGGGCCCCGGGGGCACGCGGTTTCTTCTCGGGCAGCGCAGGTCGGGCGTCTCCCGGGTGAGGGTCCATGATCCAGCTGGTCTCGCAGATCTGGGCGCCGGCTTCGGAGAAAGCCTGCTCCCACCGGGCCGTGTCCGGCGCGTGCACCGTTCAGCAGGAGTCGATGCCGGATGGCCGATGAGATCGGCCCATTCGTGCCGCCGGACGAGAGCTCCACGGGCCGCCGGCTGTTCTTCCTCGCATGGTTGCACGGCGGCGCAGGCAGCTGTGCGGACGAGGCGTCCGATCCGAGTTGGCTGTTACAGCGTTCGAAATGGCAGTTTTCCTCCGCATATCGGCGTGCCTGACCGGATTAGATAGAGCGGGACTCGATCGTCGAGAGCGGGGGTTCAAGTGGCAGATATCAAGCAAATCGTGGGCGGCGTCGGCCGGCATGCCGCGCTGGCCCGCGCCTGCGAGGTGATCGGCATCCTCCAGTCCTCGGCAGACAGCCGGTACGGCGTCAACGTGGCCGGTCGAGGACGAATCGGCAGGACCGTGAAGGGCTCAGCAGGCCATTGAAGGGTGCATCCGCAGACGGCGAGGCCTGAGACGAGCGGACATCTCTGACGGCATTCGCTCTTGCACCGCCGATAAACGTGTTACCGGACCCGAATACCCATATCAACGCATGATGTGCTCATATTCCACGGCAGGCGCGAGAGTGAACGCTTTCGCGTTGCGCGTCGCTGCCGCCCTCCTGGCCGTGCTGGTCGCGGGCTGTGCGGCCAACCAGGGCGGGCAGCCCGAGGTGGGCGACACCCGATTCGTCGCCGGTGACGGGACGATGCAGGTGTTCGAGGCCTCCGAACGCCGGGCCGCGCCCGCTATCGAGGGGCCGACGCTCGATGGCGGCGAAGCCTCGCTGGCCGCGCACAAGGGCAAGGTCGTCGTGCTCAACTTCTGGGCGTCGTGGTGCGGCCCGTGCCGGGCGGAGGCGCCGGTGCTCAAGGAGGTCGCGGCCAAGACCAAGGGCAGCGGCGTGGAGTTCCTCGGCGTCGACTTCAAGGACCGGCAGGCCGACGCGCTGGCGTTCGAGCGCACCGAGCAGACCGGCTATCCCCACCTGTTCGACCAGCCGGGCAAGGTGGCGCTGGCCTTCCAGGGCACCGTGCCGCCCGCGGCCATCCCGTCCACGCTGATCATCGACAAGCAGGGCAGGATCGCGGCCAGGGCGCTGGGCGCGGTCACATACTCCGACCTGATGAGAACGGTCACCAAGGTGCGCGATCAATGAGATCACCTCTGAGCCGCTGCGGTTCCTGGTCCCGCCGCGGGTGGGTGGGACCGCGGTGACGGACGACCGCGGCCCTGCGGCGCCTGGTCAGCGCGCGCCCTCGCATGATTTGATGGGCGCCGACGAGCCACCAAGCGACGGGCAGCGGCAACGCACGCCCGTCAAGCTCGGGCTCGTGGGCTGGCTGCGCTGGGGGTGGCGGACGCTCACCTCGATGCGGACGGCCTTGATCCTGCTGTTCTTGTTCGCCCTGGCCTCCGTGCCTGGGTCACTGGTACCCCAGCGTGGCGTCGAGCCCGAGAAGGTGGCGCGGCTCTATCAGGACAACTCCGCGCTGGCCGAGTGGTACGACAGATTCCAGCTCTTCGACGTCTTCACCTCGGCCTGGTTCGCGGCGATCTACCTGCTGCTGTTCACCTCACTGATCGGCTGCATCGTCCCGCGCACCGCAGCCTATCTGCGCGACATGCGCCGCAAGCCGCCCGCCGCGCCCAAGATCCTTTCGCGACTGCCCCATTACGCGTCCCTCAGCGACGGGCTCACGGTGGATGAGGCGGCCGGGCGGCTGCGCCGGATGCGCTTTCGCGTCGCGACCGGCGACGGCTGGGTAGCCGCCGAGAAGGGCCGCCTGCACGAGACCGGCAACCTGTTCTTCCACGTCTCGCTGCTCGGGCTGCTGGTCGCGGTCGGCATAGGCTCCCTGTTCGGCTATCGCGCCAACGTCCTGGTCGTGGAGGGCGACGGGTTCGCCAACACCGTCGCCACCTACGACCGCTACCTTCCCGGGCCGCAGGTCTCTGCCGAGTCGCTGGAGCCGTTCTCCTTCGAACTGACCGACTTCGAGGCCACCTACCAGGTCGAGGGCGACAAGCGCGGGCAGGAGCTCGACTACTCCGCCTACCTCAAGGTCCGCGACTCGCCCGATGCCCCCGCCCGCCACTTCGAACTCAAAGTCAACGAGCCGCTGGAGGTCAACGGAACTCAGACGTACCTCATCGGCCACGGCTACGCCCCGGTCTTCAGGGTCACCGACGGCAAAGGGCAGGTGGCCTTCGAGGGTCCGGTACCGTGCCTGATCGAGGACAACTCCACACTCACCTCAGGGTGTGTGATCAAGGTGCCCGACGCGCGCCCGTCCCCGATGGGGTTCCTGCTGCGGTTCCTGCCCACCAGCGTGCAGCTGCCCGACGGCACCCACGCCTCGGCCTTCCCCGGCCGGCTGAACCCGCGAGCCCAGGTCGTCCTGGCCGTGAGCGGCGACCTCGGCCTGAGGAGTGGCCAGCCACAGTCGGTCTACCAGCTTCCCCCGATAGAGGTCCTGCAGACCCTCACGCCGCTCGTCACCCCTGACAAGCCCCGCCCGCCACTGGCCGCCGGGCAGTCGCTCGACCTGCCCACCGGGGCGGGCAAGCTGGAGTTCATCGAGGTCAAGGAGTGGATGACGCTCCAGATCACCTATGACCCCGGCCGCGTGCCCGCGCTCATCTCCGCCGCGACAGCAGTGATCGCCATCGTGCTCTCACTATCGATCCGCCGCCGCAGGGTGTTCGTACGGATCAAGGACGGCACGGCCGACGCGGGTGGGCTGACCCGCGCCGAAGGCTCCGCGGCGGGCTTCGCCGAGGAGTTCGCCAGCATCGTCAAGACTCTATCGGCGAGAGAGAAGAAGGGCCCCTGAGCAACCGGGCCGTCCTCCTCACCGTCCTGCTTCTACCTGGTCGCCATGATGGGCTCCGCGATGGACCTCACTGCCGGCCCCGCTACAGCGCCCCACTGAGGTAATTCCATCCTGAGATCCCAGGTCGCGCCCCTTGCCTGAGTTCGCTTGGCAGTGTTCGGGCAGGTCACCGCGCCTGATCATGGTGTGTGATCGTCTGTCACCGGGTGATTTCGCTGTGGGTCAGCACCAGCAGCGCACGCAGCAGCATGGTGGCTTGAGTGGCGTCCATGCGGAGCTTGGTGAGGATGCGCCAGTTCTTCAGGTCGGCGAAGGCGTGCTCGACGGGGGCGCGTTCGCTGTTGATGAGCTGGTTGGCCTGCTTTTGGGCGGTGGTGAGGGGTTGGGTGCGGGTGGCCTTGCGGCCGGTGATGACGACCGGGTCGTCGGGGTCGCCGTCGAGCCCGACGAAGCCGAGGTCGGCCAGGGCGCCCAGGCCCGCCTGGCGTAGCTTCTGCACGAGGTTGTGGTGGCGGGCGGTGGTGATCTCGGAGGCGCGGCCGGGCCGGGCGGCGGAGATCCACAGCAGGTTCCCGGCGGTGTCGGTGAGGGCCAGGAAGAGCAGGCCGTGCGTTTTGTGCTTGCCCGAGTAGTTCTTGCGGTTGTCTTTGCCGCTGCGGCGCTCGGTGCGGATCAGGGTGCCATCGATCAGTACGACCTCGCCGCCCCACTTGGCGATCTTGGCCAGGGCGCGGTCCAGGCGTGGTGCCCGCGCGGCCAGCAGACGCAGGACCTCCTGCACCCAGCGGCGCACGGTGCCAGGCGAGACGTCATTGCCGCCGGCCATGTCGGCCAGGCGCTGGTCATGGCGCAGCACGGCGAGCACGATGACTGCGATCTTCCCGGCCGGGAGCTTGCGCCAGCGTGATCCGATCGCTTTCAGATGGCCGCGCAACAGGTCGGCGACGAAGGTGAGGGTCTTGGCCGACAACGGCAGCCGAACCTGATAGACAGCGGGTGTGCCCTCGGCGGGCTCGTTGGTTGTTGTCACAAACCGCCAGGCCCCCGCCGAGGGCGCGCTTCGCGGCCCGAATCTACCGGGTCTGCGGAAGGCGCCCCTGGTCAGGGGCGAAGGCGGGCGGTATGCAGGATCGTGCCGGGATCGGCGCCGGCGGGCCAGAATGTCAGGCCGGGGTCAGGGCGGCGGGGCGAAACTCCCGGCCGGCATCTTGCGCAGCCAGCCCCGCTCGGCCAGCCGGTTCAGCTTGGCCCGGGTACCTTCCACCTGCCCTGATGCGGTGCCCAGCCCGGCCGCATGGCAGATGTGCTTGCAGATCAGCGGGCCGGCCGCGTCCGTCACGGTCTGCAGGAGAAGCTGGTAGTCGGCGGGGAGTTCGTCGGCGCCGGAGACCTGGTGCCGGTGGGGGACGATCACGAAACCGGAGTCGGCGGGCGCGCTGGTGGTGGCGCCGGGCGCCTGCGCCGGCGTGTCCTGACCGGCAGATTCGGGCTCGGCGAGCATCTGGGTGACGACCTGCTCGGCCACGCTCACCCGGTCGAGTTCGTGTTGGGTGTCGGCCAGTTGCTTGGTCAAATGCTGTGCCTGCTCGGCCAGTTCGGCCGACGGGCGGCGATCCGTTCCAGCAGCGATGACATCCCGCCTCACCTCCGGCGATTACCGTAGATAACTACACGGATACGGACCTAGAGGGAGGATGTGGCCGGCTGCGGTGGAATCGGCCAGAAACATTGATCCGCTGATGACGGACGATCACTCGTCATGATTCCTGGGAGTCACCAGCCCGAGTACGTCCAACGACGATCACACCACGCCTTTGACCTGCTGGTTCAGGTTGAACCGAGCTCAGTGGGCGAAGGTGACGCCGAGCCGGTCGGGCAGCACGTCCAGGCAGCGATGCGTGACGGCATCGATGATGACGGTGGCATAGCGCTGACCCCGCTTGATCGCGAAGTCGTCGACACCGATCGCCGCCGCGACATCCGGCGCCGGCTCCGGCACTGCCATCAGGACGCTCAGCACGCTGGTACGGCTGAGCAGGAATCCAGTCGAGGCCAGCAGAGCGGCCCCGCCTCGCCCGGCCAGCGCCAGCGCGCACGCGATCACCAGCGCCGTCGCACCCGGCGTGCGCCGGCAGTAGCGGCTGGCCAGCCCCGGCACCTGCTCATGGAAGGTCTGCCGCGCGCAGTCCAGGTTGACGCACGCCAAGCGCCGTAACCTCAGCTCGATTACCACGGGCATCCCGTCCACCAGACGGTCGGCCAGGCGGCGCCGATGATAGCCGTGCACCTTGCCCGTGGCCACCCCGCACGACGGGCAGCACACCGGATCCCCTCGCGTGCGGGCCGCCACCTGGATCTGGCCGTCCTGACGGTCTATTTGCTCGATCTCCACCGCGGTCAGGTGCGGGAAGAGCATGTTCACCATGTCACGGTCGCACACCGTTCACGGTCCCATCCAGAACAGCAGCGTGTGGGGAAACAGGACAAGCTGTCACCACGGGAATCTTGGCAGAGCCCCTGAAGTGACAACCTCCCGCCGCCGTACCCACTGATCAACTGAGTGGCGGCCGGCCGGAGCTATGGGAGTTCCGGGCATCACGGACCACTAACAGGACCAAGAAGCCACAGGTCGCTACCGCCAATTCCTGCACTCAGTCTCGAAGGCCGGGTTCACATGAGCCCAGAACGCGCCCGGGAGGCGAGACGGCGGGTATCCGGGTCAGGTGCCGCCGGGGTGAGGTTCAGCCGGTCAGGCCGGCGTCGTGGGCGAGCTTGTCGAGAATGCGCGAGATGTGGGCCTTCACGGTCGCGATGCTCATGAACAACTCGCCGCTGATCTCGGCGTTGGACCTGCCCCGGCCCACGGCGACGGCCACCTCCCGTTCCCGTTCGCTGAGCAGCCTCAGCATGCGTACGGCGTGCTGCCGCCGGGCGGCGGCGCCGGTGTCGGCGACGTGGGCGATCAACTGGCGGGTCACCGTCGGCGACAAGATGGGCTCCCCGGCCGACACTCGTGCCTTCGTCAGCAGGCTCTCAGATGTGTATGCGGCCGTCTGCATCCCGTACAGCTCGGCGTAGCGACCCTGGGCTTTCAGCAGTTCCTGGTGTGTGCCGTGTTCGATGAGGGTCCCCTTGTCGAGGACGAGGATCAGGTCGGATCCGGCAAGCATCGAGCGGTGTGACACGATCATGGTGATTGCCGCGGTGGCACCGGGAGGACTGTTGATCGTGTACGGCTGGCTGGACCCGCGACCGGCCCCTGCCGATGAACTGGCCGCTGACCGTACACGGCTTCAACGTGGACCTCATCACCGCCGACCCGGAGCGCCTGGCGCGCGCCAGGGCCTTCATCAGGGCGGGGTTGCGCACCGGGACCCTCGCCCCCGTCATCGACCGCACTTTCGACCTGGCCGACGTCGCTGAGGCCCACCGCCACCTGGAATCAAACACTCAGTTCGGCAAGATCGTCGTCACCGTGCGGCACTGAACAGGCCCCGGACGCACCCCGAGGTCCAGGCGAACCCACCGGGCCGGAACCGGGGCTTGATCGACAATGGAACGGTCATTGGTGAGTCAGGCTTTAGGCGTTCCAGTCAACCCATAGCTCATAGTCGGGGCCAACGTTGATCGGGATCTGATAGCACGCATAATGGGACCACCAGGCTCTATCTCTCCCGAGCGTGCCGTAGGCATGGCACTCCGCCCGGTTGTACTCATTGTCAAGCTTATTGAATGTCGAGTGGTATTCGAGTGCGCTGCTGTTTGCCGCTGTTGCTGGGCTAGTTGTCCCACCGAGTAGTGCCAGTGCGGCCGCGATCGAGGTCAGCGCTATCTTTAACCCTTTTTGGTTGCGTGGAATCGTCACCATGTTCGCGCTTCCTTCCCCTGCCAATCAACTTGCTCGTCTGATGATGCGTTACTGCGCAGATCCCGGATTAATTTATTGAAATTCTCCGGCCTCCTCTCATAACGAGAATGACTCTCGAAAGGAAAAAAATAAAGTTGGATTTATGCCTTCTGTCGCATGATTAATGCCATCTCTTCCTCAACGCCATGGTCCGGACCACAGGCACCGGGGAGAGCACAGCCGACCGGGAAACCGGCGGAAGACAGGGCCTTGGTTGGCTGTGATGACCTCAGGTCAGGAGATCCAAAGTTTCGGGCGCTTCCCAGGCGGTCAGATGCCGGGCAGGTTCGGTTTCCTGGTGCGCGAACTGGTTGATCAGGTCGACGAGGGCTTGCCGGTCCTGCTCGGACAGGTCCTCCAGGAGGCGATCACCCGCTCGAGGACCTCAACCGTGGCCTGGGGCGCGATGGCGTCATCGTCGCTGAGGTTCAGCCTGATGACGACCTCGGTGAGAGCTCTGGCAAGGGGTGTCAGTTTCCGAAGTCGAGTGCACTGATGTGCGAAGTGGTCTGCACGCGCGTTGTGGGCGGAAAAGTAGACGGTGTTCCCGCGCACCGGGTACCTGTTCCTCGGGAGCCACTTGACTTACATGCCTGACACTCTTTCGGCACCCCAGATAACAGCAGGCGTCACCTCTCCAGGCCTCACGGCCTTCCTTGACCGAGACGGCGGCCCTCTCTGTCAGACTGCTGTGATACATGGGACGTATGAGTCCTTTTGATGCGAAGCAGGGCGAGGCAGGACGATCGAGACAGTGGCCATGACCCTCGCCTTCCAGACCGCCTTGACGGGGCAGGATGGTCGGGTGACCGATGAGCAGCCGACCCGGCCCAAACGGCGGACGTTCACCAAGGCCTACAAGGCGCGGATCCTGGCCGCCTTCGACGCGCTGCCCGAAGGCAGCCCCGAGCGGGGTGCCCTGCTCCGTAAGGAACGGCTGTATCACTCCCATATCGTGCACTGGAGAAAGCAGGCCGAGAACGGCA
>NZ_VCKX01000153.1 GCF_005889725.1 Nonomuraea zeae
AGATGTGTATAAGAGCCAGGGTCTGAAGACCGCGCCGCAGGACCGGCAGGAGTAGCGGGCCGGGCGCGGGCGTCTGGTGATCAGTGAGGGGTGCGGGTGGCCGCACTGCACGCAGGTCATGGGGGCGTCCACGGGTCAGAAGGGTACGGCGAGCGCGGAAGAGGCGACCAGGTCCGCGCCCAGGGAACGTTTGACCTCGGCCTGCCCCTTGCCGAGCACCAGCCCGGACTTGCCGGCGCCGATGGCCCACTCGACCATCCGCACGTAGCCGTCGAAGTACAGGTGCTTGCGGCCCCCGTGCTCCGGCGGCAGGGCGCCCCAGCTCAGGCAGATGGGCCAGGCGGGATGGTCCAGGATCAGGGAGAGCCCGATCAGCCGCCGCTCGCCGTCGCGATAGGCGATCGCGATCACCTCGTCACCGGCCACCAGGGCGTCGAGGTAGGGCAGCGGCAGCGGGGCGAGCGGGAGGAGCCGGGCGCGGTGCTTGAGGTCGTTCTCGGCCCGCAGCGCGGCGGCCTCGGCTCCCGTCACCAGCTCGCGTGCCGGGCCGACGCCGATCGACAGGCCGGGGTCGGCGGAGAGGCTGCGCGCCCGCCGCTTCAGCGAGTCCCTGCGGGCGCGGTCGAGCCCGGCGTACCAGGCGTCGATCCCGGGCCACGGGGTGGCCAGCCGGGCCAGCGGCGCGGTGGGCAGGCGGGCCTTGAGCAGGCCGGGCAACTGCGCGGGCTCGCCCGGCGACACCTCGCGCCACACGACACCGCGCCAGCCGGGACCGGTGACCCTCCGCAGGCCGCGCACGTAGCCGCGCAGCAGCTCGGCACGACGGCCGGCGTCCGGGTCGCCGGTGAACCACCAGCCCTTCTGCGAGCGGTTGCCGGGCGCGTGGACGTCCACGATGCCCGCGAAGTCGCGGCCGGCCGCGTAGGCGCCCCGGTGGGGCCGGACGCCGCGCAGGGACGCGGACACGGCGCCGACCGCCGTGCCCTCCTCCCTCAGCACGGTGAGCAGGACCGGCGCCTGCGCGGCCCAGGCGTAGGCGCGCAGCAGGTCGTAGCGCCAGGTCACGCACTGGCCGGCTGCGGTGCGCAGCCGCTCCCAGTCACTGGGCTCCGGGTCGTGGCGCGGGTCCAGGGTCTGCAGGGTGAGGCTCATCCCATCGCCCACCTGGGTACGGCGACGATGCTCATCGGCACGTACGCGAATCCCAGCGACTGCTTGACCTCCACCCGGCCCCTGCCGCCGAGCAGCTGCTTCGCGCCGTTCGCCGTGGCGCGGCCGACGATGCGGGCGTAGCTGTCGAAGTACAGGTCCTTGCGGCCGCCCTCCTCGGGCTGGAGCGCCGCCCACGGCCCGTACGCCGGGGACGCGGGATGCTCGTACACGATCGCGAAGGCGAGCAGCCGGCGAGCCGTCGAGTGATAGGAGATGACGTTCACGTCCGCTCGGCCGAGCAGGTGCGCGAAGTACGACTCCGGAAGGGGCGCCCTGGGGTCGAAGCGGGCCGCGAGCCTGGCGGTGTGCCTGCGGTTCAGCTCGGCCAGCTCGGCGGGGTCGAGGTCGGTCCGCGCCCGGCCCTCCGCCACGACCAGGTCGTCCGCCTCGGCGATCCGCCTGATCTGGCGGCGCAGCGTGGACCTGCGGTTCCGGCTGAGCGAGCCGATCCACTCCTGCTCGGAGGACCAGCGCAGCGGCATGACCGTGGCGCCGGGTGACTGCCTGACGATCGCGCCCCTGCGTGCCACGGCGGGGAGATGGGGCTCGGCCACCATCCGGTAGAGCACCCCGGCCAGCCCCCAGCCGAGGTGGCGGCGCGCGGCGCGTTCGAACAGGCGCAGGAGGTGGCGGCGGCTCTCGGCGGTCACGTCATCGCTGAAGTGCCAGGTCGGCGCGTTGGAGTGGCCGGGCAGGCGGACGTCGAGCAGGATCGGCTCCCTGCGCGGCCGTGGCGCGCGCCGGGATCCGGGCAACCGCAGCCCGAGATAGACGGCCCCGACCGCCCCGACGATGCGGCCCGCGTCTCGGCCTGCGTCGCGGCTCGTGTCTTGGCCCGTGTCTCGGCCCGTGGCGGGATCGGTTTCGCGGAAGACGGTCAGCAGCGGGCGGGCCCACGAATCCGCGGACGAGGCGGCGATGACGTCGTAAGCCCAGATGGCGCTCAGGCCCTCTGCCTGCCGGAATTCCTCCCAGCCTGGCGGCTCGGAATCACGGCGCGGATCGAGTACTTCCAGGTGCACGCGGCCGCCTTCGATGGCGAAACTATCACAACATGGACACGAACTATCGTTGATCAACATAGCCGTAGAAAGTGTCTGCTGTGATCAGTCATGCGTGTTCTCACCCACAAATCACGCATCAATCATCGCGTGCTCATACCCAAGAGGTGGCATGAAGGTAGGAGTGACGGGCGGCAGCGGGTTCATCGGCCGCTACGTCTGCGAGGAGCTCGCGTCTCGCGGCCACGTACCGCTCGTTTTCGATCACAGAGGGAAAGCGGACGATCTGCCCTGGGAAGTCATGCGGGGTGATATCCGGGACGCCACCGCGATGACCGAACTCGCGGCGCATTGCGACGCCATCATGCATCTGGCGGCCGTGCTCGGAACCCAGGAGACGATTGACAACCCGCGGCCCGCGGCCGAGACCAATCTCATGGGCGGGCTGAATTTCCTGGAAGCGCTCGCGCAGTACGACCTGCCCGGCGTCTACATCTGCGTGGGCAACCATTGGATGGACAACAGCTATTCCATCTCCAAGACGGCGGTGGAGCGCTTCGTGCGCATGTTCAACGCGCATCGCGGCACGAGGGTGAACAACGTCCGCGTGGTCAACGCCTACGGCCCCCGCCAGCAGGCCGCGCCGCCGTTCGCGTCCGGCAAGGTCAGGAAGATCACGCCCGCCGTCGTCTGCCGCGCGCTGAGCGGGATGCCGGTGGAGCTGTACGGCGGCGGCACCCAGGTCTCGGACATGGTGTGGGTCGGCGACGTGGCGCGCACGCTCGTGGCCGCGCTGGAGCGGGCCGCCGCGGGCGAGGTCCTCGAGAACGTCGTCGAGGTCGGCCCCACCGCCTCCGCCACGATCCGCGAGGTCGCCGAGCTCATCATCGACCTCTGCGAGGAGCGCGGCTACCCGCGCGTGCCCATCGCCGACCTGCCGATGCGGCCGGGCGAGACGCCGGACACCGCGGTCACCGCGCAGACCAAGACGCTCCTGTCGGTGGGCATCGAGCCCGACTCGCTCGTCTCGCTGCCCGAGGGCATGGCGAGGACCGTGGACTGGTTCATCGAGAGCCGCGGCGTCCACTGGGACCTCCCGCAGGCCACCCGGTGAAGCGACTGGTCGTCCTGGGCGGCTCGGACGGCACGATCAGCTCCTTCCGCGCCGCCCGGCGGCTCGGCCTGGGCACGATCTGCGTCGACATGCGGGCGGACGCACCCGGCGCGCGGGAGGCGGATGAGTTCCTGCATCTCAGCACGCGCGACGTGGACTCGGTCGCGGCGGCGCTGCGCGGCCGTGACGACGTGGTGGGCCTGCTCGCCCCCGGGACCGACATCAACCTCCCCGCGTTGGTGGAGCTCGCAGGGCGGCTCGGGCTGCCCTGCGGGCTCCCGCCCGCCGCGCTGCGGGCGTCGGCGGACAAGGCGTACTTCCGCGAGGTCTGCCTGCGCCTCGGCCTGGGCGGGCCCGCGTACGCGAGCGGGAGCGCCGCCGAGGTCGTCCGCGACGCCGCCCGGCTGGCGTTCCCCGTCATCGTCAAACCGGTCGACTCGGGCAGCTCCAGGGGCATCACGATCTGCGCGGCAGCGCAGGAGCTGGCCGCCGCCGCCGAGGCGGCGGCCCGGGTCTCGCCCTCGGCGACCGTCATCGCCGAGGAGCTGGTGACCGGCGAGGACCTGTGCGGCGAGGCGTTCCTCCAGGACGGCAAGGTGGCGCTGCTCGGGCTCAGCGACCGGGTCGTGGCCCCGCCCCAGGTCGTCGCGATCGGGCACGACATGGCGCCGCGCGACCCGGCGCTCAGCGCGGAGGTCACCCGCCAGCTCGAACTGGTCTGCGCCGAGATCGGCTACACCGACGGCCCGGTGAACCTGGACCTGTTCGTGACCGGCGACGGGATCGTGCTGATCGAGATGGGCGCGCGGATCGGCGGCAACGGCATGGGCGAGGCGCTCGGGCTCATGTACGGGGTGGACACCGTGCAGGCCGCCGTCCAGCTCGCGGTCGGCGAGCGCCCCGACCTGACGCCGCGCTGGAACAGGCCCGCCGCCGTGCGCATGCTGCGCGCCCGCTCGGCGGGCACGCTGGTGTCCCTGGACGGCCTCGCGGCGGCGATGGCGCTGCCGGGCGTGGCCGACGTGGTGGTCACCGCCGCGCCGGGCGACCCGGTCGTGCCCTACACCGAGTGCCGGGCGAAGCTGGGTTACGTGCTGGCCTCGGGGGAGTCGGCCGGCGAGCTGGCCGCGGCCCTGGCCGCCGTCGAGGAGCTGGTCCGGGTCCGGGTCGATGCCCGCTGAGTTCTCGGCCGGGCGCTGGGAGCGGGACTACCGGCGGATGGCCGGGACGGCCTTCCGCCGGGTGCCGTTCTACCGTGACCAGTGGGTGGCCGCGGGGCGCGAGCTGGACGAGCCCGAGTGCGTTCCGTCCGCCGAGCTGGCTGGACAGCTGCACCGGCTGTGCCCGTTCGCGCGGCCGTTCGACGCCTCCCAGGAGCCGTCCGCGTGGATCGGCGACGGGCTCGACCTGCGGGAGGCGCTCGCGCTGGCCGGCGCGCCACGGCGGGCGCCCGTGCTGGAGGTGCGCTCGGCCGTGCTGGACCGGCGCCGGCTCGGTTGGGGCGGCCCCCGGTACGGGGTGCTGCTCGCTCCCGAGGCGAAGGTCGTGGACGAGGGCCGCCGCCGCGCGCTCGACTCGGCCGCGCTCGGGCTCGCGGCCGAGGCGGGACAGGCGGTCCTCGTGGGCGAGCGGCCAGCGCTCGACGCCCTCCTGCCCGAGCTCGCCGGCGTCCGGATCACCACCGTGGAACGCATGACGGCCGATCAGGCCGTACGGAGGACCGCCACGAGGAAGCGCACGACCGCCGGCACGACCACGAGTGCCGCCCAGGGCAAGGGTGCGACCGCCGGTGCCGCTCTGGGGGAGGGCGCGACCGCCGAGGAGGTCGTACCCGGGCTGAGGGTGGTGCACGATCCGCACCTCGGCTACTTCGCGGCCACCGTTCCGGCCTGCGGCGGGACTCACGTGCTGTGGCGGCGCTTCCACGCCCGCCAGGCCGGCGGCGCCCTGGCCGTCACGGCGCTGCGCCGCACGCGGCCCGTGCTGGCCGGCGTGATCCCGGACGGCGGCGCGTCACTCACCCTCGCGACCTGCCCCGAGCACGGCACACCGATCGTCGCGACGCACTGACAGGAAAGCGATGCAGACTTCTTCGTTCTGGCGGGACAACCGGGTCACGCTGCTGGCCGGAGCCGCGGCCGTGGCCCTGACGCTCATGGTCCGCTTCGTGATCCCCTACGAGAGGGAGATCACCTCACTCTGGATGCTGCTCGTCAAGCTGACGCCGCAGATCGCCGCCTGCGTGGCCGTCGCCTGGCTGGACGTCGAGTGGGCACGGCGGCTGCGGCTGCACCTGGTGGCGCTGCCGGCGATCTTCCTGGCGTTCCTGTGTTACTTCGTGCCCCAGACGTTCATGACGGCGATGGACATGAGGGACGGGACGGCCGAGTTCGAGGACCTGTACCTGCACGTGGTCGTCTTCGTGCCGTTCATGATCATCGCGCTCGTCCTGTGCTACCGGCTCGGCGGCGGCTCGCGCGAAGGCGTCCTGCGCGTCGGCGCGGCGGCCACGATCCTGCAGATGTCGGGACTGGAAGACCTGATGGCGGTGATCCTGAACAGCCGGCTGAACGGGATCCCCGAGCTCTGGGACTGGGCCCACCACATGACGGTGCGCCTGGGCCACCCGGCGACGCGGACCGAGGCGTACGTCTTCATCGTGGTCCACGTCGTGCTGGCGGTGCTGGTGCTGGCCGTGCCGGGGAGCGTGCCCAGGAGGCTGCTGGCCCGGTTCCGGTAAGTCCGCGCATCCTCATGCGCGGTGGTGGTGCTCCACCGGCACGTCGAGCGTGGGATTGCGGTCGAAGAACCCGACGGGCCGCAGCCGGAACCCGGTGCGGTCCACCGGCATGATCGGCCAGTCCTCCGGGCGGGGCGCGTGGGTGAGCCCGAAGGTGTGCCAGACGACGATGGAGCGGCCGTCGATGTTGCGGTCCGCCGCCGCGTAGGCAGGCAGCCCCGCGCCACCCGGGTGCTGGTTGACGAAGTCGCCGGCCGGGTAGCGCTCGGCCGGATCGTACGCGGTGACCCACAGATGCCTGGTGGCGAACGCGGCCCGCGCGGCGATGGAGGAGCCGGGATCGGCCAGCAGGGTCGGCTTGCCCTCGGGGAGCAGGGCGTAGCCGACGGGCCGGCCCAGCGCGTTGAGCACGGCCGGGTTGGTGATGTGCCAGGTGCGGTCCACGCTCGCGTCGGCGGTACGCCGGGCCTGGCCCTCCCTGGTCAGCGCGGTGCGCCGGTAGGTGAAGGCGTTGCCGCGCGGGTTGTCGCCGCCCATCGGGACGCGGGCGACGTCCACCTCCTCGACCCGGTTGACCGGCCCGTCGATCGCCATGTCCAGGCGCGCGCAGAACAGGTGCTGGTGGTAGGGCGCGCCGAGGCCCGGCGCCACCTCGGCCGTGTACGGCATGTGGCCGCCGCTGTGGGCGGAGGTGAAGACGACGCCGGTGGCCTTGGCCTCGAACTCGATGGTGCCGTCGAGGTAGAGGTACCAGTAGAAGCCGTAGTCGTAGTTGCCGACGGTGGTGAAGAAGGACAGGACCAGGCGGCGCTGGCGGCGGGTCTCCGACGTGTGGGCCCACAGGTCGGTGTGCTTCCACAGGATGCCGTGGTCCTCCTCGTGCAGGCAGATCGCGTTCTCGATGGTTCGCGGCGCGCCGCGCTCGTCGGCGACGACGGCGTCCAGGTAAGTGATGTCGCCGACGCAGTCGCAGCCGCGCCGGAGGGAGTTGGCGTACTGGCCGATGAGGTATTCGCCGACGTCGAAATAGTTCTGCCAGGAGCGGATCGGCGAGGGATCGGCGTAGGGCACGACCATCTCGGCGATCGAGGCGCGGTGGATGATGGAGCGCTCGCGCCCTGAGTCCCGGTCGTGGTAGGCGATCTGGTGCAGCACCAGCCCCTCGCGGGTGTCGAACCCGATCCGCAGCGACCAGGTCTCCCAGCGCAGCAGGCTCCCCTCCAGGGTGAATCCCGGGCCGTCCGGCTGGGTGATCTCGATCGGCCGCAGCGTGGTGCGCGCGGGCCCGGTGACGGCGGGGTCGTCGTAGTTGCCCGAGACCGCCGGCACGGGGACCGGGCCCAGGTCGATGATCTGGTCCACCGTGCGGTTGAGCACGTCCACGTACGCGACGAGGCCGTCCACGGGATGCGCCCAGGCGTGGTCCCGCTCGTGCCGCTGCACGAAGGCGAGCCCGCGCAGGATGCGGCGGCCGGCCTCCTCCGGGTACTCGTCGGCGTACACGCCGGCCGACAGCGGCGCGACCCGGACCTGGGCGACGTCCAGGCCGCGGCTCTTCAACGCGGCCAGCCACTGCTCGTTCGTGGACAGCACCTCTTCGACGAGCGCGAACTCCCCGTCCATGACGGGCAGCTGCCCGTCGGCCGCGGCGTCGAGCGCGCGGTCGGTCTCGATCGCCTTCCCCGTGAGCGAGACGACCACGTCCCTGGCGGGCGCCCCGTCCAGGTCGTGCAGCAGGACGCGCACCCTGCGGTCGGGCGGGTTGCCCGCCAGGTGGGCGAGCAGGACGTCCTTGGCCGGCTCCTCCAGGCCGACGTACGCGAACCTGGTGCTCTCCTCGACCAGGCCGCCGGCGGCCAGCACGTCGTACGTGGCCGTGATGTCCTCGGGCGTCAGCGGGTCGAGCGGGTGCGGGGTGGTGATCATGAGCTCACCTCTGGAAGAGGGACCGATTCTTCACGTACGTGAACAGCCGAGTGCCACTCCGCCAGCGAACACCAGGCACACAGGGATTTCCAGGGCCCGCCGGGCCGATGGCAGGGACTGGTCAGCGGACCCGGGCGTACACCGGGGCGAACCGGTCGTATTCATCCAGGTCCGCGAGCTTGCGGACGAGCTCGCCGGTCCGGGTGTCCCACAGGCAGTGCGCGTAATAGTCCGTGCCCGGGCAGTTGGTGACGAACGCCTGGCCCGATGGGGAGAAGACGTCCGTCGCGTCCCGGGGCAGGGTGCCGACCTCGCCGAACTCGCGGACCTTCCTGCCGTCGGTGTCGAAGAACTGCAGCGACTTCTCCGAGCCGTTGATCAGGCCCTTGTCCTGGTCCCAGGAGAAGGGCGTGTCAGGGAACCGGACTTGCGGCTTGCGGACGGGCTCGAAGCGCTGGGTGGCGACGTCGAGCACGCCGAATCCGGCATAGGGCACGTCCTCGCCGTCCGTGCCCGGTTCGTAGAAGTTGACCAGCACCTTCGAGCTGTCTCGCGACCAGCCGCGCACCTCGGCGCTCAGCGGGGACTTCGTGGTCCGCACCGTGAACCGGCGGCCGGTGGCCTGCTCCGTGATGACGAGCGAGTCGTAGTCGTCGGAATCGAACACCGTGGGGCGCGTCACCACGTAGCGGCGGTCGGGGGAGAGCAGGGCTTCCATGGCCGCGCCGTGCTGCTTGAACGCGCCACCCTTCGCCGTCCGCAGGTAGCTCTCGGAGTTGTCGTTCGTCAGGCCCGTCTGCGTGTAGCCGACCAGCGCGACGGGATCGCCGGGTCGCTCGTAGACCGTGGTCTGCGTGCCCGGCGGCACGATCGTCCGAAGGCCCGTCTCCGGCGTGGGCCCGGCGGCCGCGCCGGCGAGCGAGGGCGGCAGGACGAAGGAGGGTGGCGCCGGTCGCCGCCGCAGCAGGTGCGCGGTCACCTGCTCGACCGAGGGCCGCCGGGCGGGATCCTTCGCGAGGCAGTCGAGCACCACCCTGCTCAGCGGATCGCCGAACCCCGACATGTCCGGCGGCTGGTGCAGCACCCGGGTCAGCACGGCCGCCGCGGTGTCCTCGCCGAACGGCGGCTTGCCCGTGGCCGCGAACGCCATGGTGCCGGCCCAGGAGAACAGGTCGGCCGCGGGCCCGAGTGGCTGGCCGCGAAACTGCTCGGGCGACATGTACGCGGGCGTGCCCAGCACCGACGAGGTCTGGGTCTAGGTGGCGCCGAGGACGCGGGCGATGCCGAAGTCGATCACCCGCGGGCCGCCCGCGCCGAGGGTCACGTTCGCCGGCTTGACGTCGCGGTGCACGATGCCCGCCTCGTGCACCGCGGCCAGCGCGACGATCGTGCCGATGGCCAGCCGGTGCAGATCGGCTCCGGCCTGCGGGCCGTCCTTGCGGATCACCTGCTGGAGCGACGGGCCCTCGATGTACTCGCTGACGATGAACGGGCGCTCGTCCGCGACGCCGGTGTCCAGCACCTGGGCCGTGCAGAACGGCGCCACCCGCTCGGCCACCTGGGCCTCGCGCAGGAACCGCTCGACGTCGTCGGGGGTGCCGGAGAGCCCGTCGCGCAGCCACTTGACCGCCACCTGCCGGCCCGAGGGGGAAACGGCCAGATAGACGACGCCCTGCCCGCCCTCGCCCAGCCGGCCCAGGAGCCGGTAGTCCGCGATCTGGCGGGATCTCGCGGCGTCAGCGGCGAGTAGGACGACATGCGGAGAATTGTCCTTGTCGTCGCCGGGCAGATCAAACTTTTGGGGCGGCTGGACCGGGCTCGCCTCAGGGTCCTGCCTCAGGGACGTTCTCAGGGACCTCCCCGACGCCGGTTCGCCGCGGATGGCCCAGACTTTACCGTCATGACCATCAAGAGAACGACCGTGATCACCGGCCTGCTGGCGCTCGCGGCGCTGTCGGCGGGATGCGGCGTGGTCGGCCCGCTCGATGAGGAGACCGCGTCGTACGACGTCGCGGACAAGGTGGCGGCGTTGCAGGTCGAGGCCGATTCCGGCACCGTCGAGGTGGTCGAGTCGGACCGCCAGGGCATCCACGTGACCGAGCAGCTCAGCTGGCGCAAGAACAAGCCGGAGCCCAGCCACGAGGTGCAGGGCGACACGCTCGTCCTGAAGTTCAAGTGCGCGACGACCTGGGGGCTGGGCAGCGGCGCCGCCTCCTGCGAGGTGAGCTACAAGGTCGAGGTGCCCAAGGGCCTGCGGGTCAAGGTGCGCTCCGACTCGGGGACCCTCACGCTGAAGAACCTGTCGGGCGGCCTGGAGGCCAGCAGCGACTCCGGGACGATCGAGGCCAGCGGGCTGGCCGGCAAGCAGGTCGTCACCAGGACCGACTCGGGGGACATGACGCTCGCCTTCACCGGGCAGCCGGACAAGGTCGCGACCACCACCGACTCGGGCCGGACCGTGGTGCGCGTGCCGTCGGGGCCGTACAACATCGTGGCCAGGACGGACTCCGGCGACAAGAAGATCGAGGCCGCCGCCGACTCCTCGGCCCAGCGGTCGATCGAGCTGACCAGCGACTCCGGCGACCTGGAGGTCGTCAACTCCTGACCGCCGCCCGGCCGTCCGGCCGCCCGTCCGGCCACACGTCTTCTCGCCGGCTCAGATGATCTTTCCTGGGTTGAAGATCCCGGCCGGGTCCAGGGCCGACTTGATCGCGCGGTGCAGCGCCAGCACGTCCTCGCCCACCTCGGCGTGCATACCGCGCTTCTTCAGCAGGCCCACGCCGTGCTCGCCGGTGACCGTGCCGCCGAGTGCGATCGCGTCGTCGAGGATCTCCTCGAACGCGAGCTGGGCCCTGGCCCGCGCCTCGTCGTCGCCGGCGGGGACGACGATCAGCGGGTGCAGGTTCCCGTCCCCGGCGTGCGCGATGTTGGCGATGTGCACGTCGTGCGCCCGCGCGTGCTTCTCGATGCGCGCGAGCATCTCCGGCACCAGCCCGCGCGGCACGCACACGTCCTCGGTCAGCACCGGCCCGAGCCGCTCCAGCGCCGGGTAGGCGAGCCGGCGGGCGGAGAACAGCGCCTCGGCCTCCTCGGCGTCGGTCGAACGGGTGCTCCAGGCGGCGCCTGCCCGGTCGAAGCACTCCAGCATCGCCGCGGCGGCCCGCTCGTCGCCGTCGTCCACCCGGCCGAGCAGCAGCACGTCGCCGAGGTCGGCCAGGCCCATGTTCTTCCAGTCGTCCACCGCCCGCAGGCAGTAGCGGTCGACCAGCTCCAGCGCGCTGGGCGTGATCCCGGCGGCGCCTACGGCCGCGACCGCCCGGCCCGCCGCGACCAGCGAGTCGAACGCGCCCACGATCGTCGTCGGCGCGCCCTCCGGCAGCCGCAGCAGGCGCACGGTGATCTCGGTGATCACGCCCAGCGTGCCCTCGGAGCCCACGAACAGCCCGGCCAGGTCGTAACCGGCCACGCCCTTCCTGGTCCGGCGGCCCAGCCTGACCAGGTCGCCGGTGCCGGTCACCGCCTGGAGGCCGAGCACGTAGTCGCGGGTCACCCCGTATTTCACGCAGCAGACGCCGCCCGCGTTGGTGGCCACGTTCCCGCCGATCGTGGACCACGGCGAGCTGGCCGGGTCCGGCGGGTACCACAGGCCGTGGCCGGCCGCCTCCGCGCGCAGCCGGTCGTTGACCACGCCCGGCTGCACGACGGCGAGCTGCTCGTCCGGGTCGATCTCCAGGATGCGGTCCATGCCGTCCATGGCCAGCAGCACGCAGCCGTCGACGGCGTTCGCGCCGCCGGACAGGCCGGTGCCCGCGCCGCGCGGCACGATCGGCACCCCGCGCTCGGCGCAGACCGCCACCACCTTCCGCACCTGCTCGGCGTCCTCCGGCCGGACCAGCGCGACGGCGGCGCCCCGCGGCGCCCACGCGGCCTGGTCGCGGGAGTAGGCGGCCAGGACATCGGGATCGCGGACGATCCGGGTCGGCGGCAGCACCGCGGACAGAGCGTCTATGACGTGCACGTTATGCACGGTAACAATCCGTCCGCGGCGGTGGCCGGGCAGGTGACTCAGAGGGCGTTCGCGCGCTGCGCCGCCTGGTAGACGGCCATCGCCTCGTTGCCGAAGAACGGGCCGAACATGAAGTTGGGCGCGAAGTCGTACTTGAAGCTGTTGACGGAGTTCAGCCAGCCGAGCCCGGTGGACTCGTTGAACCCCGCGAACCAGGGGCCGCCGCTCGACCCGCCGGTCATGTTGCAGCGCAGCCCGAGGTCTCTCGTCATGACGTTGTCGTCGAAGGCGCGCCCGCTGCAGTAGATCAGGTCCGAGCCGTCGAACGGCGCCGCCGCCGGATAGCCGAAGGAGAACATCTGCCGCCGCCTGGGCTGGTTGAACGCCACGCCCTGCCCGCCCACGACGTCGGTCAGCGTGCGGCCGTTGAGCGGCGCGACGACCGCGGCGGCGATGTCGAAGTTGATGTCCTCGCGGGCGTTCCACTGCTGGGTGGTCAGCAGCCGGGTGGCGACCCAGGTCCCGAAGGGGCGGCGGCCGTCGTCGAAGCCGGGGACGAACACCCAGTTGCGGTGCGAGGCGCCGTTCAGCTTCACGCAGTGCCCGGCGGTCATCACGACGCTCTCGTTGGCGCTGGTCACCGCCGTGCCCGAGCAGGAGGCGTTGCCGCCTTCCGCGGTGGTGAAGAAGACGCGCCCCACGGTGCGTACGACGGCGCCGCCGTCCGTCCACTGGAGGCCGGGGCTGTTGGGCACCACCGCCTGCTGCGCAGTGGCTCCGGTGACGGACGCCGTGGCCACCCGGGCGGTGCCGCCGGTGCGCCACGGGGTGCCCTGGCTCACGCGGGCCGAGGCGCCGCGGGTCGCCCATGGGGTGCCTTGGGTCGGTCCGTCCGATCGGGTGCGGCGCGGCTCGGGGGCCGCAAGCGGCCGCGCCGCCAGCATGCGCTGGGGCGTCCAGTACTGCAGGGCGTCCCTGCGTTCCGACCAGGAGTCCGCGGCCGACCAACCGAACGGCCTGGGGTCGAGGCCGGTCCCGGCACCGGCGTGGGCGGTGCCCCCGGCGACCAGGGTGCCCGCCAGGGTGAGGGCGACGGTGGAGAGCAGGGCGACTCTGCGGTGCATTACGTACCTCCCGATAACCGGAATCTGCCGTTTGGAGGTACGCATGGGGACATCTGTAGTGCTCAAGCTATGCACATACTGATATGGCGCTATCGCGGTGTGTACGGGAATCCGTACGATGAGTCACTTTTTGTGGAGTGGGAGCAGCCCCTGTCCTACCACCCCCGTTTTCACCGCCTGGCCGCAAGGGTGACGCTTGGACGATTCGTCCAAGCCGTATACGCTTTGTCCAGACGCTGGACGGAGAGACGCCCATGAGCCACGCCGAGCAGGACGCGATCCTCGCCGCGCTCGCCCCGGTCGTCGACGGCCTGGTCGCGACCCTGGGCTCGTTCTGCGAGGTCGTGGTGCACGACTTCCGCCGCCCCGAGCGGTCCGTGGTCGCCATCGCGGGCTCGGTCACCGGCCGCGGCGTCGGCGGGTCGATGAGCGAGATCGGCATGGGCATCCTCGCCCGCGGCGACCAGGCGGCCGACGAGCTCAACTACGTCACCCGCACCCAGGACGGAAAGCTGGTCAAGTCATCCACGATGGTCCTGCGCGACAGCTCGGGGACCGTCTTCGGCGCGCTGTGCGTCAACCTCGACATCACCGCGGTCACCCAGGCCCACGCGCTGATCGGGGAGCTGGCGGGGCTCGCCGCCCCCACCGGCATGCCGACGACGACCTTCGGCGACGACATCGATTCCGTCATCGACGCGATCGTCGACTCCCACCAGCTGGAGCAGAGCAAGCCCTGGGCCGAGCTCAGCCGCGAGGAGCGGCTGGAGCTGTTCAGGAGTCTCGACGAGCGCGGCGTGTTCGCCGTGCGCCGGGCGGTCCCCCAGGTGGCGGCCAGGCTCGGCATCTCGCGCGCCTCCGCCTACAACTACCTCTCCCAGGTACGCACCGGATCCCACACACCGCAGGAGCACCGAGCATGACGAACGCACTCCCGGTCACCCTGGACGACGTCCACGATGCCGCGGGCCGGCTCAAGGGCGTCGCCCACCGCACGCCCGTACTCCGCTCGCGCACCCTCGACGCGCTGGCCGGCGCCGAGGTCTTCCTCAAATGTGAGAACTTCCAGCGCGCCGGCGCGTTCAAGTTCCGCGGCGCCTACAACGCGGTCTCCCGGCTCTCGCGCGCGCAGCTGGACCGGGGCGTCGCGGCCTACTCCTCGGGCAACCACGCCCAGGCCGTCGCACTCGCCGCCCGCGAGCTGGGCAGCAGCGCGGTGATCGTGATGCCCGAGGACAGCCCGCGCTCCAAGCGGGAGGCCACCGCCGGTTACGGCGCTGAGATCGTGACCTACGACCGCTACACCGGCGACCGGGTCGCGATCGGCGAGGCGCTGGCCGCCGAACGGGGGCTGGCGCTGATCCCTCCGTACGAGCACCCGCACGTCATCGCCGGGCAGGGCACTGCCGCGCTGGAGCTGATCGAGGAGGTCGGCGAGCTCGACACCCTGGTGGTCCCCGTCGGCGGCGGCGGCCTGATCGCGGGCAGTGCCACCGCGGCCAAGGGGCTGCTGCCGGGCATCCGCGTGATCGGCGTGGAGCCCGAGCAGGGCGACGACACCAAGCGGTCGCTGAGCGCGGGCGAGCGCGTCTCCATCCCCGTCCCGCGCACGATCGCCGACGGCCAGGCCGCGGACATCCCGGGCGAGCTGACGTTCTCCGTCAACAAGCGGCTGGTCGACGAGATCGTGCTGGTCAGCGACGACGACATCCGCGCGGCGATGCGGCTGGCGTTCGAGCGACTGAAGATCGTCATGGAGCCCAGCGGCGCGACCTCGCTGGCCGCCCTGCTGGCCGGGGCGGTGGACCGGGTTCCGCCGCGGATCGGCCTGATCGTCTCCGGCGGCAACATCGACAGCCGCCGCTTCGCCGAGCTGTGCGCGGGACCGGCCTAGGCACCCGGGCGGCTACAGCTGCTGGGCGATGACGTCGGGAGTCGCGGGGTGCTCGTCCCGCTCTATGGCCCGCAGCTCCTCGTAGGTGAGCAGCCCGAGGTCGTGCAGGACGGCCGCCGCCCGGTTCAGGTGCGTACGGTCTCCCGTGGCCAGCCCGAGCCCCCACGAGTGCTCCGCCTCCCAGTACGTCCCCTCCAGCCCGCGCCGCAGATCCAGCTCCAGCGCCTCGCGGAACCTGACGGCGGCCTCCTCCGCCTGCCCGGCCAGCCGGTGGGCCTCGCCCAGGTTGCCCAGCGCCATGACCTCGGTCACCTTCGCGTCCGACTCGCCGGCCAGCACCATCGCCTTCTCGTGGGCCACGATCGCCGGGCCGTGCCGGCCGAGCCGCTGGAGCGTCAGCCCGATGCCGGTCAGGCAGGCCGCCTCGTGACGGGCATGGCCCAGCCGCTGCCAGAGCATCCGCGCGGCTTCGAGGGCCAGGAGCGACTCCTCGTGCCGGCCGAGGGACCGCAGCGCGGCGCCCCGCCCGTTCAGGGCCAGCGCCAGGCCGGTCTCGGCGCCAGACCCGGCGGAGGCGAACCGCTCCCACGCGGCCAGCGCCCGGTCGAAGGAGCCGAGCGCGTCGGTCGCCCTGCCCAGCGCGTGCAGGGCCCAGCCGAGGTCGTTGTGACCGATCCCGGCCATGCGGGCGTCGCCGATGCGGTCCGCCGCCCGCAGCATGAGGTGGCCCAGCGTCAGGTGCTCGCGCCAGCGGGCCCGGTATTCCAGCGGCGTGTTGAGGCAGGCCGCCAGATAGGCGGCGATGGCCGGATCGTCGCCCTCCAGAGCCTGGCGCGCGGCGGCGATCACGTTCTCGATCTCGGCGTCGAGCCAGGACTGCACCGCCGCGGGCGAGCGCAGCGGGGTGCCGGGGTAGGCGAGGTCGTCGGGGACGAAGTCAAGACGCCAGGCGAGCAGCGGCTCGACGGCCATCGCGGCATGCCGCGCGGTCGCCAGGTAGTGGTGCAGCGCCCGCCGCACGGCCGCCGCCCGGTCCCGCTCGCCGTCCTCGCTCTCCGCCAGCTCCCTGGCGAACAGCCGCAGCAGGTCGTGCACGCGGAAGCGGCCGGGCGCGGGACACTCGGCGAGCTGGTTGTCGGCGAGCTGATCGAGCAGCGTCGCGGCGCGCGCCTCGGGCAGCCCGGCCAGCGCGGCCGCCACGGGCACGCTCACATCGGGCACGTCCAGCAGCCCGAGCAGGCGGAACAGCCGGGCGGCGGCGGGCTCGCCGAGGTCCTGGTAGCTGACCATGAAGCTGGCGCGGACGGCCTGGTCGTCCACCGACAGCTCGGTGAGCCGCCGCTGCTCCACAGCGAGCCGCTCGGCCATGAAGCGGATCGGCCGATCGGGGCGCGTCGACAGCCTGGCGGCCACGATGGCCAGGGCCAGGGGGAGCCGGCCGCACAGCCGTACGACGTCGGCGGCCGGCTCGGGCTCGCGGGCCATCCGGTCGTCCCCGACGAGCCTGGCGACCAGCGCGTACGCCTCGTCCTGCGGCAACGCCGCCAGCGCCCGGTTGCTGGCCGTGTCGAGCGAGCCCAGCCTCCGCCGGCTGGTGACGAGCACCCCGCAAGAGGCGCTGCCGGGAAGCAGCGCCCGCACCTGGGCCGCATCGGCCGCGTTGTCCAGCACGACCAGCACGCGCCGGCCTCGCGTCAGCGAGCGGAACGCGGCGGTGGCCTCGTCCACCTCCTGCGGGATCTCCGAGGCGGGCACCCCGAGCGCGCGCAGGAAGCGGCCGAGCACCTGGACGGCGGGGGCCGGTTCGGCGTGCGGCGTGGCGCCACGCAGGTTGACGTAGAGCTGGCCGTCGGGGAAGTGCCGCGCGACGCGGTGGGCCACCTGGATGGCCAGGGCCGACTTGCCCACGCCCGCCGGGCCGAAGACGGCGGCGCTGCGCCGGGGAGCCGCGGCCAGCAGTCCCGCCAGCCGCTCGACCTCGGCCTGCCGCCCGGTGAACGTGGCGATGGCCTGGGGGAGCTGGGCGGGGACCGGCGGGCTCGCCTCGCCACCGATCCGCCGCTCCGCCTGCCGCAACTCCGCACCGGGCTCCAGGCCGAACAGGTCGTCGAGCAGGGCCCGGCCCTCGCGCAGCAGCCGCAGCGCCTCCGCCCTGCGGCCGAGCCGGTCGAGCGCGGTCGCGAGCCTGGCGCGCAGCCGCTCGTGGTGGGGCTGGGCGGCCAGCATGGGGGTCAGCACCGCGACCACCTGCTCCAGGCCGCCCCGGTCCCGCTCCAGCTCAGCCCACTCCTCGGCCGCCGTGAGCCGCAGCTCCTCCAGCCGGTGGGCCTGCGGATGGTCCAGCCCGTCCAGCACGGGGCCGCGCCAGAGCGCCAGCGCCCGCCGGTAGGGCGCGGATTCGTGGCCCTGCCTGCCCTGGGCGATCAGCCGCTCCGCCTCGTCCGCGTCGAGGTGTACGGCCCGCGGGTCGAGCCGGTAGCCTCCGGCTACGGTCTCGATGGCCGCGTTCCCCAGCACCTTGCGCAGCTGGGAGACCAGCACCTGGATCTGGCCGCGGGCGGACGGCGGCGGTGCGTCTCCCCACAGCTCGGCGATCAGCCGGTCGGCGGTGACGCCGTGACCGTCGGCCAGCGACAGTGCCACCAGCACCGCCCGCGCTCGCACCGGTCCGGGATCGACCGGCCGGCCCTCGGCCTCGACCTGCAACGGCCCCAGGATTGAGCAGCGTACGACGCCGGCCATCAGATCATCCACCACCGGCATCGTAGCGCCGGGCAGATCGGCCGCCCGGCCCCGCCCCGGACAGCCTCTGCCGGCCACGGCACCCGACCCAGCGCCCGATCCTGGGCCCGACCCTGGGCCCGACCCTGGGCCCGATTCTGTGCCCGATCCTGTGTCCCAGACTTCACGACCACACCCCCTGACGACCCAGAGCGCCTCCGGGCCCTGTTTCGGACCTCGGAAGTGGGGGGTTCTGTCGCCCTTATCGGAACGGCTGATCAGGCGGGGCCTCGGCGGCGTGGAGCACCTTCAGCCGCGCTTCGCCTGCTCCACCAGCAGCGCGAGGTCGCGGACGGTGGAGGCGTCGAAGACGGCTTCGAGCGAGAGGTCGGCTCCGAGCCGCGCCCTGATCAGGGCACTGACCTTGACCACGGACAGCGAGTCCCCGCCCAGGTCGATGAAGTCGTCCAGGACGCCGACGCGGTCGGCCTCCACGCACTCCGCGACGATCCGCTGAAGCAGGCGCTCGGTCTCGCCGCCGGCCTCGACGTAGCGGGACAGCACGCCGTCGTCGAGCACGGACACCGCGTCGCTCAGGGCCTCGTCACCGTCGGGCAGCTCGTCCACCAGGGCCACGAGCGTGGGCGCGTCGGCTCCCATCGCCTGCCAGAGGTGCTCGCGGATCTCGACGGCGCAGGCGTAGAGCTCGGGCACCACGGCGATGGCGAACTCGCCGCGGTGGTCGAAGGAGGCGGCGGCCAGCACGTACGGATGCTCGATCGCGATCCGATCCGCCCGCTCGGTGGCCGTCGTCGCTGGAAAAGGGGTTTCTGTCATGGCTGCCTCATGGGATCGTCGGAGAATTCTTCGGATTACGCACGGCTGCGCCGAACGGGATTACGCACGGCTGCGCCGAACGGTATTTACCACGGCGCGCATTTCGGCGTTCCGGCCTATTGTCCAGAGGAATGCCCTTATCAATGCACGGCATACTCGACGGCATTTGCCCGCCGTCCCGCCGGCGGGACGGCCACGGGCCTGTAGGGCGTCTAAAGCGGATCAATATCCGGGATCTCTACCATCGCGCTGAGCACGTCAGAGGGCGTGCGGGAGTACCGGCCCCGTGCCGGCACTCCTCGGGGAAAGCGCGAAGGGATACGGCCACGATGTCATCGGAGCGGCTCCAGACGAGGGACGGGCACGTCGCGGCGGCGACCGCCGTACGGGGGAGCGACCCGCAGACCCGGATTCGCCCGAACTCGATGCGGACAGGGCTGGGCCTGGATTCCCGTGCCAAGCCCCGGCGGCTGGGGCTGGTCCTGCCTGAGCGGTTCTCGTTCGACGACTGGCGGCAGCTGGGCAGGCAGATCCACCTGATCACCGACTCTTCCGTCTGGTGGCTCGGGGACTGGCTGGTCTTCGGCGAGGAGTGCTTTCCCGGGCGGTACAAGAAGGCCATCGAAGAGACGTCGCTGGAATATCAGACCCTGCGCAACTACGCGTGGGTGGCGCGGCGGATCTCCATGGGCCGGCGACGGGACAAGCTGAGCTTCCAGCACCACGCCGAGGTGGCCGCGCTGGACCCGGCCGAGCAGGATCTCTGGCTGGACCTGGCCGAGCAGCACGGCTGGTCGCGCAACCGGCTGCGCGGCGAGCTGCGCTCGGCCCGCGGCGGCCGGCGGGACGAGGCTCCGGTCTCCTCCATCGTGCTGAAGATTCCGGTGGAGAAAGAGGAGGTGTGGAAGAGCGCCGCCATGTCCGCCAACCAGAGCATCGACGACTGGATCACCATGGCGCTGGACTCGGCGGCGCTGCGGACTTTGGCAAGAAAGGATTCTGCCCGCACTATTCCTAATTGATTCGCGCACGCCATGCCTTCGGGTGGCCGGAGCGCTACGACTCGCCGGTCCGGCACAGGGCCCGGTAAGGCAGTTGCGGTACGTAGGTCCGCCACTGCTCGGGGCTCAGCCCGCCACCCGCCCTCGCGCACACCGCCGCCTCCGCCGCGTCCGGCCCGAGATCGAACGTGCGCAGCCCGGTATGCCGGCCCGCGCTGTACAGCGTCCGGCCGTCCCGGCCGAAGGCCAGCGCCAGGACGGCGTCCCCGGGCGTGGGCAGCGGCAGGCCGATGGGGGTGCTGGACTCGGTGTCCCACAGGTGCAGCAGGCCGGTGTAGTCGCCCACCGCCAGCGTGCGCCCGTCGGGGGAGAAGGCCAGCGCGGAGACGAACCGCAACGGGGTCAGGTGGCTGATCGAGCCCTTGTCGGTGGCCAGCACGCCCAGCCGCCGGCGGACGGCCCCGTCCCACAGGACCGTGCTTCCGGAGAGATCGCCCGCCGCCAGCCGCGTACCGTCCCCGCTGAACGCCAGCGCGCTCGTCTTGCCCGGGCCCGGCCCGCTCCTGCCGGTGGACAGGCTGACGACCTGGCCCTCGGAGTTGACCAGCAGGTCGCCACCGGGACGCAGGACCACCTCGCCGGCGGGGGTGTCCGGGATGGTGCTGGTCACGGTCCGCGTGCGCAGATCCCAGACTCGGGTGCTGCCCGCCACCGGCATCGCGACGAGCAGCAGCGACGTGTCGCCAGGACCGAACGCCACGGCGCTCATGGCTCTGTCGCCATCGCCGGGCACGACGACGGCGTCCGTCTGGCGGCGGCGGGTGACGTCCCAGATCGACAGCCGCTGCGGCAGGCTCTGCACGTGGCTCTCGCCTGCGCCGTAGACGAGTGATCTCCCGTCGGAGCTGAACGCCATGAGGGCTTCGCACGTGTGGAACATCGGCTCGGTGGAGGGGCGGCAGCTCGCGTCGAGGTCGTCGGAGTGGCCCGCGCGGGTGTCCCGCACGCGGAAGCGGACGCGGGTCGCCCCCTTCGCGTACGCGGTGACCAGGGTGGCCCCACCGGGGGAGAACGCGGCGGAGCCGGCGGCCTGGTCCTGCCATTCCGCGGTGGTGACCGGGCCCAGGCGGAGGGTGCGTACCGTGGCTCCCCAGTCGCCGTCGGGGCCCGCGAGGTACCGGATCCAGCCGGCGGCCGGGTCGATCCGCAGGTCGCTCGCGGTCTCGCCGGCGAGCGGGGCCCAGAAGACCGGCGACTCCGGGTGGCTGACGCGCCACAGCAGGATGTCGGCGCCGTCGGTCGCCACCACGAATCGCCCGTCCGCGCTGAACGCGAGATCCCGCAACCGGGGGTACTCCACCGTCGCGGTCTTCTTCCCGCTCCGGACGTCCCAGAAGCGGACCTGGGTGGGAGAGATGACCGCGACGTGCCGCCCGTCGGGCGTGAAGCGCACCCGCTCGTTGATGCACTGCTCGGTGGTGACGTCCGGCGCCCACGGCGTGCTGATCCGGCGGCCCGCCGCGACGTCCCAGATCTGCAGGGCCGCGCCGGGGACGCAGAGCGCGAGGAGCCGGTCGTCCGGGCTGGCCGTCGCGTCGGGCAGCTCCGGGTCCGTATAGGCCCGCTTGTCCCGGTCGTAGCGCAGCGACGCCGACCCGGAGGCCCACGGCCACCGCGTGATGCCGGCGGGCCGGGGCTTGCGCGGGGTGCGCACGTCCAGCAGCAGCCGTCGGTCGTCCGTGCTCCACAGCCTGACCCGGTACGCGGAGCCCGTCATGCCGTATCCGGCGACGCTCCTGCCGCTCGTTCCCGCCTCGAACCCCGCGGGGGCGGTGCCCAGGACGTCGGTGCCCCTGACGCCGGTGGCGAGATCCCACAACGTGATCTTCCCGCCCTTCTCGAACAGCGGCACCTTGCCGGCGTCCCCCCTCCTGACTCCCGCGTCGAGCAGGGCCGCGCCCAGCCCGGGCCGCGTCAGCGTCCTGGCGTGGGTGTCGAGGTCCCAGGAGGTCACCTGCCCCGCCCCGATGCTGATCAGAGTGGTCCCGTCGGCGCTCAGGCCCGTCATGGCGTCCGGGCCGGCGTCCGGGACGGTGAAGGAGTCCTGCGCCTTCTGCGCCATGGCTCCCAGCAGGGCCGAGCGGGTCTCCGGGAGGTCGGCCACGTGCCGGGCGGCGAGGCTGAGCCGCATCGCGGTGACCGGGTCGGACGCGCGCAGGCTCTCGGCTACTCCGGCGAGGCGGCGCGCCTCGGTCTCTCGCCGCTGCGCGTCGTTGGCCTGGTTCTGCTGCCAGGCGACGAGCGCCGCCATCAGTGTGCACACGAGCAGCGCCGAGGTCCCCACGGTACGCAGCCCGCGCCGGCGGCGGTCGCGATCGCGTACGCGCAGGCCGGCGGCGAGGAACTCGCGCTCCAGCGGCGACAGATCCGCCTGCCGCGCGGGCGAGGCGAACTGCTCCTGGGCGGTGGAGAGCCGGACGCCGCGATAGAGGGCGCCGGGGTCGCGGCGCAGCTCGTGCCAGGACGCGGCCGCCTCGGAGAGCCGGCGCAGCTCCCGTAGCGCCTCGCGGTCCTCCTCGATCCACGACTGCAGCCGGGGCCAGGCGGTGAGCAGCGCCTCGTGCGCGAGCTCGGCCGTGTCCTCGTGAATGGTGACCAGCCGCGCACGCACCAGCCGCTCCAGCACCCGCTCGGCGTCGTCCTCCCCCTCGCCCGTGAGGAGCTCGGGGCGGGGCACGGGGCGGCGGGTGTCCTGGGCGCCCTGGCCCGGGTTCACCATCCGCAGCAGGAGGCGGCGCATCACCTGCCGCAGCGGGGGCGGGAGGTCGTCGTACAGGTCCTCGGCGGTGCGGGCGATGGCGCCGTGGAGCCCGCCCGCCGACTCGTACGCGTGCAGCGTGAGCGCGCGCCCATGCCGCCGCCGCCAGGTCTCCAGCAGCACGTGGGACATGAGCGGCAGCCCGCCGGGCTCGTCGGCGACGTCGTGGACGAGCCGGGCCGTCAGGGTACGTTCCACGGTCAGGCCCCGGGCGGCGGCCGGCTTGACGATCGCCTCGCGGAGCTCTGCCGGGCTCATCGGGCCCGTCAGCAAGGTGGTGTCCCTGACCACCCCGGTGAGATCCGGATATCGGGCGAAATGGCGGAGGAAGTCAGCCCGGACGGCGATGACCACCCGCGACCCCGGCCGAGCCCGGCCGGCGGTCAGCAGCGCGTCGATGAACCCGGCACGCTCCGCCGGATCGGCGCACAGCGTGAAGACCTCCTCGAACTGGTCCGCGATCACCACTCTGTCGCCGCCGTCCCCGGCGCGCAGCAGTCCCGCGTGCGTGCGCAGCGGATGCGGGCCGGGGGAGAGCACCCGGATCGCCGTCCCGCCGGCCGCGCGCAGGCGCGGGATCAGCCCGGCGCGCAGCAGCGACGACTTCCCGCTCCCCGACGGCCCGGTCAGCAGCACGAAAAGGTGGTCGCGCACCAGCTCGGCCAGCCGCTCCACCAGCGCGTCGCGACCGAAGAACCGGTCACGGTCGCCCGGCTCGAACCGGGTCAGCCCGAGGTAGGGGGCCTCCCCGCCGTCGTCGAGCGCGGCGGCCTGCTCGCTCGCCTCCCTGGCCGCCTCCTGCCAGCGTTCGCGCCACTCTTCCGGGTCGCCGCCGCAGGCCTGGACGTAGGCCAGGGCGACCGGCAGCGACGGCAGCCGATCCCCGGCGGCGGCCTGGGCGAGGGTCGCGGCGGAATAGTGCACGCGCGCGGCCATGGCCCGGTAGGTGAGCCCGCCCGCGTCCTGCCGTAACTTGCGCAGCTCGCCGGCGAAGCGGGGGACGGGTCCTTCGGCGGGGTCCAGCGGCCGTTCGCGACGTCCCATCGTCTCCCTCGGGGGCATCGGCTATTCGATCACCTCAAGCTACGCATCCGATGGACGGCCCGACAAACAGGTCAGCAGGGGTTTCCGGCGGCCTGGGGTTTGTCTGGCGTGATGAAAAGGGTCTTCCAGACAATTGATGAGCTGCCCAGACTGGTCGGATGACATCGGCGCGACAGCACGTGGCGCCGGCCGGCGACGCGTGCGTGGTGAACGGCATCGAGCAGGCGATTCCGGCCGGGCGGGGGCCCATATGACAGCGCAGGAAACCCATATGGCAGCGCAGGAGACGCGGTTCCGCATTCTCGGGCCGCTGGAGGTGACGGTCGGCGGGCGCGGGATCACCCTGGGCGGGCCCAGGGCGCAGGGGGTGCTCGCCGCCCTGCTCCTGGCGGAGGGCCAGATCGTGGGCGCGGAGCGGCTCATGGACCAGGTGTGGGGGGACAGCCCGCCGGCCTCGGGGCGGAGCCAGGTGACGATCGCGGTGTCCTCGTTGCGCAAGGCGCTGCGTACGGCGGGCGCCGATCCCGGGCTCATCGAGACGGTGGCGCCCGGATATCGGGTGCGGGCCCCGTACCTCGACGCGCGGCAGGCGGAGCGGAACGTCGGCCTGGCGCGCGGGGAGTCGCCCGAGCGGGCCGCCACGCTGCTGCGCGAGACGCTGGAGCTGTGGCGCGGCCAGGTGCTGCCGGGCATGGACAATCCGTCGTTGCGCACGGCCGCCGACCGGTGGGAGGAGCTGCGCCTGACCGTGCTGGAGGACTGGGCGGCGGCGGAGCTGGAGCTCGGCCGCCATCGGGACCTGGTGGGCGAGCTCGGCGTGCTGGTGGCGGAGCATCCGCTGCGCGAGCGGGCCAGGGGGCAGCTCATGCTGGCGCTGCACCGGTCGGGGCGCCAGGCCGAGGCGCTGGGGATCTACGAGCGCGGTCGCGAGATCCTGGTCCGCGAGCTGGGGCTGGAGCCGGGATCGGAGCTGCGGGAGACGCACGCCAGGATCCTGCGCGACGCGCCCGCCGGGGACGAGCCGGCCGGGGTCGCGCGCGGCGCGTCCGCCGGGCGCGCCGCGTCACCCGCCGGTCGGGCCGGAACGGGAGAACGGCCCGCCCAGCTGCCGCCGGCGGCGTCGGCGTTCACCGGGCGGCGAGGCGAGCTCGCACAGCTCGGCACGCTGCTCGACCGGGAGGACGGCGACCGCACGCTGCCGATCTGCGTGGTGTACGGGGTGGCGGGCGTCGGCAAGACCGGGCTGGCCGTGTCGTGGGCTCATCGCGTGGCCGGTCGCTTCCCCGACGGCCAGCTCTTCGCCAACCTGCGCGGCCATGACGAGAACGCGCCGCCGCTGCGGCCGGAGGCGGTGCTGGCCAGGTTCCTGCGCGCGCTCGGCGTGCCGGGCGAGCGGATCCCGGCCGGGATCGAGGAGCGCATGGCGCTGTTCCGCAGCCTGCTCGAAGGCCGGCGGGTGCTGGTCGTGCTGGACAACGCCGCCTCGGCCGCCCAGGTGCGCCCGCTGCTGCCCGGCTCGGCGTCCTGCTGCGTCATCGTGACCTCCCGCGCCCCGCTGGGCGGCCTCATCGCCCAGAACGGCGCGAGCTGCGTCGGCCTGGACGTGCTCAGCCCCGAGGAGGCCGAGGAGCTGCTGGCGCGCATGGTGGGCGCCGAGCGGATCGCGCGCGAGCGGCCTGCCGCCCGCAGGCTCGGGGAGCTGTGCGACCGGATGCCGCTCGCCCTGCGCATCGCGGCGGGCAAGCTGATGTCCAGGAGCACGTGGACGGTGGCGAGCCTGGCCAACCGCCTGGAGAGCGAGCGAAGCCGCCTGGACGAGCTGCGCCAGGACGACCTGGAGGTGCGCGGCAGCTTCGCGCTGAGCTACCGTGACCTGCCCCAGCCGGCCAGGCTCGCCTTCCGCCGGCTCGGGCTGCTCGACCTGCCCAGCGGGTTCGCCGCCTGGACGGTGGCCGCGCTCGCCGAGGTGCCGCTGCTGACGGCGGAGAAGCTGTGCGAGCAACTCGTGGACGCCCAGCTCGCCCAGCCGCTCGGCCAGGATCTGGCGGGTCAGCCGCGCTACGGGTTCCACGACCTGGTCCGGCTGTTCTCCAGGGAGCGGGCGTACGTGGAGGAGGAGCCCGATGCTCGGACCGCGGCGGTCACCAGGACGGCGAGCTGCCTGCTCACGCTGGTCGAGGAGGCCAGGCAGCGCGAAGGGCGCGGCCCCGGCGACGGGATCGTGCTGGGCGACACCCCGCGATGGCTGCCCCGCCCCATCGCCGTCGATCCGCTGCGGGACGATCACGTGGCCTGGGTGGAGTCGGAGCGCCACACCATCGTGGCCGCCACGGGCCTATGTGCCGCGCTCGGGTGCCCGGGGCCGGCCTGGGAGCTGGCCGCCACGGCGGTCTTCCTGTACGAGCGGCGTGCCCACTACGACGACTGGCGCGTCGCCGCGGAGACCGCGCTGCGGGCGTGCGAAGAGCACGGCGACCGGCTCGGCGTGGCCATGATGGAGCTGTGCCTCGGCGCGATGCACGTGCACCAGCGGAACGTGCGGGAGGGCATGCACCACCTCGATCGGGCGATCGAGAAGTTCGAGACCCTGGACCACGGCCAGGGCCTGGGGCTCGCCCTGCGCTACCAGGCCAGCCTGCTGGAGAACGTCGGCGAGTTCGGAGCCTGCCGCGCCAACCTCGACCGGGCCAGGCGCCTGCTCAGGACGGCCGGCGACCGGCTGGGACAGGCCACCGCGCTGATCACCATGAGCCACCTGGAGCAGCACGGCGACAACGCGGACGAGGCGCGGGCGGTGCTCCTGGAGGCCGCCGCGCTCCTGCTCCCCGCCAACCGCACCGGGCGGGCGATCGTGGCCAAGCGGCTGGCCGACGTCTGCCTCGCCCAGGACCGGATCGAGGAGGCCCGCGTCGCCTGCGAGCAGGCGCTCGGCCTGGTGAGGGAGATCGAGGATCCGGTCGGGGAGGCGTACGTGGCCTTCACGCTCGGCCAGTGCCACCAGCGCGCGGGAGACGCGGCGGAGGCGGAGTCGATGCTCGCGCACGCGCTCGACGGAGCCAGGAGGCTGAGCGATCCGCTGCTGGAAGGGCGGGTGCTCCTGTCCATGGGGCTGGCCGACGAGGCCGCCGAGATCTTCGCCGGCCTGGGCGCCCACGGCTGGCACGCCAGGGCCGTCGCCGAGCGCTCCCGCGAGGCGGCATATCGTGCCACGCATGGCTGACCAAATTTTCGAACATCCGCGGCTGGCCGCGATCTACGACCCGCTCGACCCGGACCGCAGCGACCTGGAGGTGTACGCCGCCGTCGCCGCCGAGCTCGGCGCGCGCAGCGTGCTGGACGTCGGGTGCGGCACGGGGACGTTCGCGCTGCTGCTGGCCGGGCGCGGCTTCGACGTGACCGGGGTGGACCCGGCCGATGCCTCGCTCGACGTGGCGCGGGCCAAGCCGGGGAGCGAGCGGGTGCGCTGGATCCACGGCGACGCGACGGGCCTGCCGCCGATGCGGGTGGACCTCGCGACCATGACCGCGAACGTCGCCCAGGCGATCGCCGAGCCGGCGGACTGGACGGGGACGCTGCGCGGGATCCATGACGCGTTGCGGCCGGGCGGGCACGTCGTGTTCGAGACCCGCGATCCGGCGAAGCGGGCCTGGCTGAGGTGGAATCGCGAGGAGACGTACAGGGTCGTGGAGGTCGAGGGTGCCGGGGCGGTCGAGACCTGGTGCGACCTGCTCGACGTCAGCGGGCCGCTGGTGACGTTCCGGGGCACGTGGGTGTTCGCGGCGGACGGGCAGGTGCTGACGTCGGACTCGACGCTGCGCTTCCGCGAGCGCGACGAGGTCGAGGCGGAGCTGGTCGCGAGCAGGTTCGCGGTACGCGAGGTCCGCGACGCGCCCGACCGGCCCGGTCTGGAGTTCGTCTTCCTCGCACAACGTTCGTAGGTGGTGAAATCTGGAAGGGTGTACTAATCTCGTAAAATATGATGAAGGACGTACATAATTTCCAGAGTGATCCCGACGGCACCCTTTACGACCCGCGGGTCAGGGCGGCCATGACCCGGTTCGTCGGCGAGGACGGCGGCGACCTGCTCGCCTTCGAGGCGAGCGCCGCCGTGCGCACCGCCCATCACGCCGTCGAGCGGATGCGTGCCCACGGCTCCGAGGGCAGAGGGGTCAGCGCGGGCGCGCTCGACCTGTTGCTCCGGCTCAGCGGCAGCGCGGAGGGGATCAGCATCGGCGAGCTCGCCAGGGCCGCCGGGGTCAGCTCCCGCAACGTCACCGGCCTGGTGGACACGCTGGAGAACGACGGGCTGGCGCGCCGGGCGCCGGATCCGGATGATCGGCGTTCGGTGCTGGCCGAGATCACCCCTGCCGGGCGGGCCTGGATCGAGGCGTTCCGCAAGCCGTCCCAGCTGGCCATGCGAGCGCTGTTCCAGGGGTTCAGCCCCGAGGAGCTGGTCGCGTTCCGTGACCTGTGCCTGCGGCTGGCCGGCAACCAGCGGCGCCTGGCCGAGCACCTCGCCCAGAACGGGCCGCGCCGATGACGGCGAGCGCCCGGGAGCGGACCCGGCGTACCGTGCGCGGCTACCACGAGGCGCGCTTCCGCGGCGAGGCGGCCGCGGCGGCGGCACATCTGGGAGAGCCGTTCCGGTTCCAGAGCCCGTTCATCGACTCGGACGACCGGGCGGGACACCTGGCGACGCTGCCGGGGTTCGTCTCGATCGTGACCGGCGTCGAGCTGATCAGCGAGCTGTACGGCGAGGCGGAGGCGACCCTCGTGTACGACGTGCACACCGCGACCCCCGCCGGTGTCCAGCGCACGGCCGAGCATTTCCGCCTGGCGGACGGCAAGATTGTCTCGATCCTGCTGGTGTTCGACTCCGCGCCCTGGCAGCCGATGAAGGCGCACATCGAGCCCTGACCGGGCGGCTACCGGCGCAGCAGCGCGGCCGGGACGGCGTCGGCGAGCGCCTGGTAGCCGGCCGGGTTGAAGTGCAGGTGGTCGCCCTCGTCGTACGCGGCGAGCAGCCGCCGCGGCTCGGCCGGGTCGCGGACGGCGTGGTCGAAGTCGATCACGGCGTCGAACCTGCCGCTGGTGCGGATCCACTCGTTGACCGCCTGGCGGGCGGCCTCCCGGTGCCCCTGAGGGTCGTCGTAGGGGTCGTTGCCGCCGAAGGGCGTGATCGTGGCGCCGTACACGAGCAGCTCCCTGGCGCGGGCCCGGACCACGATCTGCTCGTAGGCGGCGGTCAGGTCGTCGGCCACCTGCTTCTGCGCGGTGTGGGTGGCCTCGGCGGTGCCGAGGTCGTTCACGCCCTCGAAGACGATCAGCCACCGGACGCCGCTCAGCGCGAGCACGTCGCGGTCCAGCCGGGCCAGGGCGCCGGGGCCGAGGCCGTCGGCGAGCACCCGGTTGCCGCCCGCCCCCTGGTTGGCGACGGCGACCCCGTCGGTGCGCGGGTCGGTCCGCAGGCGGTCGAAGAGCCGGTCGGGCCAGCGGTCGTTCCCGTTGGTGGTGGAGCCCCTGCCGTCCGTCAGCGAGTCGCCCAGCAGGGCGAGCACGGCCGTGTCGCGCTCCGGCAGGACCTCGACGGCGCTGAGGAGGTACCAGTGGTCGACCGGGGTCGCGCCGGTCAGATCGGGTGCTTCGGCCTGGTTGCCCGGCGCCAGGTAGGAGGTGGTCCTGGAGCCGGGGTGCGAGGTGAGGGCGCCGGAGCGCTGGCCCTCCGCGAGGTGGACGGTGACGGTCAGGACGGAGCCGGGGGCCACGGGGAAGTCGAGCGGGTCGGAGACGTAGTGCGCCCCGACCGGCACCGTCACCGACGGCCGGCCGGCGAACGTCACGGGCCGGGCGCTGCCGGGCCGGATCGCGCTCACCCCGGC
>NZ_VCKX01000154.1 GCF_005889725.1 Nonomuraea zeae
GGTCGGCTGTGTATAAGAGACAGGACCGGACGTCCAGGGCATGAGTTGCACGCCCCTCGGAAGATGCCAAAGGGGCGGGAGAGGGCCGCACGCGCGCCACCCCGGGAGTAGCCGAGCAGGCCGGCGAAGGGCAGTATGCCATCCCGGGAGAGCCTGAGCGGGGGAGAGCCGGGCTGCATGCCATCCCTGGAAAGCCTGAGCGGGCAAGAGCCGGGCTGCGTGCCACTCTCGGGAGGCCGCGCAGACCGGGGGCGGGTGGTAGGCCACCGCCGAGAAAGCCGAGCAAACGAAGGGGGGCGGGCTAAACGCCCACCCCCCAGCGACAGGCCGGCGGGTCAGCCGGTGAAGCCGATGTCTTCGTAGCGCAGGTCGTAGAAGCCGCGCGCCCCCGCGTTGGCCAGCGTCTGCCGGGTCGCGACGTTCTGCGGCCGCTGGTAGAGCGGCAGCACGTTGACCTCCTGCCAGAGCAGCGCATCGGCCGCATTCGTCTCCGTACGGGCCTCGGCCGGATCCAGGCTCTGCCCCGCCCGGCTCATCGCCTGGTCGATCGCCTCCGACCCGGTACGCCCGAAGTTCGCGTTCCACGTCTTCCCGTCAGGCGAGTTCGCGTAGATCCCATAGCTGCTGGAGATCGGGAACGGCGTGCCGATGTAGGCGAACGGCGTGATGTCGAAGTTCCCGGGAATCACGTACTTGGTGAAGAAGTCGTCGCTCGGCACCGCCTTGATGGTGAGCTTCACCCCGATCTGGGAGAGCATGTTCTGGGCCAGCTCCCCCTCCGACTTGCTCAGCTGCACCCCGGACGGCACCACGAAGCGCAAATCGAGAGGCTTGCCGTCCTTCTCCCTGACCGCGCCGTTGAGCTTCCACCCCGCCGCGTCCAGCAGCTGCCGCGCCCGGCCCGGGTTGTACACGCCCAGGCTGCCCGCGTTGTCCTGGTAGCCCTCCTGGGTGTTCATGAAGAAGTGGTTGTTCAGCAGCGCGATCGGCCAGTCCAGCCCCTGCAGGTCGGACTGGGCGATGGCCTGGCGGTTGATGCCGAGCTGGATGGCCTGCCGGACGTTCCGGTCCTTGAGCAGCTCGCTGGACCCATTAAATGTGAAATGTCGGAAATCGGGCCCGGCGGCCTGGCGGACCTGCGCCCCCGACGTGGCCTTGGCGCGCGAATAGTCCGGCGCAGACGGCCCCACGTCGATGATGTCCAGCTCGCCGTTGCTGAACGCGCCGATCAGCGAGTCCTGCTCCGACGCCCGGTAGATGATCTTGTCCAGTTTGGCCCGGTTGCCCCACCAGGCGTCGTCCCGGACCAGCGTGATCGTCTTGGCCGTCTGGTCGAACCCGCCGAACTTGAACGGCCCGGCCGTCACCGGGATCTTGTTCAGCCAGGCGGTGTTGAAGGTCTCCGGCGTCTTGTTCGTGGAGGCCGGCAGCAGCGGCCCGAACAGCGACTGCCAGTCACCGAACGGCCGGGCGAACGTCACTACCACCTCGTAGTCGTCCTTGCCTCGCGCCACCTTCTCGATGTCCTGGTAGCCGGTGGCGGAGACGATGTGGAAGTTCGCGTTCCGGCCGTTGAGCGCCTGCCACTGCGCCTGGTAGTCGGCCCAGGTGATCGGCCGCCCGTCGGACCATTTGGCCTTGGGATTGAGCGTGTACGTGACGACCTGCTTGGGGCGGCTCTCGGTCACCTTGGCGTCGACCAGGTAGTCGGGATCGGCCTTGATCTCCGCCTTCTCGTTGGAGACGAACGGCGCGGGCAGCAGCGCGTTGCTGACCACGGCGGCCATCGCCAGGTTGCCGTCCACGTGGTTCCTGTTCCACTGCGCGGGGAACTCGTTGATGCCCCAGCGCAGCGTCCCGCCGTCCTTGACCTTCTCGCGCGGCTGCGCGTTGATGTCGAAGGCCCTGATCGTACGCTCGTCCCCGGCGCCGCTCTCGATCCCCGGCCCGCCCATCGTGCCGCCGCCACCACAGCCCGCCAGGCACAGCGAGCCCGTCACGGTGACGGCCATGACAAGACGTGATGTTTTCATCGAGCGAAATCCTCCTGGTTATACGACTTCACGCCTCGCGGCGTAGTGGCAGGCCGCCCCCTGGTCGTCGCCCAGTGGCCGCACTTCGGGCTCGACGTCCACGCAGAGCCTGCGCTCGGCGTCGGTCAGCTCGGCACGGAACTTGGGGCACCTGGTGCGGAATCGGCAGCCCGTCGGAGGGTTGGCCGGGCTGGGGAGGTCGCCTTCGAGCAGGATCCGCTCCCGCGAGCGTTCGCGTACCGGATCGGGCAGCGGGATCGCGGAGAGCAGAGCCTGGGTGTACGGGTGCGCCGGAGCGTCGTAGACGGCGTCCACCTGGCCGATCTCGGCGATCCTGCCGAGGTACATCACGGCCACCCGGTCGGCGATGTAGCGCACCACCGCCAGGTCGTGCGCCACGAACAGGTAGGACAGCCCGAGCCGGGCCTTCAGCGAGTCGAGGAGGTTGATCACTCCGGCCTGGATCGACACGTCCAGCGCGGAGACCGGCTCGTCCAGCACCAGCAGCTGGGGCTCCAGCGCGAGCGCCCTGGCGATGCAGATGCGCTGCCGCTGGCCGCCGGAGAAGTCCTGCGGGTAGCGGGCGGCGTGGGAGGCGTCGAGCCCCACCAGCGCGAGCAGCTCGCCGATCCGCCGCCCGGGCGCGACCCCGTGCGTGCGCAGCGGCTCGGCCAGGATGTCGTGCACCGTCATGCGCGGGTCGAGCGAGGCCAGCGGATCCTGGAAGACGACCTGCATGTCGCGTCTGATCTCCGTGCGCTGCGCGCCGGTGAGCCGGGCGGTGTCGTGCCCGAGCACGACGATGCGGCCCTGCTGCGGCGCGGCCAGCTCCAGGATCTGCGTCAGCGTGGTCGTCTTTCCGCTGCCCGACTCGCCGACCAGCCCGAGCGTCTCGCCGTGCCGGATGTCGAAGCCGACCCCGGCCACCGCGTGCACCGTGCCCACCCTGCGCTTGAACACGGCGCCCTTGAGCAGCGGAAAGTCCTTGACCAGGTCGCGGACCTCCAGCACCGTGCGCTCGCCGCGCACCACGAGCTCCCGCCTGGACGGGGCGGCGTGCTTGCCGGGGTGGTGCGGGTGCACGTCCTCCCAGCGGATGCACGCCGCGCGGTGGCCGGTGCCCACCTCGAACAGCGGCGGCTCGCCCTCGTCGCACGCCTCCACCCGCATCGGGCAGCGCGGTGCGAAGGGGCACCCCGGCGGCAGCGCCGCCGGCGACGGCGGGTTACCCTCGATCGGGGCCAGCGGCTGGCGCCCGCTCCGGTCGACGCGGGGGATCGAGGCGAGCAGCCCCACGGTGTACGGCATCCGCATCCGGTAGTAGATGTCGTCCACGTCGCCCACCTCGACCGGACGCCCGGCGTACATGACCAGCACGCGATCGGCGAACCCGGCCACCACCCCCAGATCATGCGTGATCATGATGATCGCGGCGCCGGTCTTCTCCTGTGCCTTCTTGAGCACCTCCAGCACCTGCGCCTGGATGGTCACGTCGAGCGCGGTGGTGGGCTCGTCGCAGATGATCACGTCGGGGTCGTTGGCGATGGCCATCGCGATCACCACGCGCTGCCGCATCCCGCCGGAGAACTCGTGGGGGAAGGCCAGCGCCCGCTCGACCGGATGCGGGATGCCGACGAGCTCCAGCAGCTCGATGGCCTTGACCAGGGCGGTCTCCTTGCTGACCCGCTGGTGCACGCGCACGGCCTCGGCGATCTGGTCGCCGACCCGGTAGACCGGGGTGAGCGCCGACAGCGGGTCCTGGAACACCATCGACATGGTCTTGCCGCGGAAGGACGTCAGCATGCGCTCGGAGGCGCCGATCAGCTCCTGGCCGTGCAGGCGCACGGACCCGGTGACGCGCGCGCCCGGCGGCAGCAGCCCCATGACCGCGGCCGAGGTGACCGACTTGCCCGAGCCGGACTCGCCCACGATGCCGAGAACCTCGCCAGGGCGTACGGAGTAGCTCACCCCGCGTACGGCGTGCACGTCGCCGAAGGAGACGTTGAGGTCGCTGACCTCCAGAACCGGGCTCATCGCGACCTCTTGGAGGAGGGATCGAACGCGTCACGCAGGGCGTCGCCCATGAGATTGACCGCCAGGACCGTGATCACCAGCAGCCCTGCCACGAACCAGAACGTCCACGGCGCGTAGACGGCCGTCTTCGACCCGTCGGCGATGAGCGTGCCGAACGACACGTCCGGCGGCTGGATGCCGAAGCCGAAGTAGGACAGCGAGGTCTCGGTGAGGATCGCGGTGCTGACGTTGAGCGTGGCGTCCACGATCAGCAGCGATGACAGGTTGGGGATCACGTGCCGGAAGATGATCCGCACCGGCGGCACCCCCATGTAGCGGGCGGCCTGGACGAACTCCCGCTCCTTCATCGAGATCGCCATCCCCCTGACGATCTTCGAGGTGACCATCCACAGGAACAGCGCCAGCATGATGACGAACAGCGGCCACTGGCCCGCCCCGAACAGCGGTGACATGATCGCCAGGATCAGGAAGGCGGGCAGCACGAGCAGCAGGTCGGTCACCCAGCTCAGCGCCCGGTCCGTCCAGCCCAGGAAATATCCGGCGAACGCCCCCACCACGGCCGCCAGCGCCGTGGACACCAGCGCCGCGAGCAGCCCCACGACCAGCGACTTCTGCATGCCGCGCAGCGTCACCGCGTAGACGTCCGCGCCCGTTTGGAGCGTTCCGAACCAGTGGGAGGGTGACGGCGGCTGCATGAACGCGGTGAAGTCCTTGTCGGTGTAGGTCCACGGGCTGAACAGCGGGCCCGCGAACGCCAGCAGGAACATGAGCGCGAGCACCGCGAACCCGATCCGCCCCTGCCCGGACCTGAAGAACCGCCCGGCGACCACGCGCGCCCTGGACGGCGCTCGCAGGGGCCCCTCCGTCAGCTCCTCGGCCAGCTCCTCCTCGGAAAGCGTCATCACGCCCGCACCCTCGGATCGAGCCCGGCGTGCAGCAGGTCGGCGGCCAGCGAGGCGCACAGCACGGAGACGGCGGCCAGCAGCGAGATGGCCGCGACGGTGTTGACGTCGTTGGTGAAGATGGAGTTGATCAGCTGCTCGCCCAGCCCGTGCCAGCCGAAGATCTTCTCCGTGAACGTCGCCCCCGTCAGCAGCGCCCCGAACGTGAACGCGAAATAGGTCGCCACCGGGATGAGCGCCGTGCGCAGCGCGTGCCTGGTGAGCGCCTGCCGCCTGCTCAGCCCCTTGGCCCTGGCGGTGCGGACGAAGTCCGCGCCGATCACGTCGAGCATCATGTTGCGCTGGTAGCGGCTGAAGACCGCGATGAGCCCCACCGACAGCGAGACCGTCGGCAGGACGAGATGCTGCAGCCGGTCCACCACCTCGCCCCACCAGCCGGTGGCGAGCCCGTCGCTGTGCTCGCCGCTGACCAGGAACACCTGGCGGCCGAACACGTTCGCGTTGGCCCAGGTGGCGACCAGGATCAGCATGTTGGCCAGGACGACCACCGGCACGGCGAGCACCACGAACGACAGGCCGGTCGAGAGGCGGTCGAACCAGCCGTACTGCCGGACCGCGGCGAGCGCGCCCGCCAGCACGCCGAGCAGGCTGCCGAAGATCAGGCCCAGGATGACCAGGCGGAAGGTGACGCCCATGCGGCGCTTGAGATCGTCGTTGACCGGGGAGCCCGCGACGGTCTTGCCGAAGTCGCCGTGCAGCACCCCGCCGGCCCAGGTGGCATACCGCTGGAGCAGCGGGGTCTTGTCGTTGAGGTTGAGCGCGGTGAGCTGGGCGTCGACGACGGCCGGCGGCGGCTTGGGAGTGCGGTCGGCGTAGTTGGAGCGGGGGTCGAGGGCCGTGGCCGCGAGCAGGTAGGCGAGGCTGGCGGCCACCACGACGAGCACCGCGTAGTTGAGCAGCCTGCGGGCCAGGAACCCCGCCATCGCTCCCCCTCCTACGCGCACCCGCACGCAGCGTAGCCATATTGCTACACCATTCGACCGACGCCGCTCACTCTACGACATCGCGCCGACACTGTGAGGCAACATGCCAGGGCCTGGGACTCCGCCTTCCGGGGACGGCCGGCTGCGAGCGGGCCGCCGGAGGCGGTCAGCGTCCGGACAGCTCGTCCACGGCGGTGCGGACGTCCTCGCTCGTGATCGTCGTCAGGTCGGCCGAGCTGGCGGAGCCGCCGCGCGAGGCGTGGGCGGCCAGCCGCACGTCGCGCCGCATGGCGGCGCGCTCGAACAGGGACCTGGCGAACCGGCCGTTGCCGAGGCCGTCGATCAGCCGCTCCTCGCACACCCAGGCGAACACCTCGTCGAGGTTGCGCAGCGCCTCCTCGTCGAAGCTGTCGCCGGACTTCTCCGCCAGCAGCACCGCGATCTGGGACAGCTCGCCGGGGGAGTAGCTGGGGAAGGCCACCCGCTGGTTGAACCGGCTGGCCAGGCCGGGGTTGGTGGCCAGGAAGGAGTCCATCTCCCGCTGGTAGCCCGCCAGCACGATGACGAGCCGGTCGCGGTCGTCCTCGGCCCGCTTGAGCAGGGTCTGCACGGCCTCGGAGCCGAACGCGTCGCCGCCCTGGTAGCCGGGGTTGACCAGGCTGTAGGCCTCGTCGATGAACAGCACCCCGCCGAGCGCCCGGTCGACCAGCTCATTGGTCTTGATCGCGGTCGCGCCGAGGTGCTGGCCGACCAGGTCGGCCCGGTGCGCCTCGACCACGTCGGGCCGGGCGAGCAGGCCGAGCGCGGCGAAGACGCGGCCCAGGACCCTGGCGACGGTGGTCTTGCCGGTGCCGGGCGGCCCGGCGAACACGAAGTGCCGCATCTGCGGCGGCGTGGGCAGCCCGCGCTCCTGCCGCATCCGCGCGACCTGGAGCTGCGCCGCGATCGCGTGCACCTGGCGCTTGACCGGCGCCAGGCCCGCCATCCGGTCGAGGTCGGCCAGCGCCTCCTCCAGGGTGGGGGTGGCGACGTAGCCGCGGAAGCGCGCGGTCAGCTCGTCGAACGCCTTGGTCACGTCGGGCGTCGTGGTGGTCACGAGGTCCTGGGTGGTCGGCGTGCCGCCGGCGCCCACCACGCGCACGTCGCGGGCCTGCGCGGCGGCCTCGACCATGCTGCGCGCGAACCTGGCGTTGCCCAGCTCGTCGACCAGGCCGCGCCGGTGGACGTCCTCGAACAGGCCGAGCAGGGCGCGCTTGGTCTCGGGCCCCATCGTGTCGCCCCTGCGCCGCTGGAGCAGCTCGGTGACCTCGACCAGCTCGGCGGGGGAGTAGCCGGGGAAGCGCACCCGGGTGGCGAACCTGCTGGCCAGGCCCGGGTTGCTGGACAGGAACGAGCTCATCTCCTGCTCGTAGCCGGCCAGGATGATGATGAGCCGGTCGCGGTCGTCCTCGGCCCGCTTGAGCAGGGTCTGCACGGCCTCGGCGCCGAACCTGTCGGGCTGGCCGTCGGAGGAGTTGACCAGCCCGTACGCCTCGTCGATGAACAGCACCCCGCCGAGCGCCCGGTCGACCAGCTCGTTGGTCTTGATCGCGGTCGCGCCCAGGAACTCGCCCACCAGGTCGGCCCGCTGCGCCTCGACGACGTAGGGGGTCTCCAGCAGGCCGAACGCGTAGAAGATCTTGGCGAGCGCGCGGGCCACGCTGGTCTTGCCGGTGCCGGGCGGGCCGACGAAGACGAAGTGCCTGGTGGGCCGGTCGGTGGTGTAGCCGGCCTCGGCCCGCAGCCTGGACGCCTCGATGGAGGCGGCGATCGAGCGCACCTGCTCCTTGACGGGAGCCAGGCCGATCATGCTCTCCAGCTCGCTGAGCGCCTCCTCCAGGGAGATCTGCGGCGGCGCGGAGTGCTTGTCGTGCGGCGACTCGGGCCTGCCTTCGCGCACCCTGACCTTGACCTGCTCCTCGACCGCGGCGTTCGCGGCCCTGACCTTGCGGGCCAGCAGGAAGCGGTAGACGAGGACGACGGCGGCGACGGTGTAGGCGGTCCACAGCGCCGCGCCGTCGGAGGCGTAGGCGACCGCGGCGCCCACCAGCCCGGCCGGGGCCAGCGCCATCAGCGTGGTCGCCCACGGCGCGACCCAGCGGATGAGGTGCGCGGCGGCGGCGACGGGCAGGGCGAGCGCGACCATCAGGTGCAGCGCGCTGGAGCCGGGCGTGAACAGCCCGGAGAACACCGGCAGCACCAGCACGACCCAGCCGGCGACCACCAGCACGGTGGCGGCGGCGCGCGGGAAGCGCATGGTCAGGGCGATGAAGGCGAGCAGGAGGAGCACGGCGGGGAAGGTCTTCAGCAGGTCCCAGCCGAGCGCCGCGCCCACGCCCATGATGGCGACCAGCACGACCACGTAGAGCACCCGGCGCACGGCCGGGGGAATCTGGTAGTAACGCAGCCGAACCTTCTCGAACAGATCCCGCGCCGCGGCCCGCCCCGCGGCCTGGGCCCTGTCGGACTCACGCATCACGCCTCCCCGGTCCGCCCCCGGTTATACCGCACAAGACCGCCTGTTGGGCGGTCCTGACACGCTAGGTGGAGGTCACGAAAGCGGCGATCTCCCGCCCGAGTTCGGCGCCCGCGTCCTCCTGGAGGAAGTGCCCGGCGCCGGCGATCACGGGATGGCGCAGGCCGGAGGCGCCTGCCATAGATTTGCGAAGAATGGGCGACATGCCCCCGGTGATGGGATCGCTGTCGGAGAACGCCACCAGGAACGGCCGATCGAGCGTGGTGAGAATCTGCCAGGCAGCGCGATTGGCGGGCGCGGCGGGATCGTCGGGAGCGGTCGGCACGAGGCTCGGCATGACCCGCGGCCCCGCCTTGTAAGACTCGTCGGGGAACGGCGCGTCGTAGGCCGCGAGGACCTCCTTCGGCAGCTCGCTCCTGCACCCCGCCTGGACCAGGCGGGCGATGTCCAGCACCGGAGCCTTCCGCACCGCGTCCCTGAAGCGGTGCCACACCTCGGGCATGGGAATGTCACCCGTGGGCAAGCCCGTGTTCGCGGCCACGATCCTGGCGACGCTGTCCGGATGCTCGGCGGCGATCCGCAGCCCGATCAGCCCGCCCCAGTCCTGGCCGACCACGGTCATCCCGCGCAGGCCAAGCGCGTCGAGCAGCAGGGCCCGCGTCCACTCGACGTGCCTGGCGTAGGTGTGCTCGGCCGGGTCGGCGGGCTTGTCCGAGCGCCCGAACCCGATGAGATCGACCGCGATCGCGCGCAGCCCGGCCGCGGCCAGCTCGCGCATGACGTGCCGGTAGAGGAACGACCAGCTCGGCTCGCCGTGCAGCAGCACGACCGGCTCGCCGTCGGACGGCCCCGCCTCGGCGTAGGCCATGCGCAGGCCGTCGGGCACCTCCGCGTAGCGGGGCGGGTAGGGGAATCCGGGCAGGTTCGCGAAGCGCTCCTCTGGAGTGCGCAGGATTCGCATAGAACAAGATTCTAGCTAGCGACGCTGGTGCCGCCCAGGAAATTCCCCCACGAGCACTTGCTTGGGCGTGACGCGCAGGACGTCCGAGTCGGCCAGCGCGATCCCGCGCACCTCCACCCAGAACCGGCGTTGCAGCGGGTCCGCCGCGAACACCGCGACCCGGGGGTCGGCCTCGATGGCCTCCCACGCCTCCGTCTCCGCGATCAGCCGCAGCTCGCCGGAGGAGGTCACGGACGCCACCGCCCCCGCGACCCGGGGGCCGAGCGAGTCGCCGTAGGCCAGGACGATGCTGCGGGCGTACGAGAAGGTCTGGCGCACCTCCGTGTCCAGCGCGACGGACGGCGCGGACCCCATGGGCAGGTCGCACATCAGCAGCGAGGACCGCCACGGCCCCGGCCTGCCCCGCCACCAGGTCAGCGCCGCCCGCGCCACGAACAGCAGGACCGCGGCGCCGAGCGCGCCCGTCCCGGTCCGCCACGCCCACGCGGACCCGGACGCCCCGCCCGCCGCGCAGGCCACGGCGCACAGGACGACGAGCCCTGTCGCGGCGAGCAGCCACCTGTCCCCTCCACGCGAGCCGCCGTCCCGGGCGCGCAGGTACCCGCGCAGCATCGGGTACGGCACCAGCAGCGCGGCCACCGCGGTCCCGGGCTCCACTGCGAGAGCCCCGCCCACCAGCGGCACCAGCACCGACCAGGTCCTGGCGAGCATGATCCAGAGCGTCACCCGCACGTTCCGCCCCATGGTGCGCTCGGCCGCCCCGGCCCGCGCGATCTCGGCCCGCGCGAACTCGCTCAGCGCCCGCAGCGGCCGCCCGCGCCACGTCTCCGCCAGCGCCCGCACCGCGGCCAGCGCGGGCCAGCCCAGCACCACGATCCCCGCCAGTCCCGCCCATACGGGATCGAACGTGGGCGGCAGCGCCGGCATCGCCCCCAGCAGCAGCCACGCGGCGAACGCGAGCACCGACACCACCGCCGACACCACGGCCGCGCCGAGCCAGGGATCCCGGCCGAACATCCCCGGCACGTACGACCAGACGCCCACCCGCCGCGCCTGCCGGACCGTGAGCGGCACCAGCAGCGCCAGCACCGCGAAGCCGCCGAACTGGGCCTGGGCGCCCCAGTCGAGGAAGAGCGCGCAGAGACCGACCCCGACCGTGGCGAGGGCGACCGCGAGGCGGATCTGGCGGGCCCAGACCTCCAGCGCGCGCCTGGCCCGGCCGGTCTCCCGGGGGTCCACCGGCCAGGCCGGATCGTGGTGCGGGCGGGGCCGGTCCCAGCGCAGCAGGGTGAGCCCCAGGTTCACGCGGGCCTGCGGATGCCCGGGGTCGGCGGCCAGCGCGGCCCGGTAGGACTGCTCGGCCTGGGCGTGGTCGCCGCGCAGCAGGGCCAGGTCGCCGAGCAGGACCGCGGGGTCGGGCTCCTCCGGCGCGTACCGGCCGGCCATGGTCGCGTGGCGGACCGCCTCCTGCCAGCGCCCGGGTACGCGGCGCAGGACCGCGGCCAAGCGCAGGCGGGCCGACCAGGAGCCGCCGGCCAGCTCGGCGGCCAGCTCGGCGGCGGGCAGGGCGTCGGCGTCACGGCCCAGGCGTTCGTGGGCGAGGCTGATCAGCCGGTAGGCCCATTCGGCCGACGGATCCAGGTCGGCGGCCCGGCGCGCGGCGTCGAGCGCGGACTCGGGACGGCCGGCGTTCAGCCTGGTCAGGGCTTCGGCGCACCATTCACGTGAGGACCTGTCGGTGATATTGCCTTTTGTGCCGCTTGGATCGGTCCCCACGAATCCCATGATCGGCTGTGGCGCCAACATTAGATAGATCACGACATATGGCTGTATCTCTCTAGAGAGGTGCGCGCCGTCGTGGATCAGTCGATACCGCTATGACAAGTGCGTGGCATGGCCTAAGCTGCCACGCAAGCCGGGAGCGAGTGGAACCAAGGCTGACGAGCTCGGGAGGAGCGCGCGGTTCCGACGCCCACCGACCACCAGCACGTGCGGGCCCTGCGAACGGATCGGCCTGCAAGGAGGCCCATGACCGTCACACAGGCCGCACCCCTCGTACGGACTGCCGACCGGGAGCACACGGACCGCCGCTGGGCCATACTCGCCCTGCTCTGCCTGAGCCTGCTGCTGATCACGGTCGACGCCACGGTCCTGCACATCGCGGTGCCCGCGCTCACGGCCGCGCTCGAACCGTCGGCTGTCCAGCTGCTGTGGATCATCGACATCTACTCGCTGGTGGTCGCGCCGCTGCTGATCATGTTCGGCACGCTCGGCGACAGGTACGGGCGCAAACGGCTGGTGCTGTCCGGCATGGTGCTGTTCGGCGTGGCCTCGGCCGCCGCCGCCTTCGCCCCCACCCCGCTGACCCTGATCCTGGCCAGGGCGCTGCTCGGCGTGGGCGGCGCGATGATCATGCCGGCCACGCTCTCCCTGATCCGGCAGGTGTTCACCGACAGGCGCGAGCGCGCCGTCGCGCTGGGCGTCTGGAGCGCCGTCGCCGCGGCGGGAGCGGCCGTCGGCCCGCTCGTCGGCGGCGTGCTCGTGGGGTTCTGGTGGGGCGCGGTCTTCCTGATCAACGTGCCGATCCTGCTCGTGCTCCTGCCCGCCGCGGCCCGGCTGCTGCCGGAGTCGCGCGAGCGCAAAGGACAGCCCTGGGACGCGCTGAGCGCGGTGCTGTCCGTGCTCGGCATCCTGGCGCTGGCCTTCGGGCTGAAGGAGGCGGGCTCGGGCAGCCTCATGCCGCTGTGGGCCGCGATCCTGGTGTTCCTGGGCGGGCTCGGCCTGCTCGTCGCGTTCGTCCGGCGGCAGCCGCGGCTGCGCGTCCCGCTGCTGGAGGTCGGGCTGTTCAGGCGGCGCGAGTTCACCACCGGCGTCGCGGGCGTGCTGCTCGGGGTGTTCGCGCTGGTGGGGCTGCAGCTCATGCTCGCCCAATACCTGCAGCTCGTCCTCGGCGACAGCCCGCTGCGGGCGGCGATCAGGATGCTGCCGCTGGTGATCTCGGCCGTCGCCGGCGGGCTCGCGGCGGCCCACATCCTGCCCAGGATCGGCATGCGGGTCACGATGAGCGGCGGGCTCGGGCTCGTCGCGCTGGCCCTGACCCCGACGCTGACCTGGGGCGTCGAGGGCCATCCCGTGATGCTGGCGATCTGCTTCGTCGGGATCGGGTTCGGGGTGCAGGTCGCGCTGCTCGCCGCCTCCGACACGATCATGTCGTCGGCCTCCGAGTCCCAGGCGGGCGGGGCCGCGGCCATCGAGGAGACCGCGTACGAGCTGGGGGCCGGCCTGGGCGTGGCCGTCCTCGGCACGATCACCACGATCGTGTACGCGCCCGGGCTGCCCGCCGTTCCAGGAGTGTCCGCGGGCGGCATGGATCAGGCCAGGCAGTCGCTCGCCGCGGCCGCCCACGTGGCGGACCAGGTCGGCGGCAGCACGGGCGGCGCGCTGCTGGACGCCGCCCGATGGGCCTTCGTCAACGCACTGCACACGACCGTGGTCGTCAGCGTCGTTCTGCTCAGCCTGACCGCCGTCGCGGTGGCCGTGCTGCTGAACCGTGATTGAGGTGTGCCATGTCCCGATTAGGGCAGACAACTACCGTGAAACAGGTCCTTCGTGATCTTGCTGCATTAGTCGCCCGCGTAGGCGTGGGCGGTATTTTCTTTGCCAACGGCTGGAACAAGCTGGAAGACGGGCTGACGGCCACCGGGGCGAAGTTCCTGGAGCGGGGCGCGCCCGCGCCCGGCGCCTGGGCCACGGTCACCATGCTCACCGAGCTCATCGGCGGCGCGCTGCTGATCGCCGGGCTGGCGGTGTCGGTGACCGGGTTGATCCTCTTCGCGGAGGCCCTGGCGGTCTACGTGGTGGCCCCGCCGCTGAACCCGATCAGCCTGAACGAGCTGATCCTGCTCGGCGTGGCCTCGATCCTCCTCGCCGTGGTCGGCGCCGGACGCGTGTCGGTGGACCACATGGTCGTGATCCGGCGGAGGGAATCGGAGGCGGCCAGCGAGTTCGCCGCCGACTCGGAGGCCGACCGGGTCATCGCCTCGCTCCGCGAACCGGACAAACCCGAGTCCGAGCCGGGCGAGCCGGACGCCGGGCCGGACCCGGAGCCGGGCACCGGGCTCGGCAAGGGGCCGGGCAAGGCTCCCGGCAAGGGTCCTGAGACGTCGGCGAGCGAGGACACGGCGCCGCACCCGCGGCCGCGCCAGAAGAGCGGCGAGGCGGGCCGGACCGACGACCCAGGACCGGCGCCCATCCCGGGGGACACGCTGGTGGCCGGCCGCAAGAAGCCACCCGCCCGCGGCCGCCGCCCCACGACCGACTGACGCCTGCCCGCGGCCGCCGTCCGCCGGCCCGGCTGACGCCCGCCGGGGCGGCCGGTCGCGCTGTGCGGAATCGCGGGGTGGAGCCCGGCTCCGCCCGGTGAATATCCTGGCGGCACAGCGGAGCAAGGGGTGCCGATGGCGACCAGGGGCGGCAGGGCGCGCGCGACGGTGCGTGACGTCGCGGCCGAGACCGGCCTGTCCATCGCGACCGTCTCCCGCGTGCTGAACGGCCAGGCAAACGTCGCCCCGCACACCCGCGAGCTGGTGCTGCGCGCCGTCGGCCGGCTCGGCGACCAGGCGCCGAGGCCGCGCACCGCGCAGGACCTCCTCGGCGGTGGCGCGATCTACGTGCGCTGCCCGTACGTGCTGACGGACTACTTCGGGCTCATCGTCTCCTCGGTGGGCGAGACGATCGAGCTGCACGGCAGGCAGATGATCCTCGGCGCGGGCGAGGCGGGCCAGGACAGCGCGGTGCTGCCCGGGCTGCCCGACCGCGCGGGCGTCGCGGGCGCGATCCTGATCCTGCCCCCCGAGCCGGGCGACGAGCTCGTACGCCTGCGCGACCGCGGCTTCCCCTTCGTCGTGATCGACCCCAGGACGCCGCCCCCGAAGGACATCGCGGCGGTGTCGGCCGCTCACTTCGCGGGCGGCCGCAAGCTGATGGCCCACGTGACCGAGCTGGGCCACCGGCGGGTCGGGATCATCGGCGGCCCGGTGAAGTGGCTGCCGAGCGAGGCCAGGCTGGCCGGCTACACCGCCTCGCTGGCCGACGCCGGCGTCCTGCCCGCCCCCGAGCTGCTGCGCCACGTGCCGGAGCCGAGCACCGAGCACGGCTACCTGGCGGCCTGCGAGCTGCTCGACCTGCCGGAGCGGCCGACGGCGCTGGTGGCCTTCAACGACAAGATGGCCGTCGGCGCGCTGTGGGCGGCGGCCGAGCGCGGGCTGAGCGTGCCCGGCGACCTGTCGGTGGCCGGCTTCGACGACATCGACGTCAGCAGGGCGACCTCGCCGGCCCTCACGACCGTGCGCCAGCCCCTGGAGGAGATGGGCCGGATGGCGGTGTCGCTGCTGATGCGCCTGCTGAGCCGGCACACGCTGGAGGCGCTGCACGTCTCACTGGGCACCGAGCTGATCGTACGCGGCTCCACGGGCCCGCTCGCGCGCTGACTGTTTCATTTGTTTCATCGATTGACGGGCGACCTGACTCGTGTTGTTCTGCTGAGTGCAAGCAGTGTTACACGTTTGTTTCATTTGTTACATGGGCATCACCCCCCGCCCCGGAAGGACTCCCGCCGTGTCCAGAATCCTGCTCGCGCTCGCCTGCGCCGCCGCGTCACTGCTGGCCGCGCCGCTCCCGGCCGCCGCGGCCGGCGAGCCCGTGAACATCTGGCTCACCACCACCTCGGACTCCGGAGGCCGCGCCGTCAGCCGCGGTCTCGCGCAGCAGACGCCGATCGCCTTCGGCCCCGCCGGGGGCAGCGCGAACCAGACGATCACCGTCAGCGAGGGCACCACGTACCAGCAGTTCGAGGGCGGTGGCGCGTCGATCACCGACACGACCGCGTACCTGCTGCGCGGCGGCCCCGTCACCGCGGCCACGCGGGACGCGGCGATGCGCAAGCTGTTCTCGCCCACCGAGGGCATCGGGCTGTCGTTCGTCCGCAACCCGATCGGCGCCTCCGACCTGTCCCGCCCCGGCATGGTCTCGCTCGACGACACCTGCTGCGACCTCGGCGACTTCGGCGCCAACGGCTACGACACCAACGTCCGCCTCCTGACCGCCCAGGCCAGATCGCTCAACCCGGCGCTGCGGGTCAAGGGCGTGCCGTGGAGCGCGCCCGGCTGGATGAAGGACAACGGCCGGATGGACCAGATGGGCTGGCTGAAGTGGGAGCACTACGCCACCTACGCCCAGTACCTGGTCAAGTACGTCCAGAGCTACCAGGCCGCCGGCGTCCCGGTGAACTACGTCTCGCTGCAGAACGAGCCCAACTGCTGCCAGGCCTCCAACCCGACCGCCATGAACTACCCCGGCATGTCCTGGAACGCCTCCGGCCTCATCGAGCTGACCAAGAACTTCGTCTACCCGGCCTTCCGCGCCGCCGGGATCACCACGAAGGTGCTCGTGCACGACTGGAACTACGGCGACTACGGCCAGATCGGCGGCCCGATCCTGGCCGACGCGACGCTGCGCAACGACCCGCTGTTCGGCGGCATCGCCTGGCACGGCTACTACGGCGACCCGGCGGTCGGCACGCAGGTGCACAACCAGTACCCGTCGGTGCCCCAGTTCAGCACCGAGCACTCGGGCGGCACCTGGATCGCCAACCAGCACAACGAGGACATGGCCGACATCGTGACCTACGCCCGTAACTGGAGCCGCAGCCTCGTCAAGTGGAGCCTCGCGCTCAACCAGAACATGGGCCCGCACAACGGCGGCTGCGGCACCTGCACCGGCCTGATCACCGTCCAGGAAGGCGGCGCACGCGCCGGGCAGATCGACTACACGATCGAGTACTACACGACCGGCCACCTCACCAAGTTCGTCAAGCCGGGGGCGTACCGGATCGACTCGACCGCCAACGCCACCGTCCAGAACGTCGCCTGGCGCAACCCCGACGGCTCCAAGGCCCTGATCGCCCACAACGGCGGCGCCTCGGCCCAGTCCGTCAGGGTCAACTGGGGCAACCAGTCCTTCGTCTACACGCTGCCCGCCCGCACCACCGCCACGTTCACCTGGTCGGGCACCCCCGGCTCCGGCGGCGGCACGCAGGGCGCCATCACGGGCCTGGCGGGCAAGTGCGTCGACGTGGCGGGCGGCAGCAGCGCCGACGGCGCCGCCGTACAGCTCTACACCTGCAACGGCACCGCCGCCCAGCAGTGGTCGCGGCCGGGCGACGGCACGCTGCGCGCGCTGGGCAAGTGCCTCGACGTGGTGAGCCACGGCACCGCCGACGGCAGCCAGCTCCAGCTCTGGACGTGTACGGGCGGCGCCAACCAGCAGTGGACCTACACCTCGGGCCGGGACCTGGTGAACCCGGCCGCCGCCAAGTGCGCCGACGTCACCGGCAACAGCAGCGCCGACGGCACCCGGCTGCAGCTGTGGACCTGCACGGGCGCCGCCAACCAGAAGTGGACCCTGTCCTGACGACGCCCTGACGGGCCAGGACGGGCCGGAGCCCGGCTCACATCCCAGCGGTGAGCCGGGCGACCACCCGCATCTTGTTCATCGCGTCCAGCGCCGCCACCTTGTACGACTCCGCCAGCGTCGGATAGTTGAACACCGCGTTGACCAGGTAGTCGATCGTCCCCCCGCACCCCATGACGGTCTGCCCGATGTGCACCAGCTCCGTGGCGCCCGTGCCGAACACGTGCACGCCCAGCAGCCGCCGGTCCTCCGAGGACACCAGCAGCTTGAGCATGCCGTACGAGTCGCCGATGATCTGCCCTCTCGCCAGCTCCCGGTAGCGCGAGATGCCCACCTCGAACGGCACCTTCTCGCGGGTCAGGTCGTCCTCCGACTTCCCGACGAAGCTGATCTCCGGGATCGTGTAGATCCCGATCGGCGGCAGCTCGTGCGTGTCCGCGACCGGCTCGCCGCACGCGTGCTGCGCGGCCAGCCGCCCCTGCTCCATGGACGTGGCCGCCAGCGCGGGGAAGCCGATCACGTCGCCCACCGCGTAGATGTGCGGCACCTCCGTGGCGTAGTTGGCGTCCACCGTGATCCGGCCCCGGTCGTCGGCGGCCAGCCCGGCCGCCTCCAGGCACAGCTCGGTCGTCTTGCCCTGACGGCCGGCCGAGTACATGACGCAGTCGGCGGGGATCTTCTTGCCGCTTTCGAGCAGGGTCAGCGCGCCGCCGGGGCGGCGTTCGACGGCGGCCACGTTCTCGCCGAACCTGAAGGTCACCGCCAGGTCGCGCAGGTGGTACTTGAGCGCCTCCACGATCTCCAGGTCGCAGAACTCCAGCATCCGCTCGCGCCGCTCCACCACGGTGACCTTGGTGCCGAGCGCCGCGAACATGGAGGCGTACTCGATGCCGATGACGCCCGCGCCGACCACGACCAGGGTTTCCGGCACCCGGTCGAGGTGCAGGATCGCGTCGGAGTCGATGACCGTCCGGTCGTCGAACTCCACGCTGCCCGGGCGGGCGGGCGACGTGCCGGTGGCGATCACGATCTTGTCGGCGGTGACCTTGGTCTCCTCGTGCTTGTCCTCGTCGTGGGTGATCCCGATGGTGTGCGGGTCGAGGAACCGGCCGGTGCCCTGCAGCACCGTCACGTGGTTGCGGCCGAGCTGGCTGCGGATCACCTGGATCTCGCGGCCGATCACGTGCTGGGTGCGCATCCCGAGGTCGGCGACCGTGATCTCGTCCTTGACCCGGTAGCTGGCGCCGTACAGCTCGCGCTGGTTGAGCCCGGTGAGGTAGAGGACGGCCTCACGCAGGGTCTTCGAGGGGATCGTGCCCGTGTTGATGCACACGCCGCCGATCATGTGCCGTTTCTCGACTATCGCGACGCGCTTGCCGAGTTTCGCCGCCGCGATCGCGGCCTTCTGCCCACCCGGTCCGGAACCCAGGACCACAACATCAAAGTCCGCCACGCCCCCAGTCTGCGGGCGGCGTGTCAACGGGGAAAGACCTGTCTGCAAGACTTCACGGCATGCTACGCGCCTTCAGCCAGGTGGACGTCTTCGCCGCCGAGCCGTACCGGGGTAACGCGCTCGCCGTCGTCCTGGACGGCGCCGGCCTGACCACCGAGGAGATGGGCCGCTTCGCCGCCTGGACGAACCTGTCCGAAACCACCTTCCTGCTGCCGCCGCGGGACCCGGCCGCCGACTACCGCGTACGGATCTTCACGCCGACCTGCGAGCTGCCCTTCGCCGGGCACCCGACGCTGGGCAGCTGCCACGCCTGGCTGGAGGCCGGGGGAGTGCCGCGCGACAAGGGCGAGATCGTGCAGGAGTGCGGGGCCGGGCTCATCCGCCTGCGCACCACCGGCGACGGGCTGGCCTTCGAGGCGCCGCCGCTGATCCGCTCAGGACCGGTCGACGAGCCGCTCGTCGAGGAGATCGCGCGCTCGCTCGGGATCCCGCGCGCCGACTTCGTGGACGTGATCTGGGCCGACAACGGCCCCGGCTGGGTCGCGGTGCTGCTCGCGGACGCCGAGTCGGTGCTCGCGCTGCGCCCGGGCATGGTGCCGGTGGACGTGGGCGTCGCGGGTCCGTACCCGGCGGGGTCGCCGTGCGCCTTCGAGGTGCGCGCGTTCACGCCCGAGCACGGCGCCACCGTCGAGGACCCCGTGACGGGCAGCCTGAACGCCTCGCTCGCCCAGTGGCTGCTGCGCACGGGCCGGGCCGAGGCCCCCTACGTGGCGGCCCAGGGCACCGTGCTCGGGCGTTCGGGGCGGGTGCACATCACCACCGGCGCCGACGGGCAGGTCTGGGTCGGCGGCTCGGTCATCACCTGCGTCAGCGGGCGGGCCGAACTGTGAACCGGACCTCGTCGCCCGGCTTGAGCTGGGCGGCGACCGGCAGGTCCGCGGCGCGTACGACGCCGATGACCGGATAGCCGCCCGTCGGCGGATGGTCGGCGAGGAAGACGATCGGCTGACCGCTCGGCGGCACCTGCACCGCGCCGACGACCATGCCCTCGCTCGGCAGCTCGCCCTCCCTGGCCCTGGCCAGCTCGGGCCCGGTCAGGCGGACGCCCACGCGGTTGCTGTCCTGGCTCACCGCGTACGGGCGCGAGCACAGATCCGCCAGCGCCTCCGCCGCGAACCAGTCGTCGCGCGGCCCCGGCAGCACCCTGAGCACCGGCGGGCGCGGCTGCGGCAGCGGCGCCTGATCGACCGAGATGACGCCTTCCGGCCTGCCGACGGGCAGCAGCGTGCCCGCCCGCAATGGCTCGGGACCCAGCCCCGACAGCGAGTCGGTGGAGCGGCTGCCGAGGACCGGCTCGACCGCGATCCCGCCGCGTACGGCCAGATAGGTGCGCAACCCGCGCTCCGGCGCGCCGAGCCGCAGCTCGGTGCCGGGCGGGACCCAGAACGGCAGGGCCATCCCCGCGCCGCGCACGGGCCCGGCCGCCACCGGCGCGCCCGCCAGCGCCACCCACGCCCCGTCCAGGAACAGCAGCCGCGCCAGGCCGAAGGTCAGCTCGATCCCCGCCAGCCCCTCGGCGTTGCCGACCAGCCGGTTGGCCAGCCGCAGGCTCACCGTGTCCGCCGCCCCCGACGTGGGCACCCCCAGGTGGGCGTAACCGGGCCGGCCCAGGTCCTGGACGGTCGCGTACGGGCCGGGCGCGAGCACCTCGATCATGCGGGCTCGAACCGCACGCGCACGCCCGGCCTGAACAGCGAAGGCGGGTCGGCCGCCACGTCCCACACCCGGAGCGAGGTGCGCCCGAGCAGCCGCCAGCCGCCGGGCGAGGCGGTCGGGTAGACCGCGGAGTAGGGGCCGGCGACCGCCACGGAACCGGCGGGCACCGAGGTGCGCGGCGTGTCCAGCCTCGGCGTCTCCAGCACCGGATCGAGCCCGGTGAGATAGGCGAAGCCGGGAGCGAACCCCAGCCACCCCACCACCAGCTCGCGCCCCGCGTGCCGGGAGATCACCTCGTCCGTGGAGATGCCCGCCAGCTCCGCCACGGAGCCGAGGTCGGCGCCGTCGTAGACGACCGGGATCGTCACGACCTCCTCCTCGGCCGCGCCGGCGCCGGCCCGGCCGCGCTCCTGCTCGACGACCGCCGCCAGCCGCGCGCGCAGCCGATCCTGCTCAGCCCCCGGAGCCACGACGAGCACGCTCTCCGGCCCGGGCACGATCTCCACGATCCCCGCTGGCCGGTCGGCCCGCAGGGCCGCGTCCAGCCGGTGTGACAGCGCCAGCGAGCCCGTCTCCACGAGCAGCCCGTGCTCCCCGGCGGCCCTGATCACGTGAACGCCTGCAAAACCACGCCGGCCCCCAGCAACTCGTCGCGCACCGCCTGCGCCAGCCGGACGGCGTCAGGCGTGTCTCCGTGGACGCAGATGGAACGGGCGGAAATCGGTACGGAACTTCCGTCAGAGGCCGTCACAGAGCCTTCCACGGCCATCTGGCGGGCACGGGCGGACACCGCCGCGGGGTCGTGGACGACCGCGCCCGGCTCGCGGCGCGAGACCAGCATCCCGTCCGCGGTGTAGGCCCGGTCGGCGAACGCCTCGCTGACCGTCGGTACGCCCTCGGCCGCGGCCACCGCGTGCACCGCCGAGCCCGGCAGCGTGAGCACCGGCAGCGTGGGGTCGTAGTCGGCCACCGCGTCGATCACCGCCGCCGCCTGGATCTCGTCGCGGCAGATCCGGGTGTACAGGGCGCCGTGGGGCTTGACGTAGGACACCCGGCCGCCCATCGCCCTGGCGATGCCGTCCACGGCCGCGAGCTGGTAGAGCACCTCGGCGCACAGCTCCTCCGGCTCGACGTCCATGTCCCTGCGGCCGAAGTGCGCGAGGTCGCGATAGGACACCTGCGCCCCGATGGCCACGCCGCGGTCGACGGCCGCCGCGCAGGTGCGCCTGATGGTCACGGGGTCGCCGGCGTGGAAGCCGCAGGCCACGTTGGCGCTCGTGACGATGTCGAGCAGCGCGAGATCGTCACCGAGCCGCCAGATGCCGAAACCCTCACCCAGGTCCGCGTTGAGGTCGATCACCATGACCCCATCATGGCGGTAGCGGCTACCTCGGCGCGACGAACAACGTCTGCGTCGCCGTTCCGACCTCGCCGCTCTCGTCGTACAGGGTCGAGCGGGTCAGCCCCCGGCCCGACGGGCCGATGACGGTGACGGCGTCCATGCAGATCCACTCGCCGGCCGGCGCGCGGAACAGGGAGATGGTCAGATCCACGTTCACGAACAGGTGGGTGTCGAAGTCGAGGGCGAAGCTGATGCCGTTGCCGCTGTCGGCGAACGCCGCCAGGCGCTCCAGCGGGGTGATCTCCTCGCCCTCCACCAGCGGCACGGTGAGCCTGCCCCAGACCGTGGCCGGGCCCACCTCCATGGGGCCGCCCTCGACGAACCGCCAGTCGAGCGCCCTGCCGTACCCGAAGCCGGAGCCCAGCCACGAGCGGGCGTGCTCCTCCGAGCGCGGAGGCACGGGCGCCGGGGGCCCGGAGACCGGCGTCGGCGTCGTGCCGGCCGTGCGGATGCGCCACGCGGTCGCCCTGACGTGCTCGCGGCCGCCGGAGCTGACGCTCGCCGACAGGCACTGCACGCGCTTGCCGTCGCGGGTCACGTCGGTCGTGACCGCCAGCTCGCCCACGGGAACGGGGCCGAACACGTCCACCACCAGCCTGGACAGCTCCAGCCCCGGCCGCGGCGCGGTCTGGGCGAGCTCGTGGACGATCAGGGCGGTGACCGGCCCCATGTGCTGGGTGTCCGGATTCCAGGGGCCCTGCGTGTGCTCCGACGCCAGATAACCGCCCCTGGCCAGGCGGGTGTACATCGCCATGGAACGGGATTCTACGGTCGGCTCGGCGGGAGATCGCCGGGGACTCAGACCTCGTCGGGGATGTCGGCGATGTCGTCGAGCGCCGCCGCCAGCTCGTCGGGATCGCCGCCGATCCGCTCGGCGATCTCGATCAGCACGTGGAGCACGTCGTGCCGGTCGTGGCCGAGGTCGAGCAGGCGCTGCGCGGCCTCCCAGAGCTGCGGCGGGTCGCCCTCCCACAGCCGGGTGGCGATCTCCTCGTGCCAGGCCAGGTGCTCCTGGTCGATCGTGCCGCCGTGGTCAATCTCGAGTAACGTACGGCGGTCCGCCTGGTCGGCCGGGTTGAGCAGGTCGAGCTGGATCCCGTTGTGCGAGCCCTGCAGGAAGGGGAAGGCGAAGATCCGCCGCGGCAGCGCCGACAGGTCGCCGTCGGGCAGCAGCCGCTCCAGCAGCAGCCGGTCCAGCCCCAGCGAGGTCGGATCGCGGTAGGCCTCGGGGAACTTGCCCGTCGCCTCCCACACCGCGTCGAGCGTCGCCTTCAGCCCCTGCTCGGGCAGGCCCGTGCGGCGGGCGGCGAAGCGCACCCAGGCCGACAGCGCGTGCGGCATCGCCTCCTGCTCCGCCACGCTCAGCATCACCTTGCGCGGCAGCCAGTCCAGCAGGAACGTCTCGCACTTGGTCGGGCTGACCCGCAGCGGCCGGTTGAAGTCCTGCTCGCAGCCGTAGTCGATGATGTGGTCGGCGCAGCGCGAGGCCGCCGACGGGTCGGACAGGTGCTCGGCCGCGTCCGAGGCGAGGAACTCCGCCGCCAGCATGGCCCGCCGCTCTCGGCTGTAGGGGGCCTCGATGTGCAGCGGCGCGGGCCGCTTGCGCCCTGGCGGCAGCGCCTTGAGCCGGGCGCGGGCGAAGGCGTGGTAGGCGCTGTAGCTGTCGCTCACCGGGGGCGGCGTCTTGGGCTCCCTGGTGGCCTTCATCGCCGACTCCAGCAGCGCCCTGGCCTGCTCCGGCTGGACCTCCTCGAACAGCAGCATCGGATTGCCCGACGCCTCGGCCCTGGCCTGCTCCAGCAGCTTGTCGACCTGGGAGGACACCCAGGCGTCGCGCGCCATGCCGCTCATGTTGTAGTCGACGACCATGACCAGCGCGTGCCGGTCCACCGGCAGCGCGCCCTCGTTCGAGCGGTAGGCGAAGGTGCAGATCACGGTGTCCTGGTCGCCGTAGGCGTCGCGGGAGACGTAGCAGCCGGCCGGCTTGACCGCGCCCACCCGCTCGGCCCAGCCCGGCCTGGCCACGCCCGACTCCATCATCGCCAGCGCCGCGCCCTCGGCCTTGGCGCCCTGGCGGGCCGTGCCGAGGTAGGCCAGGCAGATCAGCAGGGTCAGCGAGGCGGGCGTGCCCGCCTTGGCGGCGTAGTCGACCAGGCCCTCGCCGAGCACCTGCTCGACGTCGCCGCCCCGAACCCGTCTGCCCCACCAGGCGCCGATCATGTCGGAGACCATCAGCTCCGCATCGAGAGGGGTGCGTACGGCGAGCAGCTCTCGAGCCGCCTGCACCATCTCCTTGAACACGTCGTCTGGCGGGGTGCTCTCCCGGGGATCTCGTCGGTGTCGGCGCACGCCCTCACTCTCTCGTATTCCAGGCGCAAACGGTGCGTAGAACTCGGCCTGGTGACCCCGATGTTATCGGGCGCTTCGGGGCGGCGGAGCGGAGTTGACGATCGCGAGCAGGTGCTCGCGAGCGATGCGTTCCACGATCTCGGGCGTCGCCGAGATACCCAGATGATGCGCACACGCGCACACGTCCGCGACACATCGGTCGATCGTGTCCACGGGTACGGTCAGGAACTCTTCGGCCAGCCTGAGACTGACTGGCTCCCGCAGGAACCGTGTGGCCAGAGCGAGCATAGATGTGAGATTCCTCTGGAGACCCGGGGGCAAACCCCCAGGAATGTCTACAGGGCGACTTGCGCTCTCATTCCACCCTTTTACCGGCGTGTGTCAAGCCTCTACGACGCTTGTGTTCACTTCACCGGGGGCCCTTTCGTGCAAAGCTGTCTCCATGCGCATCCAGCTCGCCCAGCGGAGCGAGGCAGACGAGCTCCTCGGCCGCAGCCCGCTCGCCCTGCTCGTCGGCATGCTGCTCGACCAGCAGATCCCCATGGAGTGGGCGTTCACGGGGCCATTCACCATCTCCGAACGGCTGGGTCACGACCTCACCGCGGCGGAGATAGCCTCCTATGATCCGGAGGCGTTCGCCGCACTGCTGGCCGCGAAGCCGGCCGTGCACCGCTACCCCAAATCCATGGCGGCGAGGGTCCAGCAGCTCGCGGCCTATCTCGTCGAAGAGTATGACGGCAGGCCCGAGAGGATCTGGGCCGAGGCGGCCGACGGCAAAGACTTGCTGAAACGACTCATGGCCCTCCCGGGATACGGCAAGCAGAAGGCCCAGATTTTTTTGGCATTGCTGGGGAAGCAGCTGGGGGTCCAGCCTGCAGGCTGGCGTGAGGCAGCCGGACCTTACGGCGAGGAGGGGTCACACCGATCGGTCGCCGACGTGGTCGACGGCGACAGCCTGGCCCGCGTGCGCGCCACCAAGCAGGAGGCGAAGCGCGCGGCCAAGACCTGATCGCCGAGGGAGAAATCCCCCCGGCAATCGGGCGCTGTAACCTGATCTTGCTGCGCAACGTGGAGCGACTTTGACAGGATGCGTAGACCCTAAAGGCGACCGGGCCTCGGCGGGGGCTTCCGTCCGCGCATGCCCATCGCCGATGATGTACTGCAGAATCCGGTCGCCCGGAGCTGCGCTACGCCGATACACAGTTATGGAGATGTGCCGCGTGGGAGACCCTGGCACGCGACGGAGGTGCCGACCATGAGCGCCGAGACCTCCGTTCCCCGTCCCCGGGAGTCGGATGTGGACATCTCAGACTCCGCCCTCTTCAAGGGCATGCTGTCGGAGGCAGAGTTCGCCTTCGCGTTCTTCGACGGCGATGGCCGCGTCCAGCGGGTCAACGACGTGTTCAGCGATGTCGTCAACGTGCCCGCCGAGCGCATGATCGGGCGGCTGCCCGTCGAGGTGCTCGCCGCCGACCTCAGCCAGATCATCACCCACGCCGTGCAGGCCGTCATCGAGAGCGACGGGCCGGTCACCGAGGGCCGCGTACGCGTGCGCTCCTCCGAGGGTGACACCAGGCACTGGTCGCTGTCCTTCTCGCCGGTCCACGACGACGCGGGCGAGCTGCGCGCGATCGCCCTGGTCGGGCTCGACGTGACCGAGAGCCGCCAGACCGAGGAGGCGCTGCGCCGCAGCGAGGAGCGCTACCGCTCGCTGGTCGAGGCGCAGTCGCAGCTCGTCTGGATCACCTCGCCCACCGGCGCCGTGGTCGAGGACGCGCCGCAGTGGCGGGCCATCACCGGCCAGGGCCTGGAGGAATACCTGGCCAGCGGCTGGCTGGACGTCGTGCACCCCGAGGAGCGCCAGCAGACCGAGGAGGCGTGGCGCGAGGCGCTGCGCGGCCGCACCATGTTCGAGTGGAACTACCGGGTGCGCACCCGGGCCAGCGGCTTCCGCCACTTCGAGGTGCGCGCGGTGCCGATCATCCGCCACGGCAGGGTCGTGGAGTGGGTCGGCGCCAACACCGACGTGACCCCGCAGCGCGAGGCCGAGGAGATGCGCGGCAGGCTGACCGACCAGCTCGGCGCCGCCGCCCTGCGCACCGCGCGGCTCCAGGGCGCCACCGCCATGCTGGCCGAGGCGCTGACGGTCGAGCAGGTGGTGCAGGTCATCATCGACGTGGGCCGCACGGCCCTGGCCGCCGACCGCTCGGCGGTCGCGCTGCTCGACACCGACCGCGCCGCACTCAAGCTGATCAACGGCGAGGGCATCCTCGAGGCGTCCGGCGTGACCGGCGACGAGATCCCGCTGTCCCACTCCAACGTCATGACCATGGCGGTCAACAGCCGCAGGCCGGTGTTCGCCGAGTCGCCCGAGTCGCTGAAGGCCCAGCTGCTGGAGGCGGGCGGCGACGAGGAGGTCCTGGCCGGGTTCCTCGCCCATGGCGACGAGCGGGCCTGGGTGGGGCTGCCGCTGCTCGCGGCAGGACGCGCTCTGGGAGCGCTCCGATTCTCCTTCACGAGGCCGCAGAAGATCTCTCAGGAGGACGGCGTCTTCCTGGAGGCGCTGGCCGGCCAGTGCGCGCTGGCGGTCGAGCGGGCCACGCTGTTCGAGCGCGAGCACCGCACCGCCGAGACGCTGCAGCGCAGCCTGCTGCCCGACCGCCTGCCGGTGGTCAAGGGCCTGGTGCTGGCCCAGCGCTTCCGCTCGGGCAGCCGCCACGTCCAGGTCGGCGGCGACTGGTACGACGCCTTCGTGCTGCAGGACGGGCGCGTGGCGGCCGTGGTCGGCGACGTCATGGGCAAGGGCGTCAAGGCCGCGGCGGGCATGGGCCGCATCCGCAACGCCATGCGGGCGCTCGCGCTGACCAACCCGCCGCCCGCGGCCGTGCTCACCGGCCTCGACCGGGTCTTCGAGGCCACGGAAGAGGAAGAGCAGGTCACGACCCTGGCCTACATGGTCGTCGAGCCCGTCACGGGCGAGGGCACGCTGGCCCTGGCCGGCCACCCGCCACCCGTGCTGGTCTCGCCGCAGGGCACCGCGATCCTCTGCGACGCCGAGCCGGGCACTCCGCTAGGCTGGCCGACCAGTCGCAGGCAGTTCCGGTTCGTGGTGCCGCCCGGCCATACCGCCGTGCTCTACTCCGACGGTCTCGTGGAGAACAGGAAACGCGGCTTGGACGCCGGACTCGCAGAGATTTGCAGTGTTGTGACCGAAGCGCCGCCTGAGGTCGTCAGTAGTCCGCACATGTTGCTGGACTTCCTGGTTGACCGGATGTTGTCGGGATATGAACAGGATGATGACGTTACCGCCCTGGCCATTCACGTGCCGCCCGCCACGAAGAGTGACTGAATGAAACAGTCATAACGGTTGCTTTCGGGTATCAGTGCCCCGCTTACGTACGCACTACTGTCTCGGTCGGCCTAGGGTGGAGGTCAACCGCCGGGAGGTGGCCGTATGGAGTGCGGGGTCGTGCCAGAATGCTGTGCAGGTCCGTCGCGGTCCGCACGGCCTCACCGATCTCCGAGAGAGGCAACAGCCCCCCAGCGGGCATCTGGGTCCATTGTCGCCACGCGTTCGTTCGAGAGGTGTTCGTGTCGCCTGCAAGTTCGACTCGCTCGAAGCCACAAGAGCTGAACGAGCCCGTCATTCAGCGACTGCTCGAGCGTGGGCGCTCGCAGGGTTTCCTCGAGTCTGAGGATGTCCGTCAGGCCTTCGAGGAGGCGGACATCCCCATGTCGCACGCCGCCGCATTTTTGCGGAACCTCAGCAAAGAGGGCGTGACCGTGGTGGTGACCGCCGCGGATTCGGCTGCGCCGAAAAAGTCTCGTGGTCCAGCAAAGCGCCGCACCGCCGCCCCCGTCAAGACCAAGACGGCGGCGGCCGCCAAAGAGCAGCAGCCTGAGACCGTGACCGCGGTCGTGGGCACCGCTGAAGCCGAGCCGGCCGCCAAGAAGGCGGCCCCTGCCAAGAAGGCCGCTCCGGCGGCCAAGAAGGCCGCGGCTCCCGCCGCCGCCAAGAAGGCCGAGCCGAAGAATGCTGGGCCTGCCGAGAGCAAGCAGAAGGCGCCCGAGGCCCCCAGGGCCGACTCGGACGACGACGAGGACATCGAGCTCGACGGCGACGTGGAGCTGGAGGACCTCGAGGACATCGACGTCGACGACGTGGAGATCGTCGCCGAGGGCGATGCCGAGAGCGACTCCGACGACGACGCCGAGCCCGAGTCGGAAGAGCCCAAGGCCGCCGAGGTCGCGGTGGAGAAGAACGAGGACGAGGTCCTCATCCTCTCCGACGACGACGATGACGCCCCGGTCGCGCAGGTCGCCGCCGCCGGCGCCACCGCCGACCCGGTCAAGGACTACCTCAAGCAGATCGGCAAGGTCCCCCTGCTCAACGCCGAGCAGGAGGTCGAGCTGGCCAAGCGCATCGAGGCGGGCCTGTTCGCCGAGGAGCAGCTGGGCGGGGGAGAGACCGACGGGCTTCCTGTGGACGTCCGGGCCGAGCTGGAGTGGATCGCCGAAGACGGCCGCCGCGCGAAGAACCACCTGCTGGAGGCCAACCTCCGGCTCGTGGTCTCACTGGCCAAGCGTTACACCGGGCGCGGCATGCTGTTCCTCGACCTGATCCAGGAAGGCAACCTGGGCCTGATCAGGGCCGTCGAGAAGTTCGACTACACCAAGGGTTACAAGTTCTCCACCTACGCCACGTGGTGGATCCGGCAGGCGATCACGCGTGCCATGGCCGACCAGGCGCGGACCATCCGCATCCCGGTCCACATGGTCGAAGTGATCAACAAGCTGGCCCGCGTCCAGCGGCAGATGCTGCAGGACCTGGGCCGCGAGCCCACGCCGGAAGAGCTCGCCCGTGAGCTGGACATGACGCCCGAGAAGGTCGTCGAGGTCCAGAAGTACGGGCGCGAGCCCATCTCCCTCCACACCCCGCTGGGTGAGGAGGGCGACAGCGAGTTCGGCGACCTCATCGAGGACTCCGAGGCCATCGTCCCGGCCGACGCCGTCAGCTTCACGCTGCTGCAGGAGCAGCTGCACTCCGTTCTCGACACGTTGTCGGAGCGGGAAGCGGGTGTCGTCTCGATGCGCTTCGGTCTCACCGACGGCCAGCCGAAGACGCTGGACGAGATCGGCAAGGTCTACGGGGTGACGCGCGAGCGCATCCGCCAGATCGAGTCGAAGACCATGTCCAAGCTGCGTCACCCGTCGCGCTCCCAGGTCCTGCGCGACTACCTGGACTGACCTGCTTCATCCGCCGCTGCCCCGCCCGGTTCTTTTCCGGGCGGGGCAGCGGCTTTTTCGGGGTGGAGCGGAACCCTGCCCGGGGAAGGCCGCCGGTTTGGCCGGGGGG
>NZ_VCKX01000155.1 GCF_005889725.1 Nonomuraea zeae
GGGGCTGGTGGCGGTGCCGGAGATGAGGCGGTCGGCTCGGGCGATGAGCGGGTTCCCGCGGTAACGCTGCCAATCCGTCCGGAGCCGGCGCAGCTCCTCCCCCACCCGCGCCGAGGCGATGAGCCGTACGTCATCGCTGAGGTCCACGGCGGTGGCGGCGGCGCGCTCGATGTCGCCGGCCCGCAGGAAGGCATGCGCCGCGCGCAGGCCGATCAGCGTGCGGGTGCGGCGCTCGACGGGACGGCGGGCGTCCATGGAGGCGGCGAAGTGCCGGGCGGCGGTGGCGTGGTCGCCGAGCTGGGTGAGGGTGAGGCCGATCTGGTGCTCCAGGGATTCGCGCCGGTAGTTGCCGGTCCACTCCGACTCGGGCACGGAGTCGGCGCGTTCGAGCTGGGCCTCGGTGCGGCGGAGCAGGGTCAGCGCGTCCCAGCGGGTCCCGGCCGCGGCGTGCGCCTCCGCGCGCATGCCGGTGATCCAGGCCTGCGTGCGCTGGGGACCCTGGCCGGCGAGGGCGGAGGCGGCGGCCTCGGCCAGGGCCAGGGCCTCGCCGTCGTGGCCGAGCTCGGTGGCCTGGACCGCCATGCTGCGCAGGGCCGTCGCGCGCAGCACCAGGTCGCCCGCCTCGTCGGCGAGGCGCACGGTGCTGATGTAGTAGCGCTGGGCGAGGGCGTGCGCGCCCGCGTCCATGGCCATGTAGGCGGCCAGGTAGCTCAGCTGCGCCGCGGCGGTGAACAGGTCGGGGCGGCTCCGGCCGGTCGCCTCGTGCAGCAGCGGGGTGACCTCGCGGGCCAGGTAGGCGGCGACGGCCGCGCGGCCGTGCCCGCCGCCGTACTGGTCGTCGAGGTCGGCGAAGCTGGCGGTGGCGGCGCGGATCCTGGCGACGTCCCCCGCGCCGGCGCGTACGACGCGCCGGCCCGTGCCCCGCCTCCCGCCCCAGCCGTCGGTCCACCCCGTGCCGCGCGGCGCGGACAAGGCGGAGACGGCGGCCAGGCCGGAGAGCGCCGCCAGGGTGAACGTGCCCGCGGTCAGCACGGTCCGGCGGTTGAGCAGGTCGTCCTCCCCCAGCGTGGCCAGCCGGGCGACCGGGTCACCGCGCCACGGGTCGTCGGCGGGCGGCGCGGTGCCCGGATCGGGCCAGCCGAAATGCGCCGGAGTGAGATCCATCCGGTTCAGGCGCCGGCGGAACGCCTCCACGGCGGCGTGGACGGCCTCCGGGCGCGGCACGGTCCCGGTCAGCCAGTGCCCGACGGCCGAGCGGTCGTAGTGCATCCGCTCCCCGCTCTCGGCGGCGACGGCGTTGACGTGCTGCGCCGTGGCGGCGTGCGTCCAGCCGGCCTGTTCGATCATCGCGGCGAGCGCGCGATTGACGACCGGGCGGGTGCGCCGTGGAGGCATCGCAACTTCACATCGCTTCACATCGCGGTGCCCTCGACGATCCGCCCTACGCAAAGCACCGTCAATAGCGCGGAGTGTGACGCGGTCGCGTGGCCGTGCACGGGCTCGACGAAGGAGGAATCGTGCGCATCCTGATGGACGAGACCGGCGGGAGCACCCCGCCGTACGCGGCGTCATGACCGGCCCGGCGAGCATGGATCCGGAGCGGATGACGATGGCGAAGATGGAGTCGGGCCTGGCCGAGGAGGCGCGGGCGGAGCTGCTGGCCGCGCTGGCCGGCCGCCCGCTGGTCGGTGTCGAGCGCTACAGCACCGCGCTGCGCACCGCGTACACGGGCCCGGCGCCGTTCGACGTGCTGCGCCCCGCCCTGGGCCTGGGCTGCTACTCGGCCTGGGAGCCGGCCATGCCCGGCAGGGTGGTGGCGGCCGAGGAACGCACCCGCGTGCGCTCGGTGGCCGAGCGGCACGGCTGGCTGCGCCGGGTACGCCATGACGCCGCCCGGCACCTGGTCAAGCTGGACCGGCCGCCGGTCGTGTGCACCTGGTACGCCAACGCCAGGATGCACGAGCTGGCGGGCCCCGGCGGCACCGTCGCGGCGATCGACGGGGAGGTGCGGGCCACGATCGAGGCTAAGCACCTGTTCGACGACCTGCTGCGCGCGGCCGGCGTGCCCGCCGTGGCGCGGATCCGCTGCCTGCACGCCGAGCGGCTGCCCGCCCTCTCCGAGCTGCGGCGCGCGGTCGGCACCGAGCGGGTCGTGGTGCAGGCGGGCGGCACCGCCGGAGGCGCAGCGGGCGGTGCGGCCGGCGGGCGCTCCACCGTGATCGTGGCGGACGAGGGCGACATGGGCCGCGCGGTGCGGCTGCTGGGCCCGTACCGGGTGGCCGCGTACGTGGACGGCTGGCCGGCCGCCATCACGGTGCTCAGCGTCCCGGACCGGAGCGGCGGCGGCGTGCGCGTGTACATCGACCGCCCGGCCCACACCTCGACCGGCGTGCCCGAGCTGGGCGTCGGCGAGCTGCGCAGCGCCGGCAACGACTGGTCGCGGCCCTGGCCCGCGCCTGCCGCCGCGCTGCTCGTCGAGTGCGCGGAGCGGATCGCGGTGTGGGCCTGGCGCAGGTACGGGGTGGCCGGCCTGTTCAACCTGGGCGCCCTGCTCACCGCGAGCGAGCGGCTCTACCTGTGCGCGATCAAGTGGCGGCACCACGAGAGCACCGAGGTCTCGGGGGTGAATCAGCTCTCGATGGGGCTGCCGCCGTTCGTGCTGGCGCATCTGGCCGTGATGCTGGGCGGCCGGGCGTCCTGGCTGGGGGACCCACAGGAGTTCAACCACCGCACGCTGTTACGCTCCACCGAGCCCGGCGGGCCCTTCTACGCCAAGATCCGCCTGCGGCGCGAGTCGCCGGTACGCGTGGCCGCCGGCCGCGGGTCCGGCATCTACCAGCTCGACCACCTCGGCCGGCTGCGGTGGGTGCGCCGGGGCGCGCATCCGCTGGACGCCCGCGTGGACCATGGGGAGTTCCTGCTCGCCAACCTGCCGGACCCGGACGTCGTGTGCCACCCCGGCTCCGACATCGCCACCTTCGAGGGCGTCACCGGAGGCGGGATGAGCCCGTTCCACGGGCCGGGCAGCGCGTCACCCTTCACCCGGCGCGTGGTCGAGGCCGTGCAGCAGCTCTTCCTGCCGTACGAGGAGCCCGCCGCCGGGAGGCGTGCGGCGCCGTGAGCCGCAGTCTCCCGGCATCGCCCTTTCACCTGCGGATGGGGCTCAGCGCGGTGAGATCGATGTCCAGCAGGGTCGGGCCGGGTCGGGCCACGGCGGCGGCGAACTCGGCGTCGAACGTTTCCGCGTCGGCGACCGGCCGCGCGGCGATCCCGAAGGAGGCGGCCAGCGCGGTGAAGTCGGGCGTGGCCAGGTCCACGTCGCCGGCGGCGCCCGCGTAACCGCCGTACGAGTCTCGGATGATCTCGCGGAGCACGCCGTATCCCCGGTCGTTGAACAGGCAGACGACCACCTGCGCCCCGATCTGCGCGGCGGCGGCCAGCTCGCCCGCGCTCAGCATGAACCCGCCGTCGCCCTGGATGAGCACCACCGGCGCCCCCGAGCCGACGGCGGCGCCCATCGCCAGCGGCAATCCCGGACCGATGCCCGCCGCCGTCGGCCGGATCGACGTCCGCGGCGCCAGGATGGGCAGGACCCGGTCGCCCCAGACGTACGCGGGGACGGTCGCGTCCCGGACGACGACGCCATTCCGGGGCAGGTGGCGACGGATCGAGGCGCAGATCGCCTCGTGGTCGGGGCCCATCTCGGCCCCGATCCGCTCCCTGGCCGCGGCCCGCGCCGCCTGAGCTTCCGCGAGAAGCCCGGACCGGTCGGGGACGGCGTGCTCGTCCAGCCGCCGCGCGATCTGGGCCAGGCCGCGGCGGGCGTCGCCGGCCAGCGCCAGCCGCGCCGGGTAGGCCCGGCCGATCACCGAGGGATCGACGTCGAGATGGATCAGGTCGCCGGGCAGGCGTAGCCGCCAGGAGTCCGTCGAGTACATCTGGAAGCGCGTGCCCACGGCGAGGACCACGTCGGCCGCCTCGACATAGGAGCGCAGCGGCTCCAGGGCGGGGAAGGCGCCCAGGCACAGCGGATGGTCCTCCGGCAGCGCGCCGCGGCCCTCCCGCGAGGTGACCACCGGGGCCTGGGCCGCCTCGGCGAGCGCGGCCAGCTCGGCGGACGCCCCTGCGGACGTCACCCCGCCGCCCGCCCAGACGAGCGGCCGCCGGGCGCCGGCGAGCAGCCGCGCCGCCTCCCCAGCCGCCTTGTCGTCCACGTCGTCGCGCGGGATCCGCGGCGCGGCGAGCTCCGGCTCCTCGGCGGGCGCCCGCTGCAGGTCGATGGGGATCTCCAGAGCCGCCGGCTGCGGCCGCCCGGTGAGCACGTCCCTGGCCAGCCTGAGGACCTCGGCGCCCAGGTCGCCGGCGCGGCGGGCCAGCGAGACGGTACGGCACACGGCGCGCAGCATGTCCCCCTGGCCCTCGGCCTCGTGGATGTAGCCACGACCACGTCCGAGGTAGGCGCTCTCCACCTGGCCGGTGATCAGCAGGACCCGGGAGGAGGCGAACGACGCCTCGTACAGGCCGCCCATCGCGTTGGCGGTGCCGGGGCCGGTGCTGACCAGCGCGACCCCGAGGCTGCCGGTCACCCTGGCGTAGCCGTCGGCCGCGTGCACGGCCGCCTGCTCGTGGCGCATGCCGACGATCTCGACCGCGCCCCGCGCGCGCAGCTCGCGCAGAATGGGCAGGTTGTGGATGCTGGCGATGGCGAAGACGTGCCGGACGCCGAGCACCTCCAGCGCCGCGGCGACCTGACCGGCGCCGGTGGTCTGGCCTGCCGCGGTCAGGCCTTCCACTTCTGCGCCTCCTGCTCGACGGCCTTCTCGTCGAAGGCGTTGTACTGCTCGGCCAGCGTGAAGTCGAACAGGCCGCTGGACTTCACGTCGAGAGGCGCGGTGATCATGCTGTGCTGGGCGAACGTGGCGATCGTCTTCTGCAGCCCGGCGTCGTCGATCACCCCGTACTCGCCGGACGGCCCGCGACCGCCGGTGATCTCCATGCGCAGCTTAAGGATCCGTACGGCCTGCGCCAGCGCCGTCTCGGCGGGCACGTCGGAGGCGGGCTTGGACTGCGGGAACTGCTTCCAGTGCAGCTTGATGGCCGCCTCGGGGTTCTTTTCCGAGAAGACCATGGCCTTGAAGAACGCCCGCACCATCCCGGCCACCCGCTTGGGCTCCTTCTTGATGGACTCCTTGCGCACGACGAGCGCCGACGTGCCGGTCATGTCGTTGAGCGGGGACGGGATGTCGCGCATCGTCGTGCCGAGCAGGTCGCCGATGACCACGTTCGGCCCGTCCCAGCCGGCGTAGGCGTCCACCTGCTTGCCGCGCAGCGCATCGGCGGCCTGCGCGCCCAGCCCGACCGGCAGGAAGGAGGCGTCCTTGGCCGGATCGCCGCCGGCCTCCTTCACGACTCCCTTGGCGAACAGGGCGGACACGCCCGCCAGCGTGTTCGCCCCGATGGTCTTGCCCTTCAGGTCGGCGGCGGTCTTGATCGGGCTGTCCTGCGGGACCACCAGCCGGAAGATGCTGCCGTTGGTCACGCCGACCACCGCGATGCTCGGGTCCTTCTGGTAGGCGGTGATGGCGGCGTTCAGCGACGCGTACGTCATGAACGCCTGGCCCGTCGCCACCGACTGGACGGCTGTCGGCGCGCTGTCCACGGGCTGGACGGTCACGTCCACGCCCTCGGACTTGAAGTAGCCCATCTCGATCGGGACGGAGGTGTAGGAGGCGGTGGTCGCGGTCAGCGCCTTGTCCGGCACCGTGAAGACCGTCTCGGCGCCGCCCGAGTCGCCGCCACCGCCGCCGCAGGCCGTCAGGCCCGCCGCGAGCGCGGCCACGACTGCTATGACACCGAACCTGCTCATGCCTGACTCCCGGATTGCTGTTGGGGGGATCACTTGACTCTGCGCACCAGGCGCTCGGCGAGGGACAGGACGCCGTACACCACGAGCCCGAACACCGACAGGGCGATGAGCATGGCGTAGGTCGCCGCGACCTCGCCGGTGACGGTGTACTGGGCGATGGCGTAGCCGACGCCCTCGCGGGCGGCCACGAACTCGCCGACGATCGCCCCGATCAGCGCGAGCACGGCGGCGCTGTTCAGCGCGGGGAAGATGAACGCCAGCGCGTTGGGGATGCGCAGGTAGCGCAGCTCCTGCCAGCGGCTCGCGCGTAGCGCCCGGAACAGGTTGACCTCGTCCTCGCTCACCTCGGTCAGCCCGGCGATCGTGTTGGCCAGCACCGGGAAGAACGCCAGCAGCGCCGCCAGCGTGACCTTGGGCGCCAGGCCGTAGCCGAGCGCGGCGACGATCAGCGGCGCGATCGCGACCTTCGGGAACGTCTGCGAGATCAGGATGTACGGATACACCGCGTTGCGCAGGATCGGGGAGAAGGCGAACACCGAGCCGACGACGACCGCCGCCACCACGGCGAGCACGAAGCCGAGCAGGGTCTCGTTCACGGTCGCCAGCAGGTTCGGCCAGAGTGTGCCATCCCCCGCCAGCCGGAACAGCACCCCGACCACCTCGCTCGGCGGCGCCAGGATCAGCGGCGAGACGATGCCCGCACTGGCCACCGCCTGCCAGCCGCCCACGAGGGCGATGAAGATCGCGATCGCGAGGGCCGCCGACTTGGCGCCGGACCCGTCCTTTCGCGGCGCCCTGATCTCCGCACCCTCGTCGAGCGTGGCCGGGCGGGGTCCGGCGGAGGCCGTCGTGGCGTGGTTCATCGCTCACCGTCCTTGGCCTCGTCCAAGGCGGCGCGCACCTGGCGGATGGCCTCGTAGAACTCCGGCTGGTCCCGCAGGCTCCTGTCACGCGGCCTGGGCAGCGCCACCTTGATGTCGGCGTGCACCCGGCCGGGCCTGGCGCTCATCACCACGATCCGGTCCGACAGGAACACCGCCTCCGAGATGCTGTGGGTGACGAACACGACCGTCTTCGGCTCGCGCTGCCACACGCCGAGCAGCTCGTCGTTCAGGTCCTCGCGGGTGAATTCGTCCAGCGCGCCGAACGGCTCGTCCATGAGCAGCAGCGACGGCCGGCCCACCAGCGACCTGGCGATCGCCACCCGCTGCTCCATGCCGCCAGACAGCTCTTTGGGATAGTGCTTCTCGAACGCGGCCAGCCCGATCATCTCCAGCAGCTCGCGCGCCCGCCCCCGGCCCTCCGCGCCGCCCTCGCCCGCGATGTCGAGCGGGAGGCACACGTTGTCGAGCACGGTGCGCCAGCGCAGCAGGGTCGGCTTCTGGAAGGCCATGCCGACCTGCGCCAGCGGCTCCGTCACGGGCGTGCCGTCCACGGACACCGTGCCCGCCGTGGGCTCCAGCAGGCCGGCGATGAGTTTGAGCAGGGTGGACTTTCCGCAGCCGCTTGGGCCGATGAGGGAGACGAACTCCCCCGGCGCGATGTCCAGGTCGGTGTGCTCCAGGGCCCGCACGGCCGCGCCGCGGCGGGTGAACGTCTTGGCGACGCCGCGTACGGCGAGGGCCGCCGGTCCCGGCGGAGCCTGGTCGCGGGCCTGTTGTCCGGTCAAGGTCGCCATGGTGTCACTCCTTCGCCGATCGCTTCGGCAGCACCTCGTGGTAAAAGCGCAGCCAGTTGCCTCCCATGACCGCGGCCACCTCCTTCTCGCCGAACCCGTGCCTGGCCAGCGCCTCGGCGAGTCCGGGGAACGAGCGGGTGTCGGGGAACCAGGGCAGCGGCGGCTGCTTGCCCGGGTTGGCCGCGGAACCCGCGCCGTACTGCGGCGTCCTGGTCCAGCGGCCCTGCCGCATCCAGCGCAGGTCGTCCGCCACGACCTTGCGGCCGAGGTCGGAGCCGACGCCGACGTGGTCGATGCCGATCAGGTCCGCCGTGCGGGCGACCAGCTCGGCCCACGTGTCGGCGGTCGCGGCGTACTCGCCGCTGATGTTGCGGTAGCCGGACACGCCGAGCACGCCGCCGCGCGCGGCGAGGGCCTTGAGCAGCTCGTCGGACTTGTTGCGGGCGTGCGGCACCAGCGACGCGGGGTTCGCGTGGGTCACCGCCACCGGCACCGCCGAGTGCTCGACCGCCTCCAGGCTGGTCCGCTCACCGACGTGGGACAGGTCCACGGCCATGCCGGTCCGGTTCATCTCCTCGACCACCTCGCGGCCGAACCGGGTCAGCCCGCCGTCAACCGGGTCGTAGCAGCTCGCGCCGACGTCGTTCTGGATGTTGTACGTGAGCTGCGCGACGCGCACGCCGAGGTCGGCGAACAGCTCGACGTAGCCGATGCGCCCGGCGAGGAACGAGCTGTTCTGGAAGCCGAGCAGCAGCGCGGTCCGGCCGCTCGCCTGGATCTCCTCGATCTCCGCGGCCGTCGTCGCGACGGCCACCAGGTCGGCGTTGGCCCGCACGAGGTCGCGCCAGGCCACCACGCGGTCCAGGGACTCGAGCGCGTCCTCCCAGAAGCCGCAGGTGACGGTGACGCACCCGAGGTCGCCGGCGCGCAGCTCCTCGAAGACCTCGCGGTCGAAGTTGCTGCATTCGAGGCCGTCAACGAACATCATGAGCTGACTCCCACATAGTCGACGTCGACGTCCGGATCGGTCACGTCGGGGTCCAGGGTCGCGCCGGCGTGCCGCCGGGAGACGGGCGTGTCCTCGGTGAGCGCGTCGTTGGAGCGGTGGTAGAGCCGCCACCACAGGCCGGCGTCCACCCGCATCCCCTCATGGACGGCTCTGGCCAGGTGCCCGGAGCTCCCATCCGCGACGGCATCCCCGACGGCGTCCTCGACGGCCAGCACGGGGGCGCCGGCGCCGAAGCTCACCTCCACGCGGGCGCCGTACGCGGCGGCGGCGTGCGGCAGGACCGGCAGGAGTTGCGGCGCGCTCAGGCCGCGTACCTCGATCCGGGCCCGGCCGTGCTCGCGCAGCAGCGCCACGCCCAGGTCCAGCAGGGCCGGGGCCACGTAGGGCGCCGGCATCCCGTGCGCCTCGATCACGGCCCGGCCGCCAGCGTTCGAGGCGTCGTTCGAGGCGTCGTTCGAGGCAAGTTCCGCAGCTCGCCAGGAGTCGGGGTGGGCGCGGGAGTCGAGGAAGGCCAGGGCGCCCAGGCCCAGTGCCTCGGCCTCGACGAGCAGGTCGCGTACGGCGGGCACGGCGCCCTTCGGCACGCCGAGCAGCAGCAGGATCCGCTCCACCAGCACCCGGGTCTCCCGCAGGCTCACGGTGAGCCGGGACCCGCCGCTCTCCGCCGCGGCGCATCCAGCTTCAGTCGCTGCCTCTGCCGTGGGGCCAGTCATGCCCGCTCCCCTCGCTCGGTGCCAGGCGTCCCCGCGTCGCCGCGTGCGGTGGCCGGCCGTCCCGAGAGCACTTCGTTGATCTCGGAGACGGTGTCCATCAGCGCCTTGGCACCCTTCTCGCGGTCGAACCTGCTGCTCGGCCCGGCCACGCTCAGCGCGCCCACGCAGCGGCCGCGCACGTCGAAGACGGGAGCGGCGATGCCGATCACGCCTTCCAGCCAGCGCCCTTCCGAGGTGGCGTAGCCGCGCAGGCGGACGTTCGCCAGCTCCTCCTCGCCCGGCAGCTCGACCCCCAGCTCGCGCAGCTCGGCGAGCTGCCGCTCGGTCGCCCAGGCCAGCAGGACCTGTCCCGACGCGCTGCGGCTGATCGGCATCGTGGCCTCGGCCCGCAGATCGACCTGTAGCGGCCGGCCCGGCTCGATGCGCTGGATGATGGTGGCGGTGCCGCGTTCGAGTATCGCGAGGGAGACGGCCTCGCGGACGACGTCCACCAGGCGTTCCATGTTCGGCAGCACCCGCTCGCCGAGCCCTGCCTGGCGCAGCGCCGCCTGCCCGATGCGGGTCGGCCTGAGCGTCAGCCGGTAGGCGCCGTCGTCTGCCTGCTCCATCCACCCGGCGGCGACCAGGGTCACGAGCTGCTGGTGGACGGCGGCGCGGGACAGGCCGAGCGAGCGCGCGAGCTCGGCAATGCGTACCGAGCGCTCCGCCTCCGCCACGACCTCCAGCATCTTGAGGCACTTGAGCGCGGTGCTCAGCGGCTGGGTGCGTGGCACGTTGTGTTCAGTCACGTGTCATCCCGGAGTCTTGTAGATCGGACAGATCGGGAAAATCTGGTTCGCTCGGGTGCCACCAGGGGCCGGTCTCCTTGCCCGCCAGGTCGTCGCGAGCAGGCGCGCCCTGGAAGATGAGGCCGCGCAGGGTCCTGCCGAGGAAGTCCTTGGTCCGGTCGAGGCCGTAGAAGGCGGCGTTGGCCAGCCGGATGATGTGGACCGGCACGAAGTCCATGTCGAGCATGTCCATCCGGGGCAGCGCGTACGGCTGGTCCCGCAGTGCCTGGAGCCGCTCGACGGCGGCCCGCTCCTCCGGATGGTCGAACAGCACCCGTCCCACGCGCGTCCGCACGTCGTAGCGCTCCATCAGCCGCGACAGCCGCCGGACGTCGCCCGGCACGTCCACCGACAGGTCGAACCCGCCGGGGAACTGCTCGCGCGGCCCCGACCTCGGCTCTTCCGCGGCCCTGGACTTGTACCAGACGCGAGTCCTGCCCGCCTCGCCGGCGAGCCGGGCGTCGTGGGCCCATCCGTAAGGCCCGCGCAGCATCGCGCCGAACTCGCGCACCGTCATGCCGGGATCGCCGACGAGCCGTTCGTCCACGATCAGCCGGCCGAACGCCTCGTCCGCCGTGTCCGGCAGCAGCTCCATGAGCAGCGCGTTCAGGATCTCCTCGGTCTCGGAGGTGACGGTGCCCTCGATCGCCACCCGCAGCGCCTCGAACGGACGGACCGGCCGCGCGCCGCGTACGGTGCCGTGGTCGCGCAGCTCGGCGGCCAGGTCGCGGACGGTGCGCAGCTCGGCGGCCAGGCGCTGCCCGTCGGGGAAGACGCCGTAGCGCATCGGGTCCTGTTCGCGGTACACGATCGCCTCGTCGAGCAGGTCCGTGAGCCGCCCGTACGCCGGGTCGCCCGCCGGCGGGGTCAGCCGCCTGGCCTGGGCCAGGGCCTCCTCGCGTACCTGGAGCCAGCGGTGCACCATGCGCGGGTGGTTGGCCACGAACAGGACCAGGCCGAGCGCCGACCCGTTGCCCAGGCCGAGATAGCGCCGCAACGCCGGGTCGAGCCGCGCCGCCGTGGGCGTCGCGGCCCGCGCCAGGTGGTCGCACAGGTCGAAGCTGAACTCCCGCATGAGGTACGCGGTGAGCATCTGCGCGTGGTACGGCGCGCCCAGCGGGTGATCGGGCCCGTACGACAGGTACGTGCGGGTGCCGAACGTGCCGTTCGCGTCCAGCCCGGTGTTGCGCATCAGGTAGCCCACCTCGCGCAGCCGGCCGAGACCGGGCTGGCGGCCGGCGGTCAGCGCCTCGACCGCGTGCTCGAAGGCCCGCAGGCTCCGGTTGGAGCGGCACCACACCAGCGTTCCCGGGGCGGCCCGGCCCGCGTACAGCTTGGGCAGCTCGGCCCGGGTCTGCTCGACGCGGCCGGGGTCGGCCTCGCCTTCGAGCAGCGCCCCGACCATGTCCCAGCTGCGCCCGATGATCCTGGGCGTGCGGTCCACGAAGCGGGGCTCGCTGCTGAAGGCCACGAACGACAGCACTCCCGCATGCGTCTGCACCCGGTAGACGGCCGTTCCGTTGCCGCGGTCGTCCAGCTCCAGCCGTTGCGGAGTGACCGACCAGCCGTTGCGCAGCATTGTCGAGACCAACGACCGGCTGGCACTGAAACGCGAGGGCTGTAATGCGGCCAGGCGCTCAGGACGCATGAGGAAGGCGGGATCGCGGGGCTCGATGGTCGGCGGCAGGTCGCTCATTGCACCTCGTCAAGATACTCAGGACGCCGTATGGAATATCGTGACGCTATGACTGAAACCCTAATTTCGGCAAGACCTATTCTTGGGAGCCACCTTCCGCTAGGGTGACCGCTACGCCACCCCCAACACGGCGTTGACCAGCCCGAACTCTTGGGCGTCCGGGCAGCCCTCACCCACAACCCACAGCCACAGCCCACAACCCAGGTCCGCGACGCCCTCAGCCGCGGGTCGCGGACGGTCAGATCTCGGGGGCCGGGCGACCGGTGGCGGCGCGTTCCCTGAGCACGTTCTTCTGGATCTTGCCGGTCGAGGTCTTCGGCAGGTCGCCGAAGACGATCGCCTTGGGCGCCTTGAAGTGCGCCAGCCGATCCCGTACGTGCTGGATGAGCTCGCCTTCCGTGGCGCTCGCGCCCGCCGCGAGGCTGACGTAGGCGACCGGCACCTCGCCCCAGTGCGCGTCGGGCCGGGCGACGACTGCCGCCTCCTCGACGGCGGGATGGCTCACGAGGGCGTTCTCCACCTCGATCGAGGCGATGTTCTCGCCGCCCGAGATGATCACGTCCTTCGCCCGGTCCACGAGCTGCACGTAGCCGTCGGGGTGCAGGACCGCCAGGTCGCCGGTGCGGAACCAGCCGTCGGGCGCGGCCTTCTCGGTGGCGCCGGGATCGCGGTGGTAGCCCACCATGACGTCGTTGCCGCGCACCGCGATCTCGCCGATCGTGGCGGCGTCGGCCGGCACGTCTCCGCCCTGCTCGTCCACCACCCGGATCCGCTGGGCGATCACGTTGCCCACCCCCTGCCGCGCGGTCACGGCCGCCAGTTCCCCGGCGTCCAGGTCGCTCCACTCGGGCTGCGGCTGGCAGATCACGGCGGGCCCGTACGTCTCCGTGAGCCCGTACAGGTGGATGACGTCGATCCCGGCCCGCAGCGCCCGCGCGATCAGCGCGGGGCTCGGCGGCGCGCCGCCCACGCAGGCGAGCAGCCGCGGCTCCAGGGGCCCCGTGGGCGCGTCGGGGTGGGCGAGCAGCGACGTGAGCACCGTCGGCGCGCCGCACAGATGGGTGACGCGGTGCGTCCTGATCAGCCGCCAGGCCAGCGGCGGATCGACCTTGGGCAGGCAGACGTGGCGGGCGCCGGCCAGGGTCACCGCCCAGGGGAAGCACCACCCGTGGCAGTGGAACATCGGCAGCGTCCACAGGTAGCCGCCGGCCGCGTCGAGCCTGGTGTGCAGCGCCATGGCCAGCGCCTGGAGGTAGGCGCCCCGGTGGTGGTAGACGACCCCTTTGGGGCGGCCCGTGGTCCCGCTGGTGTAGTTGATCGACAGCGGTGACAGCTCGTCGTCCACCCTGACCAGCAGCGGCTCGGCCCCGGCGAGCAGCTGCTCGTACTCGCCGCCGGACACCCGGCGCGGGCGCGCCCGGCTCCCCGCGCAGGCCGCGGCGGCCAGCTCCGCGTGCTCGTCGTCATGGAGCAGCACCGACACCTCGGCGTGGTCGATGATGTACGCCAGCTCGCCCGGCGACAGGCGGATGTTCATCGGCACCATGACCGCGCCGGCCGCCGGCACGCCGAACGTGGACTCCAGCAGCAGGTGGCCGTTGGCGGCGAGCAGGCCCACCCGGTCCCCAGGGCGCACTCCGGCGCCGGACAGGCCGCCCGCCAGCAGCCGGACGCGGTCCCACAGCTCGGTGTACGTGAGCGTCAGCTCGCCGTCCACGACGGCGACCCGCCGGGCGAACACGGCCGCCGCGCGTTCGAGGAAGCTCGTCGGGGTCAGCGGCTCGAACGACAGACCGGTCACCAGCGCACCATCCTTATTGCGAGGCTCGCATAGATCGTCGCATGACGGGGCCCTCGTCCACATCGCCCGATCGGCCCGATCCGCGCCACCGCCGCCCGGGGCCGGCGGTAGGTTGATCGGATGCGGGCCGAGGAACTTCACGTGGTGGAAGCCGCACTGGGCGGCACGGTCAAGGCGGCGAGCACGCTGGCCGGTGGCTTCTCGCACGAAACGGTCCTGCTCACGCTGGCCGACGGGCAGGTGGTGGCCCGGTTCGGCGGCCCCGATCCGGCCGTCGAGGCCGCGGTCATGGCCGCCGCCCGCCCCTACGCGCCCGTGCCCGAGGTGCTGCTGGTCGTGCCCGAGGGAGCTTCGGACGACGCTGCCCGGCCGGTCATGGTCCTGGAGCACGTCCAGGGCACGCTCCTGAGCGAGGTGCTCGCGGAGCCGTCGGGCTCCTCGGAGCTCTCCGGGCTGGGCGCGGAGGTCGGGCGGGTGGTCGCGGGCATCGCGGCGGCGACGTTCGACCGGCCGGGGTTCTTCGCCGACGAGCACCTCACGGTGACCGTGGAGCAGCCGTGGTCGAAGCAGCTGCCCCAGGTCGCCGACGCCTGCATGGCGGCGGCTCCGGCGCAGGCCCGCCTGGACGGGGAGGCGCGGAGCTCCTGGGCGGACCTGTGCGCGGCCCACGCGCCCTCGCTCGACCGCGTCGGGCACCACAGCCGCCTCGTGCACGCCGACATCAACCCCAAGAACCTCCTGGTCACGCGCACGCGCGGCGGCTGGCGGGTGGACGCCGTGCTCGACTGGGAGTTCAGCTACGCCGGCTGCCCGTACGGCGACGCGGCGAACATGCTCCGCTTCGGCGCCGGCTACCCCGCCTCCTTCGTGGCCGGTTTCCGCGCCGGCTTCGCCGCGCACCAGCCCGCCGGCCTGCCGCTCGCCGAGGACTGGGCCTACCTGGGGCGGGTGCTGGACATGTTCGCCCTCAGCGACCTGGTCACCAGGCCCGCCGGGCACGCCGTCGCTGACGAGGCGGCCGCGCAGATCCGGCGCTGGATCTCGGACGGGATCCCCGACACGGGCGAGTGATCGAAGCGCCGCAGTCCCGGCGCCGGTCACCCATCCATCATTCCATAAGCAACCTATATGGTTAAGTGATATAAGTTGCTTATGGATCCAGATCCGACCCCTCCCCCCGTGGACGACCTGGAGCTGGCGGCCGGCCTTGGCCGGGTCAGGACGATGATGCGCGTCCTCGACGTCCCCAGGGACCTGTCGATCACCTCCCTGTCCACGCTGGCCAACCTCGAACGGCTGGGCCCGCGCCGCCTCACCGAGCTGGCCTCGATCGAGGGCGTCACCCAGCCCGCGATGACCCAGCTCGTCTCCCGCCTGGACCGCGAAGGGCTCGCCGAGCGGCAGTCCGATCCAGGTGACGGCCGCGTCGTGATGGTGGCCATCACCCAGCACGGGCGCGCGGAGCTGGCCAGACGCCGGGCCGCGCAGGCCAAGCGGCTGGCCGAGCTGCTCGCCGAGCTGCCGGCCGCCGACCGCGCCGCGATCGCCGCGGCCCTGCCCGCGCTGGATCGCCTGGCCGCTCACGCCCTCGCCTCCGCCGCCACCGCGCAGAGAAGCGCCCAGGGCGGCGCGCGCGAAGGCACCCACTCGAACAATCCCGGAGAAACTGAATGACCCCGGCAAAGGCCGCCTCCGCGCCGAGCCCCTTCCGTCAGCCCAAGGCCGTGTGGGCGGTCGCGTTCGCGTGCGTGATCTCGTTCATGGGCATCGGCCTGGTCGACCCGATCCTGCCCGCGATCTCCTCCGACCTGAACGCCTCCCCCAGCCAGGTCACCCTGCTGTTCACCAGCTACCTGGTGGTCATGGCCGTCGCCATGCTCGTCACCGGCTGGGTCTCCAGCCGCATCGGCGCCAAGTGGACGCTGATCGCCGGCCTCGTGCTGATCGTCGTGTTCAGCGCGCTCGCGGGCACCTCCGACAGCATCGGCGGCATCATCGGCTTCCGCGCCGGCTGGGGCCTGGGCAACGCGCTGTTCGTCGCGACCTCGCTGGCCGTCATCGTGGCCGCCGCCAGCGGCGGCTTCACCGGCGCGATCATCCTGTACGAGGCCGCGCTCGGCCTGGGCATCGCGATCGGCCCGCTGCTCGGCGGCGCGCTCGGCAACATCAGCTGGCGCGGCCCCTTCTACGGCGTCGCGGTGCTGATGGCGATCGCCCTGCTCGCCACCATCCTCCTGGTACGCCCCCAGCCCAGACCCGCGCGCAAGACCTCGCTGCTCGACCCGCTCAAGGCCTTGCGCCACCGCGGCCTGCTGATCATGAGCCTGACCGCCCTGTGCTACAACTGGGGCTTCTTCACCGTGCTCGGCTACGCCCCCTTCCCGATGGAGCTGGACGCCATCCAGCTCGGCCTGGTCTTCACCGGCTGGGGCCTGATGGTGGCGATCTTCTCGGTCGCCGGCGCCCCCTGGCTGCAGCGCCGGCTCGGGCTGGCCCGCACGCTCTACGGCAACCTGGCGATGTTCGCGCTCGTCATCTTCGCCATCGCCGTCTTCGTGGACAACCGGCCCGCCCTGATCACCGCCGTGATCGTCGCGGGCATCTTCATCGGCGTGAACAACACGCTGACCACCCAGGCCGTGATGATGGTCGCGCCGGTCGAGCGGCCGGTGGCCTCGGCGGCGTACGGATTCGTCCGCTTCATCGGCGGCGGCCTGGCCCCGTTCGCGGCGGGCAAGCTCGCCGAGCACTTCAACGTGCACGTGCCGTTCGTGATCGGCGGCTGCGCCATCCTGATCGGGATCGCCATCCTGGCCACCGGCCACCGCGACCTGATGCGGGCCGAGGCCAACCAGGCCGAGGTGGACGCGCACGCCCGCCAGGGCGAGCCCGAGGCCGAGCTGGCCGAGGCGGCCGAGACCGGCGCCGGCACCTCAAGCTGACCACTCCCCTGGGCCGCCGACGCCGGCGGCCCAGGGGCTAGAGCGTCCTGTAGAGGTCGAAGACGCCGCCCAGCCCGTCGGCGGGGAGGTCGTGGACGACGGCGGCCAGGGCCTTGGCCGAGATCACGTGCTTCCCGGTGGCGCCGCGGCGGCCGTTCGGGTCCCAGACCGCGATCGTGCCCTTCGACCTGTCGTAGCCGTAGGCCACGATCGCGTGCCCCACGTCGCGCTCGCCCTTGCTCCACGGCAGCTTGTTGCCGAGCACCGCGACGATCGTGGGCCTCTTGTGCACGCCCACCGCCTGCGAGACGCGGTACATGAGCGCCGCCGGGTCGTCCTTCGCATAGGTCAGCCGGAATCCGTAGCCCTTCGGCCCCACGTACGCGTTGAGCACCGCGAGCGTGTTCGGCCGCTTGGTCGCGCCCGCCTCCGCGTCGGTCCTCATCTCCTTGGCCAGCCGGGCCTGGCTCCTGCTGATGCCGAAGGCACGTAGGAGGATCGAACCGGCGGCGGGCGCGCAGTAGTAACCCGTCTGCTGCGCCTGTCCCTTGATCGTCACCGTGGCCCGGCCCGGCGGGACCGGCAGCCCAGCCGGGCCGGCGCTGACCGGTGCCGGGATCGCGGCCTGCGCGGCGGCGGCAGGGAGCGCGGCGGTGGACAGAACACCGGCGGCGAGGGCGGCACCGAGAACGAGTCTTGCGGAACGCACGCAGTCTCTCCGTGTAAGAGGGGATACCAGAGTGACCAAAATACACAGATTGCCAGGAGTTCGTTACTGTACAGAATCAATTGAGGTCAGCGGCACCGGGGTAACGGAGGCCCTTCAGGCGTCCGCGGCTCGCCGCGGGCCCCGGTACGGCAGCGTCTGGCTGTAGACGATGTTGGTCGTCGTGCTCCCGAACTCGACGAGCTCGCCGATCAGCCGTTCCAGATGGCTCATGGACGCCGCGGCGACCTTCAGCGTGTAGCAGTCGTCGCCGGTCGTCCGCAGGCACTCCAGGATCTCCATCCGCTCGGCGAGCAGCCGGTGCAGCGGCTCGTGCCGATTGCCCGGATACTTGAGCCGGACGACGGCGAGCACCGCGTACCCGGCCTTCTCCAGGTCGACGTCGGCGTGGTAGCCGGTGATGACGCCCATCGACTCCAGGCGCCGCACCCGCTCGGTCGTCGCCGAGGAGCTGAGGTTCACCCGCCGGCCCAGCTCGGTGAACGGGATGCGGCCGTCCTGCTGCACCTCCACGAGGATCGCCCAGTCGGTGGCATCAAGGTTCTCGGCCATCCGGCCAACATACCGGCAAAATCCCGGACATATACCTCCTACACCGGGAGGAGTCCCTTCATCCGGGGATGATCGCCTGGATAGCCTGAGCCGGTGCGAATAGGCGTGAATGTTCCGAACTTTGGACCCGGCACCGATCCAGGCGTCCTGCGCAGCTGGGCGCAGACGGTGGAGGGGCTCGGCTTCGATCTGCTGATGGTCTCCGACCATGTCGCGGTGACGCCTGATGTCGCCGCCCAGTATCCGGCTCCGTTCTACGAGCCGTTCACCACCCTGTCCTGGCTCGCCGGCCTCACCAGCCGGATCCGGCTCGGGACGACGGTGCTCATCGCGCCGTACCGGCATCCGCTCCTGACCGCCCGCATGGCGGCGAACCTCAACCAGCTCAGCGGCGGCCGGCTGGTCCTCGGGGTGGCCTCCGGCTGGGCCCGGCAGGAGTTCGCGGCCCTCGGCGTGCCGTTCGACCAGCGCGGCAAGCTCACCGACGACGTCCTCCTCGCGCTGCGCGCCGCCCGGGAGGACGCCGACGACTACCGCGCTGGGCCGCTGCCGCTGTGGATCGGCGGCAACAGCGACGCCGGAATCTCCCGCGCTGTCCGGCTCGGCGACGCCTGGCATCCGCTCAGGAACACCCTGCCCTGGCTGCGCGAGGCGACCGGCCGGATGAAGGCCGTCGCCGGCGACCGCCCGGTGCCCGGCTTCGCGCCGCGCATCGTGCTGCGGATCACCGGCTCTCCGGTGACCGGCGCCGAGCGCCTGGCCGGCGAGGGCACCATCGAGCAGATCGTCGAAGATCTCGAACAGCTGAGCGCGCTCGGAGCCGAGACGGTCGTGCTCGACCCGTTCGACGGCGACCCGGACGAGACCCTCCACCCCGAGGCGAAGTGGCAGATGCTCGCGACTGTCGCCGCCCATTGGCAGCTCCACCCATGATGGGAACAACCGTGACACACGACGAAGAACGACTCCTCCGCCGCGCGATCGAGCTCGCCGCCGCGGCGCGGACGGACGGCAACCCGCCGTTCGGCTCGCTGCTGGCGGACCCGGACGGCCGCGTGCTCGCCGAGGAGCAGAACACCACGCTGACCGAGGCCGACATCAGCGCGCACCCGGAGCTGAAGCTGGCCCGCTGGGCGGCCCGCGAGCTGGATCCGGCCACGGCGGCCGCCACGACGATGTACACGAGCTGCCAGCCCTGCTCCATGTGCACGGGGGCGATCCAGCGATCCGGCCTCGGCCGGGTCGTCTTCGCGCTCTCCGAGGAGCAGCTCGACGGCCTCAAGCCGGGTGGCGGCTGGCCGCAGGTGCCGCAGGAGGGCCCCGGCCTCTACGACGAGGCGCGCGTCCCGGTCGAGGGCTACTACAAGTGAGCTTCGTCCAAGCGTGAAGGGGCGTGGCGTGGGTGTGCCCCACGCCACGCCCACCGGTCAGTCGCCCGGCTGGTGGGTGCTCCAGTATTCGTCGGCGACGCGCTGGATGTCCTCCAGGACCTTCTGATAGCCGTCCGGCTTGACGACGAAGGCGCCGAAGCCGTCCAGCGCGGCGGTGAGCACCGGCGGCGGCGCCGCCTCGAAGTAGCGGTTGACCAGCCGGAACTCCCCGCTCCCCGCCGCCTTGCCCACCTGCGCGATCGCCTCGTCGGCGATGGCGACCTTGGGGTTGGCCGAGACGTCGCCCCTGGCGGAGGCCCACTTCTCCTGGGCCGCGGGGGTCACCCACCACTTGAGGTATTTCGCGCTGGCCTGCGGGTCCGGCGCCTTGGCCAGCGAGCACAGCGGGCCGCTCTCGAAGATCATGGAGGTCTTCGGCAGGGCGGGGTTGACGTTCGGGATCGTGAAGAAGCCGTAGTCGGTGCCCGCCTTCATCTCCCGCTGCGTCATGCTCGTGTTGAACCACGTGCCGAACGACACCATCGCGGCCTTGCCGGTCTTGAGCACGTCACCGGGGTCGGTCTTGTCCCCCGGGTTGTTGAAGTAGCCGGCGTCGATCATCGACTTCCACCGCTGCATCACCTCGACGACGCCCGGATCGGTGTACTTGGCCTGGCCGGTGGACAGGCGGTCGTACAGGTCGGGGTCGGTGCCGGCGAGGAGCTGCTCGAACCAGACGAAGGAGAACAGCACGGAGGTGTGGTAGAACGCGGTCACGCCGCTCTTCTTGAGCGTGGCGGCGATCTGGATCAGCTCGTCCCAGGTGGCGGGCGGCTTCAGCTTGTGCTCGTCGAAGATCTTCTTGTTGTAGAACATGCCCCAGTACGCGGCGTTCAGCGGCACGCAGTACTGCTTGCCGCCCACGGTGTAGTACTTCGCCAGCTCGGCGGTGAGGTCCCCGCTCTTGATGGCCTCCTGCCACAGCTGCGTCGTCTCGGCCACCTGCTTCTGTGCGACGATCTCGGCGAGCCGGCCGCCCGTCGTCCACGTGAACAGGTCCGGCTTCACGTCCGTGCGGAACGACGCCTTGATGAACGCCTGGTAGGTCGGCTCGTCGGTGTAGCCGACCGGCTTCATCGACAGCCCGATCTGCTGCTTGGACAGGACGCCCATCTGGTCGAAGTATTTGCTCCAGGCCCCCTTGTCGTTGTAGAGCTTCAGCTCGGTCTTGGCGGCCTGCTGCTGCGCGCCGCCGCCACCGGAAGAGGAGGAGCAGCCCGCGAGCGCGAGCATGGGTACGGCGGCGCAGACGGCAGCCAGGCGGAACACATGCGACCGGATCATGCCCGGCCTCCTGTTCGATCTTCGGGGGGTTGGTTCGTCCCGCATGCCGCGGGCTTCACATCAGATCGAGCTCGAAAGTGAAGTCATCTAATCACTTGATATCTTGGGTGTCCAGGGCTGCGGGGACCACCGCCCGCCGGGTCGCGTCCCGGTACGCCCGAGGCGTCATGCCGTACTTGTCGTGAAAAAGCCTGGCGAAGTACGACTGGCCGGAGAAGCCGGAGCGCTGGGCGATCCGTCCGATGCCGTCCGTCGTCGTGGTCAGCAGCAGCGCGGCGTGCTCCAGCCGCCGCGCGGCCACGAACGCCACCGGCGTGCACCCGTAGTGCGCCCGCATCGAGCGGGCCAGGTGCCCCGGGCTGACGGCGGCCATCGACTGCAGCCGGGCCAGCCCATCGCGCAGGTTCTCCTCCCTGCTCATCGCGGCGCAGGCGGTCACCAGCCAGCCGGGCCGCCGGTCCACGGCCAGGCCGTCGGGCCCGCTCCAGGACCGGCACCACCGCCGTCCACAGCCCGACCAGGTCCAGCACGCGCGGCGCGCCGGAGTAGGCGGCCAGCACGCGGGCGAACTCGGTCGCGACCGGCCCGCCCGGATCGACCCGCGCCGACAGCGGCAGCTCGCGCCGGTCCCACTCCGCCGCGCCCGTCAGCCCCGCGAGGTCGGCGAAGGCGCGCCAGCGCTCGCTGGGGAAGGCGATGTTGACGAAGCGCAGGTGACCGGGCGCGCTCCCCTCGGCCGGCGTGGCGGCGAACTCGTGCCGGTCGTGCGGGCGCACCAGGACCACGTCCCCGGCCCGCAGCGGCATCTCGCTGTCGCCCACCCGCTGCACCCCCGTGCCCGCGGTGACGAGGACCAGCTCGTGGAAGTCGGCGTGGCTGTGCGGCTCGGGGCGATCGCGGCGGCCGCCCGTGACCGGGACCAGCGCCGCGTGGTACGGCAGGCCGACCGCGAACTCGACCCAGCGCAAGATGGTCGGCATGTCAGGAAATTAATACTTATGGCGCGGCGAGTACTAGTAACTCACGCCAAGAAGGCCGAAGAATCCGACTCGACGCCCGTCCCCGCCCAGCCCCAGGAGGAGCGCATCGTGATCACGGAAGCCGACCGGACCCTGAAGGACTTCGACCGCGACGGCTACACGATCTTCCGCAACGTCATCGACCCCGCCCTGATCGCCGAGGCGAGCGCGCACGTCGACTGGCTGCACGCCAGGTATCCCGACCGGCTCGGCGAGGACCTGGCCACGGAGCTGGTCGCGGGCGACCCGTTCTGGGTGCGGCTGGTCGGCGACGACCGGCTGCTCGACATCGCCGAGCTGTTCCTCGGCCCGGACCTCGCCCTGTTCGCCTCGCACTACATCAGCAAGCCGCCCTTCTCCGGCAAGCCGGTCCTGTGGCACCAGGACGGCGCCTACTGGCCGCTGGAGCCGATGCGCGTGATCACGCTCTGGCTGGCCGTGGACGAGTCCACGCCCGAGAACGGCTGCGTGCGCGTGATCCCCGGCTCCCACAAGGAGGACCTGCACGAGCTGCGCACGCGCGACGACGTGGACAACGTCCTCGGCTCGGAGAGCGCCATCACGGTGGACGAGTCGGCGGCGGTGGACCTGGTGCTGGCCCCCGGCGACGTGGAGGTGCACCACCCGAACATCCTGCACGCCTCCACCGCCAACACCTCGCCCAGGCGGCGCTGCGGGCTGACCATCCGTTACATCCCGACCTCGACCCGGATCACCAGCGAGCAGCAGCCGTTCGTCTCGGCCCTGCTGCTGCGCGGGCAGCCGGGCGTGAACGTCTACCAGCCGTTCCCGGCGTACGTGCCGGGCGAGCACATGCCGTTCGCCGGCGCCCCGGACCCCGCCTGACCCCGCGCCCGCGGGTCACCAGCCGAGCTCGTCGCAGCCGTTGTGGTCGGCCGGCTCCACCTGGAGGGTCGCGTGCGCGACGCCGTGGCGCTGCCGCAGCAGGTCGCGGGCCTGGTCGAGGACGGAGTGGTTGTCGCTCTGGTCGGCGGTGACGAGGTGGGCGGTGGCGACGTTCATGCCCGAGGTCAGGGTCCACAGGTGCAGGTCGTGGACGTCGCGTACGCCGTCGATCGCGGCCAGGTCGGCGGCGACGGCCCCGGCGTCCACACCTTCGGGCACGTGCTGGCCCAGGACGGCGAACACCTGACGGCCGAGGGAAACGGCCCGCACGGCGACGAAGACGCCGATGGCCAGGGCGATGACGGTGTCCCAGTACGCCTGGCCGGTGGCGGCGACGAGCCAGCCGGCCACGATGACGCCCACCGAGCCGGCGGTGTCGGCGACGACCTCCAGGTAGGCGCCCTTGACGTTGAGGCTCTCGCTCGCGCCCGAGCGCAGCAGCAGGAGCGCGACCAGGTTGACGGCCAGGCCCACGGCCCCGACGACGATCATCGGCCCGGACGACACCTCGGCGGCCCGGCCGATGCGCCCGACGGCCTCGGCGACGACGTACAGGGCGACGCCCAGCATCAGCACCACGGCCAGCAGCGACGCGAACACCTCGGCCCGGTAGGAGCCGTAGCTGCGCCGGCCCGTGGTGTCGGGGCGGGTGGCGATCCTGGTGGCGACCAGCGCCGCGCCGAGCGTGACCACGTCGGCGGCCATGTGACCGGCGTCCGACATGAGCGCCAGCGAGCCCGAGATCAGGCCGTAGCCGAGCTCGACCACGAAGAAGGCGCCGATCAGGATGAAGGAGACGCCGAGCCGCCAGCGGTGCCGGCCGCCCGCGTGCCCGTGACCGTGCCCGTGTCCCGTCCCCATCACGGGCTCCCGTCGCGCTCGGGGTGAATGGCCTCGGTGTGCTCGGTGTGGGCGAGCGCCAAATCGAGCAACATCCGTACATGGGGGTCTTCCAGCCGGTAGTACGCCATCCGCCCGGCGCGGCGCGCGGCGACGATGCGGTGCGCGCGGAGCAGGCGCAGCGCGTGGGAGACGGCCGACTCGCTCTGGCCGGTCACCGCCGCGAGATCGCACACGCAGAGCTCTCCGTCCAGCAGCGCCACCAGCAGCCGCAGCCGGTTGGGGTCGGAGAGCAGCCCGAACACGTCGGCCGTGTCGGTCAGGTCTTCGGCGGCGGGCATCCGCTCTCGCACGGCGGTGACGCGGCCGGCGTCGACGACCTTGACGGCGCAACCGTCAATGGCCAGCATCCCGCCATCTGAAGAGCTATTCATATGAACAACGATAATGGCTCGTCCAGGCGATGTGTCAAGAGCGACACGACACCGGGGATGTGGCGGGCGGGGACTACCGGCCCGCGACGGTGTACGTGCGCGTAACCCGGCCGGGCGTGCCCTTTGCCTGCCGGGCCAGCCCCACGGCCAGCAGCGCGATCGGCGGCAGCGGCAGGAGCAGGAACAGGGCCCCGGCCACCCGCTGGTCGGCGAGCACGTCGGGCACCCCCGCGGGGACCGCGGCGGCGTACCAGCCGGCCGCGACGGGCGGCCCGAGCAGCAGGATGACGCCCAGGGTGAGCTGGACCAGGGTGACCACGGCCAGCAGCCGGCCCCTGGCGGCCGGCGGGAACGCGCGCGGCAGCGGGTCAACGCCCGCGGCCACCCAGAACGCCGGCAGGCCGGTGAGCAGGAACAGCAGCCCGGTGAGCAGGTGGGGGACGTGGCCGGACAGCGACCAGGGCAGCCAGGCCGTCCCGTACAGCAGCAGGCCGGGCAGCGTGCAGGCGGCCAGGACGAACGCGGGGTGGGTGACGAAGCGCCAGGTGAGGACGCGCCCGCCGAGGTTGCCGTACTGGGAGGTCGCGGTGGTGGCCCGGGAGGCGAGGGTGACGGGCGCGCCCAGGCACAGCAGGGCGGGGGCCACGACCGAGAGCACGACGTGCTGGAGCGCCTGGACGGACGGCATCGCGCGGGCGTAGCCGCCGACGCCGCCGAGCAGGACGAACGCCGCCAGCGCCAGCCCCGCGTACCAGGCGAGGGTGCGGGCGGGCGGCCAGGAGGCGAGCCTGCGCAGCCCCAGCCAGTAGCCGATCGCGGGCAACGCCAGGAGCAGCAGGATCGCCGGGTCCGGGCGCACCTCGGTGAGCAGGGCGCCGAGGGAGAAGGGGGCGAGGTCGTACCCGAGCGCCTGCTCGCCGTGCGCGCCGGCGGTGACGGGCGGCGGGGTGCGGGACAGACCGGCGGCCAGGCCCATCGCGGCCGCCATCACGACCGCCTCGCCCGCCGCCAGCCGGACGAAGGTGTGACGGACACTGCGCTCGGACACGCGCGCGACCGTGCGGCGGCGATGCGTCCAGCCGAACCAGCCCAGCACCGCCAGGGCGAGGATCTTGACCAGGAGGAGCTGGCCGTAGCGGCTCTGGTAGAGGTCGGCGGGCGTGTTCAGCCGCACCCACGCGCCGGCCAGGCCGGAGACGGCGACCGCCGCGAAGCAGCACAGGGCGACCGTGCTGAACCTGGGCAGCACGGTCGCGAGGCCGTCGGAGCGCCGGAAGTGGACGAGCACCGCGACCAGCCCGCCGACCCAGACCGACGCCGCGAGCAGGTGCGACAGCAGGGCGGAGACGGCGATGTCGTGGTCGCCGGAGGAGGCGGCGTGGCCCACGTAGGCGGGCGGCAGGATCGCGAACGCGGCCGTCGCCAGCCGGGCCCATCCGGGCACCCGGGGCAGGAGGGTGAACGGCACCAGCACCGTGGCCAGGGCCAGCACCAGCAGCAGCGCCTGGGCCTGCGGGCTGGAGGCGCCGAAGCTGAGCAGATCGGGGAAGGCGAGGAGGTCGGCGAGCGGCATCGGGATGATGCTCGACACGGTCAGCAGGTAGCTCAGGGCGGCGCAGGCGGCCCAGCCGAGCGCCCACCAACCGGCCGCGCGGGTGCAGCCGGCCGTCTCCGGCGAGGTCGCGGGCGCGAGCATCGCGGCCACCAGGGTGCCCACGCAGCCGACCGCGCACAGGTTGACGCCGAACCGCGCGAGCGGGAGGCCCCAGTCGGTGAGCGGCCCGGCGCTGGGCAGCCCGGCGATCTCCGTCTCGACGATGCCGCCGCCGAACTTGAGCGCCGCGACCAGCACCACCACGCCCGCCAGCACGGCCCCGGCCGCGCACGTCCGCGCCCTCACGGCCGCACCGCCGCCGACCCGCATCCCATGTACGGGGATACGCCGCCCCGCGCGGAACGGTTCACCGGCGGGCGGACCCCTGCCCGCACCCGCTCAGGTACCCGATGCCGGGCACGAGACGCGCCCACTCGGCGGAGGTGATGGGGCTTCCCGCGCGGGCGCAGACGGCGGCGGCCACCTTGTCCGGATCGACCGGCTGCTCGCGGAGCGCGCCGGTGCCGTCGAGGGCGAGCACGCTCGTACCGTCCGCGGTGAAGGCCAGCCCGGCGAGCCCGGCCAGATTCCCGTCACGCAGCGCTCCCACGTCCGTGCCCGAGCCCAGGTCGAACAGGTGCACCCGGCCGTCCCCCGCCCCCACCGCGACGAGGTCCGCGCGCGGCGACCTCACCGCGAGCGCGTCCCCGCCGAGTGCGCTGCGGAGGACCGGTCCGCTCTGCCGGCGAGTCGCCACGTCGTAGAGCGTCACGCGCCCGCGGGCGTCCACGCCCGCCAGCGACCTGCCGTCGCGGGTGAACACCAAGTCGGCGAGCCCGCCGCTGCCGCCGAACGCCTCACCCATGGGCCGGCCGGAAGCGGCGTCGAACAGCTGCTGGGCGTCGGAGGACACGGCCAGCACCCGCCCGTCGGGCGAGAACTCCACATCCTCGATCTTGCTCGCCTGCGCCGACCACAGCAGGCGGTGGCTGCGCCAGTCCCAGACCGCCACCGTGAACGAGCGGGGCCGCTCCACGTCGATGGCCTCCAGCACCATGGCCAGCCGGGTGCCGTCGGGGCTGAACACCAGCGACTCCGTCTGGGAGAACTCGACGCCGCGGGGCGTCCAGCGGGTCAGCTCGCGCCGCGTGCGGGTGTCCAGGACCGTGACCGTCCTGGCGCCGCCCACCGCCGCCAGCCGCCCGTCGGGGCTGAGCGCACCGGCGCTCACCCCGTCGTCGGACGGCCTGCTCAGCACCGGAGTGCCGGCCGGGCCGCCGGGCGCGAACAGGTACAGCTTGGTGAAGTCCTCCGTGGCCAGCACGTGCGCAGGGGTGAACGCGGCCCACGACCAGGACATCTCCTTCGCCCTGGCGCGCACGGCCAGGTCGCCCAGGTCCGCCGTGTAGACGCGCTCCGCGTCGAGGTAGCGCAGCGTCCGGCCGTCGAAGGCGGCCTGGGGAGCGGCCTGCCGCTCGTCGTCGACGCCGTCCTCCAGCGGGAGCGTGGTGAGGAGCGCCCCGTCGGACCGCCACACCTGGATCTCCGTCCGCGTCGCGGAGGCCAGCAGCCGGCCGTCGGCGGAATAGGTCAGCTCGCCCTTGTTCCAGAGCTCGCCCTCGTGGCCGATCGCTCCGGTGGAGGCGTCCGTGAGCGAGGTCGTCTGCAGCCCTTCCGGCAGCGCTTCGAGCAGCGTGCGGCCGTCGGGGGTCAGGGCGAGCGGGATCCCGCACGCGTCGCAGCGGCTCGCGGCCGGGCGGGTGGAGCGGCGGGTGAGGTCCGGCAGGCCCAGCAGGTCGATCCGCCCGGTGGTGGCGGCGGCGTAGACCGCGTCGCCCGACGGGGTCATCGGGCCGAGCGTGGCGGAGGTCTTCGCCCGGCTGCCGCGTCGCAGGTCCCAGACGTAGGTGGAATCGTCTATGGAGATCCGCGGGTACCGGTCGACCGTGCCGTAGCCCGCGTACACCTCCAGGTCCCCGCGCATTTGCGCGCCGAACGTCCAGGTGCCGGCCACCTTGCCGGTACGCAGGTTCCTGACCTGCGCTCCCCGTGCGGTCACCAGGAGGAGGTCCCGGCCGGTGGGCGAGAGCGCGACGGCGAGCGGCCGTCCCGCGCGCGCAAGGTCCAGTCCGGCGAAGCCGCCGGCCCGCCGGCCCGTGCGGACGTCCCAGAGCCTGACCTCGTCGCCGCCCACGCTGGCCAGCGTCCGCCCGTCGCGGCTGAGCGCCCGCAGCGTCTCCCCTTCCGCCGCCGGGTCCGCGAACGCCGCCACCTCGCGCTGCGCCAGCGAGGCCGTCAGCGCCGCCCGGGTCAGCGGGGTCCGGTCCAGCCGCCAGGCGGCCACGCTGAGCTGCATCGCCGTCCGCGGCTCCGTGCGCCGCAGGGTGCCGGCGAGCTGGGCCAGCCGGGCCGCCTCCGCCTGGTCGCGCTGGGCGGCGATCCGGTCCGCGCGCTGGCCGGCCAGCCTGCCCTGCTGGACCGCCAGGCCACCGGCGACCACGGCGACCGCCAGCAGGCCCGCGAGGCAGAGCGAGACCAGCCGGCTCCTGCGGGCCCTGCGCCTGGTCAGCCGGGCTCCCGCCGCGAGGAAGTCCCGTTCGGTGAGTGACAGCGTGATGTTCCTGCGGGCCGTGGCCGCCCACTGCAGCGCGTTCTCCAGGTTGCTGCCGTGGAACAGGTCGCCGTCCCTGCGCCCGGCGCCGTCCCAGCGGCGCGCGGCGGTCAGGATCTCCCTGTGCACGGCCAGCCCGTCCCTGTTGGCCTCCACCCAGCGGCGGAAGCGCGGCCAGGCGTGCGGCAGCGCGGGGCGGGCCAGCCAGATCTCTTCGCCGTCCCTGCCCAGCACGTAGCCGAACACCTCCAGGATCCGCGTCACCGACGCGACCTCGGGCGGCGTACGGCCCTCCACCAGCTCGGACAGCGCGGCCCTGCGCACCGACAGGTCGCCCCGCTCCCCCACCGTGATCGTCCTGAGGAACACCTCGGGCGCCAGCTCGCGCTCGCCCGGCTCCAGCAGCGCGTACGACTCCTCGGCCAGCGTGCCGAGCGCCGGGTCGGGGCCGGTGGCCCGCACCCCGGCCGCCCGCCTGCCGCCCTCGGCGAGCAGGTGCGGCAGGTCGAGCCGGGCGTCGCCGCTGACCAGGGCGAGCAGCAGCTCCCGCGCCGCGGGTCGGGTGGCGGGCTCCTTGGCGAGCGCCGCCTCGACCAGCGGGCGCAGCGTGCCGGGCAGCGGGTCCAGGCTCGGGCTGGCCGACAGCACCCGGTGCATGACCGCGCCCAGGCTGCCGGCCTCGAACGGGTCCTTGCCCGTCGCGGCGTAGAGCACGATCGCGCCCCACGCGAACACGTCGGCCGGCATCCCCGCCCGCTGCCCGCTGAAGACCTCGGGCGCCATGTACGCGGGCGTCCCCTTGACCTCCCCTGTCGCCGTCAGCGACATCTCCGGCGTCCTGGCCACCCCGAAGTCGATCACCCGGGGGCCGTCGGGGCCGAGCAGCACGTTGTCGGGCTTGAGATCGCGGTGGACCACCCCGGCGTCGTGGATCGCGGCCAGCGCGGTCGCCACGGCGGTCGCGAGCCGGTGCAGGTCGCCGGCGTCGAACCGGCGCCCGCCCGCCACCGCCGCCCGCAGGCTCGGGCCTTCGACGTACTCGCTGACGATGTACGGCCTGGGCCCGGTCAGCCCGGTCTCGATCACCGCGGCCGTGCAGAACGACGCCACCCGCGCGGCGGCCGCCGCCTCCTTAGCCAGGCCGGCGCCCTGGTCGTGGTGCGGCACCTTGATCGCGACCCGCCGGCCGTCCTCCGCGTACGCCTCGTAGACGACCCCCTGGCCCCCTGCCC
>NZ_VCKX01000156.1 GCF_005889725.1 Nonomuraea zeae
TGTCCCCACGCAGATCCCCGCACGATCCCCCTCCCTTCCGGCCCGGCCGCAAAGGCGCGCTCCTCGCGGGCTCGGCCCTGCTGCTGGGCGTCCTCGTGGTCCCCGCCGCGTCCGCCGCGGCCCAGGAGCAGGAGCCCGCGCCCAGCACTGCCGCCCCCCGCCGGGTCACCGACCCGATCGCGCTGACCGGCCTCGGCCCGGGCGACCGCACGGTCACCCTGATCACCGGCGACAAGGTACGGCTCAGCGACGCCGGCGGCGGCAAGTACGCCGTCCGCCCCGAGCCGGGCGCCCGCCCCGACGGCACCAGCGCCCGGCTGTCCACCCTGGCCACCCCGAAGGGCGTGTACGTCACCCCGAGCGACGCCGTGCCCGCCATCAACGCCGGCCGCCTGGACCGGGAGCTGTTCAACGTCACCTACCTGGCCGAGAACGGCTACACCGACGACAGGACCAAGCAGCTGCCGGTCATCGTGCAGTACCCGCGGCAGCGCACGGACGCGGCCGTCGCCGCGGCCGCGAAGGCCATCCCGGCCAGCGAGCCCGTGCTCACCCTGGAGAGCGTCAACGCCTCGGCTCTCCAGGTGACCAAGGCCGAGGCGGGCGCGTTCTGGGGCGCAGTGCGGGCCGTACCGGACAAGAAGGGCGCGAACGGGCTCCAGAGCGTGCCGGACACGCTGCGCGGCGACATCGCCAAGGTGTGGCTGGACCGCAAGGTCAAGGCCGACCTCGCCGAGAGCGTCCCGATGATCGGCGCGCCGCAGGCGTGGGCCGGCGGCCACGACGGCGCCGGCGTGAAGGTCGCCGTCCTGGACACCGGCGTCGATGCCGGGCACCCCGACCTCGCCGGCCGCATCGCCGACAGCAGATCCTTCATCCCCGGCCAGGAGGTGCGCGACGGCCACGGCCACGGCACGCACGTCGCCTCCACCATCGCCGGCTCCGGCGCGGCGGCGGCCGGCCGGTACAAGGGCGTCGCGCCCGGCGCCCAGCTGATCGTCGGCAAGGTGCTGGCCGACGACGGCTCGGGGACCGACTCCCAGGCCATCGAGGGCATGGAGTGGGCCGCGGCCTCCGGCGCCAAGGTGATCAGCATGAGCCTCGGCAGCGGCCCCACCGACGGGACCGACCCGATGAGCCAGGCGGTCAACACGCTGAGCGCATCCACGGGCGTCCTGTTCGTGATCGCCGCCGGCAACTCCGGCGCGGTCGAGACGGTCTCCGCGCCCGGCGCGGCGGACGCGGCCCTGACCGTCTCCGCCGTGGACAAGAGCGACGAGCTGGCCCCGTTCTCCAGCCAGGGGCCGCGCGTCGGCGGCGGGCTCAAGCCGGACATCGCCGCCCCGGGCGTGGCCATCACCGCGGCACGCGCGGCGGGCACCACGATGGGCACCCCGCTCGACGAGCACTACACGAGCGCGGCGGGCACCTCGATGGCGACCCCGCACGTCGCCGGAGCCGCCGCGATCATGGCGCAGCGGCATCCGGACTGGACGGGCCCGCAGATCAAGGCCGCGCTCATGTCGACCGCCAAGGACGACCGGCTCAGCGCCTACCAGCAGGGCGCCGGCCGGGTGGACGTGGCCAGGGCGTACAGCCAGCAGGTCTTCGCCGTCACCACCGGGGCCGACTTCGGCGCCGTCGAGGGCGACGCGGCCCCCGTTACCAGGGAGCTGACCTACACCAACCTGGGCGGCGGGCCGGTCACGCTGGCCCTGGCCCCCGCCCTGAGCAAGTCGGACGGCAGCGCGGTCGAGGGCGCGCTGAGCCTCGCCGGTACGACGCTCACCGTGCCGGCCGGCGGCACCGCGACCACCACCGCCACCCTCGACCCCAAGGCCCTGGCCGGCCTGGACACCTACACCGGCGCCGTCACCGCGACCGCCGACGGCGTCCAGCTGCGCATCCCCGTGGGCGTGGTACGTGAGGTCCCCAAGGCCACGCTCACCATCCACACCCTGGGCCGGGACGGCAAGCCGCGCAGCCCCGTGGCCCAGGACACCATCGACGTGTCCGGCAACAAGGGCGTGCTCGGCGGTGTCGCCCTGACCGCCGAGGGGACCACGGTCACCCGCGTCCCGCAGGGCCTCATCAGCGTGACGCAGGTCCTCGGCTGGGTCGGCGACGACGACCGGGACAACCTGGCGCTCCTGTCCGTGCCGGAGCTCAGCGTCACCGGGGACACCGAGATCACGCTCGACGCCCGCAAGCTGACCGAGATCCGGTTCACCACCCCGCAGCCGGCCGAGCCGCTGAACAACTTCCCCTTGCTGGCGTACCAGCGGACGGTGACCAGCGGCGACTCCTACATGGGCTTCATCTGGCCGAACGCGCCGATCGGCGGGTGGAGCCGGCTGTGGGCGCTGCCCACGGAGAAGGTCACCAAGGGCGCCTTCCGCTTCCACACCCGCACCACCCTCGGCAAGTCCGAGGTCGCCATGAGCGTGCGCGGGCGCGGCGGGCTCACCCTGCACCCGGCCTCCGCGATGCACGGCTTCAACCCCCTCGGCGTGCACGAGCAGAGCGACGGCTTCCCCGACTTCCGGCCGTTCACCGGCACCCGCGAGCTGGAGGTCGTCGACGTCGGTGCGGGCAGGCCCGAGGACATCGCCGGCCGCGACCTGCGCGGCAAGCTCGTCCTCATGGAGGCGCCGATGTCGGAGGGCGTGTTCGGCCCCTCGTGCGGCGTCCAGATCGAGCGCGTCGGCCCGATCCGCGACGCCGGCGCGGCTGCGCTCCTGCACTTCCCGCAGGTCGGCACCGGCTGCGCGATCCCGCTTCGCTTCACGCAGATCCCGTTCACCGGAGAGTCCAAGCCCATCGGCATCTCCACCGCGTCCCTGCCCTCCCGTGAGGGGCTGGCCCTGCGCGAGCGGCTCGCCGGGGGCAAGCCGGTCACCGTCCGGGTGACCGGCACCGAGGAGTCGCCCCACACCTACACCTTCGCCCCCTACGAGGAGGGCCGGGTGCCCCGCTCGATGCACTACACCTTCACCGAGCGCGACCTCGCCCGGATCGACCTGGACATCCACACGGTCGCGCCGCACCGTTACAACGACTGGCGGTACGCGCAGAAGGCCGACGACGTCCTGCCGCTGTCCACGGCGGCGTCGGAATGGGGCGGTCCCCGGCTCACCCTGCCCGGACGGCGCGACTGGGTCGGGCCCCTCGACCCCGAGGTCCTCTGGTCGCACGGCATGGAGGAGCAGCTGGACACGCCGGAGAAGGACCGGGTCCCGCAGTGGGCCCTGGAGGTCTTCGACAAGCCGGTCCGCACCCGGCAGTCCTGGCTGACCACCCCGTTCACGCCCGGCGCCCCGACCGGCTCGGACCAGGTCTACAAGCTCGCCAAGCCGGGCGCGAACATCGGCGCGCACTTCCGGTGCATGATCTGCGTCCAGGGCGGCAGCCTGTGGGCGGAGTTCGAGCCCAGCTACGGCTCGCCGGGCACCAGGAAGCGCAGCGGCGGCTACTGGCCGACCAGTGACCTGACCCCGGGCTTCGACGTCCGCCTCTACCGGGACGGCAAGGAGATCCCGCGCGCCCCCGTCGGCGGCACCGACATCATGCCGCTCTTCACGCTGCCGGAAGGCCCGGGAAGCTACCGGCTGACCGCCAGGAACGACGGGCACGACACCGAATGGACCTTCACCACCCCGGTCGCGCCCGAACCCCTGCCCGGCTCCTTCTGCTCGCTCCAGGTCCTGTACGGCACGGCGGAGCCCTGCAAGCCGGCCCCGGTCGTGTTCGTCAGCTACGACCTCGGCGACACCCTGGACGTCGCCAACAGCGTGCGCGCGGGCCGTCCGCACACCTTCACCGTCTCCCCCTACCACTCCCCGTCCGCCTCGAAGATGCCGGACATCGCCGGCCTGAAGCTGTGGGCCAGCACCGACGACGGCGCCACCTACACCCCCGTCCCCGTCCAGCGCGGCAAGGACGGGGCCTACACCGCCACCACCCGCTACCCCGCGCTCAAGCACACCAAGGGGGCCGTGACCCTCAAGGTCGAGTCCTGGGACAAGGCGGGCAACACCATCAAGCAGACCACCGTCCGCGCCTTCAATCTCCGTTAGTGCACGCGTAATTACCGGGCCACGGAGATGGCCCGGTAATTACCGGCCGTCATGGAAAAACCACGCGACCGGAAACCGATTGTCCTGACGCGGCGACGCTTTGTATGTGCCGCGCGTCTTTACCCTTTCTGTCAGGCCGTCAGGGGAGTGGCACCAGCTCCGTGATCTCGGCCAGCTCCGCGGCGGTCGGCTCCCAGTCGCCGGCCGCCGCGTTGGCCCGCACCTGCTCGGGCCCGGTCGCGCCGGCGATCACCGAGCCGCAGCCGGGCAGCGCGGCCAGCGCGCCGACGGCCACGTCCAGGAGGGACCGGTCGTGCTTTTCGGCCCAGGCCGCCAGCGCCTCCACCCGGTCCAGCTTCTCCGGTGTGACGAGCTGGGGCCGCTGCGCGAGCCGGGTCCCGGACGGCGGCTCCTGCCCGCGCCGCACCTTCCCCGTCAGCAGCCCGTGGGCCAGCGGGAAGTACGGCAGCACGCCGACCCCGTAGTGCACGGCCGCCGGCACCACCTCGCGCTCGGCGCCGCGCTCCAGCAACGACCAGTGGTTCTGTGCCGACACGAACGACGCGTGGCCTCTCTCGCGGGCCACGTGCGCGGCCTCGGCGATCTGCCAGCCGGTCAGGTTGGAGCTGCCGATGTAGCGCACCTTGCCCTCGCGTACCAGCTCTGTCAGGGCCTCCAGCGTCTCCTCGATCGGCGTGCTGCCGTCGGGGAAGTGGTACTGGTAGAGGTCGATGTAGTCGGTGCGCAGGCGGCGCAGCGACCCTTCCACCGCGCGCCGGATGTACGACCGGCCGCCCAGCGCCCCGCGGGCCTGCCCCTGCCCGTAGTCGGGACGGTTGCCCTGGCTGCCGAACTTGGTGGCCAGCACCACCTGCTCCCGCCGGCCGGCGAGCGCCTCGCCGAGCAGCTCCTCCGATGCGCCCGGCGTGGCGCCGTACGACTCGGCGGTGTCGAAGAGCGTCACGCCCTCCTCGATCGCCGCGTCCACCACCGCCCGCGTACGGGCCGCGTCGATACGCGCGCCGATGCTGTTGCAGCCCAGCCCGATCACCGACACCCGGAGGCCCGAGTCGCCCAAGGTCCTGTAACGCATGATCCAAAGTTACCTTCCGCTAGAACGGTCAGCCTGAGCGGTACCCCAGGCGACCGGCAGCCGGTCCACCCCGTACACCGCCATGCGGTCACGGGTCGGCACCTCGGCCGCCGGAACGGCCAGGCGCAGATCGGGGAAGCGCTCGAAGAGCGCGGTCAGCGCGATGCGGAGCTCGGCCCGGGCGAGATGCTGCCCGAGACACTGGTGGATGCCGTGCCCGAACGCCAGGTGCCCGGCCGCGGAGCGGTCCAGGTCCAGCCGGTCCTGGCCGGGGAAGTGGGCCGGATCCCGGTTCGCGACCGGCAGCGCCAGCACCACGGTCTCGCCGGCCGCGATCACCTGGCCGCCGATCTCGACGTCGGCCAGCGCGGTGCGGCGTACGTCGAACTGGAGGATGGACAGGTATCGCAGCAGCTCCTCGACCGCGGGCCCGGCGAGCTCCGGGTCCGCGGGCAGGCGGGCCCGCTGGTCCGGGTCGGTCAGCAGCGCGAACGTCCCGAGCGCGAGCATGCTCGACGTGGGCAGATGGCCGGTGGCCAGCAGCACCATCCCGAGGTTGGTGAGCTCGTCGTCGCTGAGGTCGCCGCTGGCCACGGCGTGCGCCAGCACCCCGTCGTCCGGCGGCCCGGTCCCGGCGCGCAGCCGCGCGAGGAGGCCGCGGACCGTCCCGGTGATCGACAGCACGGCGCCGGCGGTCTGTTCCGGCGTGGAGTCCAGGTCGTTCATCACCGACGTCGCCGCCTGGATCACGTGCCGGTCCCCGGCGGGGACGCCGAGCAGCTCGCAGATGACCAGTGCCGCGACGGGCATGGCGAACGACGTCACGAGGTCGGCGGGCGAGCCGCCGTCCGCCATCTCGTCGAGGGTCCGCGCGGTGTAGCGCCGGATCGCGGGCGTCAGCTCGGCGACGCGGCGCGCCCCGAAGTGGCGGCCCAGCAGGCGCCGGTAGCGGGTGTGGTCGGGCGGGTCCATGTGCGGGAAGATGCCGGGCTCGGCGGGGGGCGGCCGCTGGTGCGCACGCTCGCGGCCGACCGGCTGGTGCAGCAGCTCGCGCCGGGTGCTGAAGCGTGGATCCGCCAGGATGGCGCGGGTCACGGTGTACCCGGTCGCCACCCACCCGACGTGCCCGTCGGGGTAGGCGAGCCGGCTGAGCGGGGGGCGATTCCGCAGCTCGGCCGGCGGGTCGAAAGGGGTGGTCCGGTCGGTCTCCAACGGCTGGGCCTTCCGGCCATCGCTCATCCGCAGTCTCCCACCTGGGCGCCGGGCAGGAACCGCCCCGGCACGCCGTTGATCATCCGCGGTGAAGATTATGCATCGTTCGTCCGAAAAATGACACCACTAGTCATTTATGGACCGGCCGATTAGCATCGGCGCTGACCGCCCGGACACATCTGTCAACACGCAGGTTGCGAGACCGCCGTACGTTATCGCCGGTCTCTTTTTCGGCAACCCGGCAGCTCTTCCCGCAGGCTCATTCTTTCCCCGAGCAGAGGTGTTAATGGCGTACCCGGAGGCACAGGTCGCGGTTGTCGGCGGGGGCCCGGTGGGGCTCATACTCGCGTGCGAGTTGGCCGTCCACGGCGTCCCGGTGGTGGTGCTCGAACGACTGCCCGCGATCGAATGGCGCCCGAAGGCGGAAGGCATCACCGGACGGGCGATCGACATCATGGACCGTCGCGGTCTCATGATCGGGGTCACCGACGCCGTCACCGCGCCACCGACGGCCGAGATGCTGGCCCGCATCGCGGAGGGCGAGCAGCGGCCGGACAGCCTGCTCCCCAAGGAGTTCCCCGGCGCGCGGCATTTCGCGAGCATGTTCCTGCTCCGCCCGGAGTCCCCCGACCTGCTGGTGCCCCAGCAGCTCCTGGAGGAGGACCTGGGGCGGCGCGCGGCCGAGCTCGGCGTCGAGGTGCGGCGCGGCCACACCGTCACCGGTTTCACCCAGGACGACGACCGGGTGCGTCTCGACGTCGAAGGTCCCGGCGGGCCGTACCGGATGGAGGCCGAGTGGCTGGCCGGCTGCGACGGCGGCCGGAGCCTGATCAGGAAGCTGTCCGGCATCGCCTTCCCGGGGACGGACGGCGTCACGACCGGCTACCGCGCCTTCGCCGAGATCGACGACCCCGAGTTCCACCTCCCCGGGTGGTTCCGCAAGGACGGCGGCCTGCTCGTCTACGAGGAGGGACCGGCCCGGTTCATCACGCTGGAGTTCGACGGCCCGCCGGCGAACCGGGACGCGGCCATCACCCTGGAGGAGTTCCAGGAGTCGCTGCGCCGGCTCAGCGGCACCAAGGTGACGGTCACCGAGGTCAAGAAGATCACCCGGTTCACCGACAACGCCCGGCAGGCCGAGACGTACCGCAGCGGGCGGTTGCTGCTCGTCGGCGACGCGGCGCACGTCCACTCGCACTGGAGCGGCCCAGGACTGCGGCTCGGGCTCGGAGACGCGGTCAACCTCGGCTGGAAGCTCGCCGCCGTCGCGCGCGGCTGGTGCCACGAGGACCTGCTCGACACCTACCACTCCGAGCGGCACCCGATCGGCGCGCAGACGCTGGAGATCCAGCGGGCCTCGATCGCGTTGATGCGGCCCGGCCCGCACGTGGACGCGTTGCGCCGGCTGCTGAGGGAGCTGCTGCTGCGCGACGAGGCGAACCGGCAGCTCACCGCCCTGATCGACGACCTGCACATCAGCTACGACATGGGTGACCCGTCGCTGACCGGCCCGCTGGTCGGGCGCTACAGCCCGGACCTGCGGCTCCGGCACGCCGCCGGCGGCATCCAGGTAGCGCGGCCGCAGCGTGACGACGGCACCGTACGGGTCGCGGAGCTGCAACGCACCGGACGGCCGCTGCTGCTCGACCTCGCCGACGACCCTGAGCTGCGGGCACTCGCCGGGCCCTGGGCCGACCGGGTCGACGTGGTCACCGCCGGATGCCCCGAGGCCCCGGCGGACGCCCTGCTGATCCGGCCGGACGGCTTCGTCGCCTGGAGCACGCCCGCCGACCACGCGTCGCTGCGGGCCGCCCTCACCCGATGGTTCGGCCCCCCAGGACGGCCGGACCGCCCGAGCGCCGCCGGAGGCCGGAATGAGTGATCGCAAGCGGACCACGTCGACCACGCTGAACACCCTGACCACGCTGCCCGCCTCGGCCTCGGTCGACGACGCGATCGAGGTGGTCGAGCGGGACGGAACGGTGATCATCGAGGACTTCATCGACGCCGCCACGCTCAGCGGCCTGTGGGACGACCTGGGCCCGGCCCTGGAACGCCAGACGGACGGCGACGGACGGCTGGTCGGCGAGAAGACCCGGATCCTGCCGGGGCTGGTGCGCCGGAGCGACCACTCGATCACGATCATGCGGCAGCCGCACTTCCTGGGCAGCGCCCGGCACTTCCTGCAGCGACCGGTGCGGGCCTGGCTCGGCGAGCAGCGCGTGGAGCTGGTCCCGACGATCCAGCTCGGCATCTCGCGGGCGATCCAGATCCAGCCCGGCGTCCCGATCCAGGGGCTGCACCGGGACGACACGGCCCACCTCCGTACCCATCCGGGCCCGGAGAGCCGGGTGCAGGTCATGGTCGCCGCCAGCGAGTTCACCGCGCGCAACGGCGCCACCCGCCTGATCCCGGGGAGCCACCGGTGGGACGACGAGCGGGCGCCCCGCGACGACGAGGCGATCCCCGCCGAGATGCGGGCCGGCTCCGCCTTGCTGTGGCTCGGCAGCACGTACCACGGCGCCGGCGTCAACGCCTCGGACGCGCCCCGCACCGGCCTGTCGTACGCCTACGACCTCGGCAACCTCCGCCAGGAGGAGAACCACTACCTGTCCCTGCCGCTGGACACGGTCCGCGGCTTCCCCGAGGACATCCAGCGCCTCCTCGGCTACGAGGCCTGCCCTCCGATGTGCGGCCTGTACGAGCTGAGCGACCCGATGCTGCTGCTGCGCGACGGGCCGGACAGCCCCGCCGCGACGGCCGCCAGGTGAGGCCCGGCAGCCGCTCGTTCCATCACGCCCCGCGCCGCGGCGTGCCGCGCTGAAGGAGGACAGGTGCGCACCCCCGACATCTACCTGCGCAGTATCGGCGTCCATCTGCCGCCGGTGGTCAGCATCGAGACGGCCGTGGCCGAGGGCCGCTATCCGGCCGACGAGATGGAGTACTTCCGCCTCGGCGGGGCCGCGGTGGCGGGCGACATCCCCGCTCCGGAGCTCGCGTTGCGGGCGGCCCGGCACGCGTTCGAACGCTCGGGCGGCATCTCGCCGCGCGACCTGGACCTGATGCTGTACGCCGACGTCTGGCACCAGGGGCCCGAGGGCTGGCAGCCCCAGTTCTACCTGCAGCAGCACCTCGTGGGCGGCGACGTCCTGGCGGTCGAGCTGCGGCACGGCTGCTGCGGGCTGTTCAGCGCGCTGAAGCTCACCGCCGGATACTTACGGCCGGGCGGCACCGCGCTGCTGGTCGGCGCCGACAACCACGGCACCCCATTGGTCGACCGGTGGCGCATGATCGAGGGCAACGTGATGGGCGACGCCGGCTGCGCGCTGCTGGTCACCACGGACCCGGGCTTCGCCGAGCTGCGGTCGGTCAACGTGGTCGTGCTGCCGGAGGCCGAATCGGTCAACGACGGCGGCGTGCCGATGTTCCCGCCCGACGCCACCGTGGGCCGCCCGCTCGACTTCGCCGCCCGCAACCGCGAGTTCCGCAAGCGGATGCTCGCCCGCGACGGCGCCGGGATCATGCTGGCGATCCAGACCACCTTGATGGAGCTGGTCGACCGCACGCTCAAGGAGGCGGGGATCACGCTCGACGAGGTGGCCCGCGTGGCCTTCCCGCACGGGCGCTGGGACGACCTGGAGCACCGGGGGGTGAACTGGTTCGGGCTCACCCTGGCCGACACCACCTGGGAGTACGGCGCCGGCATCGGCCATCTCGGCGTCAGCGACCAGTTCGTGGCCCTGGACCACCTGCTGGCCACCGGGGCGCTGGCCCGCGGCGACTACGTGCTGCTCGTCGGGCTGGGCGCCGGCACCACCATGGCCTGCGCCGTCCTGCGGATCCTCGACGTCCCCGCGGAGTACGCCTCCGGCGGGCCCGGCTGAGCGGGCACGCGCATCGGCGATCAAGTTCGACCAGCCCGGGAGGCGACATGGAGACGGCGGACATGTACATCAGCGGGGTCGGGTCGTACCTGCCCGCCACGGTGAGCGTGGAGCACGCCGTGGCGGCGGGCTGGTACTCCGCCGAGGAGGTCGAGCTGCACCGGCTGGCCGCGGTCGCGGTGGCCGGCGACGTCCCGCCGCCGGAGATGGCGCTGCGCGCGGCGCGGAGCGCGGTGGCCCGCAGCGGGCGCTCCCCCACCGAGCTGGACCTGCTGCTGTACGTCTCGACCTGGCACCAGGGCCCGGAGGGCTGGCCGCCGCAGGCGTACGTGCAACGCCACCTGGTCGGCGACGGCGTCCTGTCCACCCAGCTCAAGCAGGGCTGCAACGGCATGTTCGCCGCCCTGGAGCTGGCCGCGAGCTACCTGCGCGCGCCCGGCCGCCAGGCGGCGCTGCTGGTCGCCGCCGACAACTACGGCACCCCGCTCGTCGACCGGTGGCGGATGCTGCCCGGGGCCGTCGCCGGCGACGCGGGCAGCGCGCTCGTGCTCGACACCGAGCCGGGGTTCGCCCGGCTGGCGTCGGTGTGCACGATGTCGGTGTCGCAGGCCGAGGAGATGCACCGCTGCGCCGAGCCGCTGTTCCCGCCCGGCGTCACCGAGGGCCGCACGGTGGACTTCGCCGCGCACAACGACGTGTTCCGGCGGCGCGCGGTGGTCGAGGGCGACGGGACCGGGGTGCTGGTGACCCTGGACGAGCGGATGGTCGAAGTGATCGACCGGGCCCTGTCGGAGGCCGGGATCAAGGCGGCCGACGTGACCCGGGTGGCGTGCATGAACACCTCCCAGGAGATCGCCGACCAGATCTGCGAGCACCGGCTGGGCATCCCGGCGTCCCGGTCGGTCTGGGACTTCGGCCGGACGATCGGCCACTGCGGGGCCAGCGACCAGATCCTCGCCCTGGAGCACCTGGTCCGCGGCGGCGACCTGAGACCGGGCGACCACCTGCTGATGTTCGGCTTCGGGCCAGGTGTGACCATCTCGGGCGCCGTCGTGGAGATTCTGGAGTCGCCCGTGTGGGCGCGGATACGGGAAGGCGATGTGTGATGGATCGACCGGTCGAATCGATCGCGCTGATCGGGATCGGCTGCCGCCTGCCCGGCGGCGTCGGATCGGCGCAGGAGTACTGGGACCTGCTGTGCGAGGGCCGGGACGCCAGCGGACCGGCGCCCGCCGACCGCTGGCGCGACTACGCCGACCGCGGCCCTTCGTACGCGGCGGCGGTCCGCCGCACCCTCGCGCACGGCAGCTTCCTGGAAGGGGCGGCCGACTTCGACGCGGAGTTCTTCGGGCTCTCGCCGCGCGAGGCGGAGCTGATGGACCCGCAGCAGCGCCTCGTCATGGAGACGGCGTGGGAGGCGCTGGAGCACGCCGGGGTGTCACCGGACGCGCTGGCCGGCACGGACGCGGGCGTGTACGTGGGCGTCTGCACCGGCGACTACGGGCATCGCCTGCTGGAGGACCTGCCTGACATCGAGGCGTGGACCGGGATCGGCGCCGCCGGCTGCGCGGTCGCCAACCGGGTGTCGTACGCGCTCGACCTGCGCGGCCCCAGCCTGGCGGTGGACACGGCGTGCTCGGCGTCGCTGGTCGCCGTGCACCTGGCCGTGCAGGCGCTGCGCGCGGGCGAGACCGACGTGGCGCTGGCCGGCGGGGTCAACCTCATCCTGTCCCCCGGCGAGACGCTGACCCTGGACGCGGCGGGCACGCTGGCGCCCGACGGGCGGAGCAAGTCGTTCGACGCCGCCGCCGACGGGTACGGCCGGGGCGAGGGCGCGGCGGTCGTCGTGCTCAAGCGGCTCGCCGACGCCGTACGCGACGGGGACCGGATCCTCGCCACCATCCGCGGCAGCGCGGTCAACCAGGACGGCCGCACCGCGGGCATCATGGCGCCGTGCGGCCAGGCGCAGGAGCACGTCATGCGCCGCGCGCTGCGGCAGGCGGGCGTCGAGCCCGGCACGGTCGGTTACGTCGAGGCGCACGGCACCGGCACCGCGGTCGGCGACCCGCTCGAAGCCGGCGCGCTGGGGGCCGTGTACGGCGCGGGCCGGCCGGCGGACCAGCCGTGCCTGATCGGCTCGGCCAAGTCCAACATCGGTCACCTGGAAGGTGCCGCCGGCATCGCCGGGCTGGTCAAGGCGGTCCTGGCGCTCGAACGCGGCCAGCTCCCGCCGAGCCGGCTCGACACGCCCACTCCGGCCGTCGACTGGACCGGCGCCGGGCTGCGAGTGGTGGACAAGCCGACGCCGTGGCCTACCTCCGCGCATCCGCGCCGCGCCGCGGTCTCAGCCTTCGGCTACGGCGGAACCGTCGCCCACGTCGTCCTCGAACAAGCACCACCCACCGGACCGGCCATCGCGCCCGCCGCCTCGACCACCTCGACCGCGTCGGCCGCGTCGGGAACCGCAGAGACCGGAGGACCCGCGGACGCCGGGCAGACGGCGGGGCGATTGTTTCCGGTGTCCGCCGCGTCGCGGGCGGCGCTGCGGCAGGCGGCCGGCAACCTGGCCGGCGTCGTCGGCGACCTGCCCCCGGCCGACGTCGGGCACACGCTCGCCCAACGCCGCGCCCACCTGCCGCACCGGGCGGTGGTGGCGGCGGACAGCCCGGCCGCGCTGGCCGACCGGCTGCGCGCCCTGTCCACCGGCGCCCCGCACGACGCCGTGACCACCGGGCGGGTGCTCGTCGATCCCGGTCCAGGCCCGGTGTTCGTGTTCTCGGGACACGGCTCGCAGTGGGCCGGCATGGGCCGGGAGCTGCTGGAGACCGAGCCGGCGTTCGCCGCGGTGATCGACGAGCTGGAGCCGGTGTTCGCCGCCGAGATCGGCTTCTCGCCACGGGAGGTGCTCGCCGAGGACGAGCTGACCGAGGTGGACCGGATCCAGACCATGATCTTCGCGATGCAGCTCGGCCTGGTCGAGCTGTGGCGGGCACACGGGGTGCGCCCGCACGCGGTCATCGGGCATTCGGTGGGCGAGATCGCCGCCGCCGTGACGGCCGGTGCGCTGAGCCGTCTGGACGGCGCCCGGCTGATCTGCCGCAGGTCCCGGCTGCTGCGGCGGGTCGCGGGCCGCGGTGCGATGGCCATGGTGCAGCTGCCGTTCGCGGAGACGGCGCGGCTGCTGGGCGACCGTACCGACGTGGTCGCCGCGATCGCGTCATCGCCCGGCTCGACGGTGGTGTCCGGCGATCCGGACGCCGTGGCCGGCGTGCTGGCCGGCTGGATCGAGGAGGGCATCCCGGGCCGCCGGGTCGCCTCGGACGTGGCCTTCCACGGGCCGCAGATGGATCCGCTCCTGGCCGAGCTGACCGCCGCCGCGGCCGACCTCACCCCCGGCGTCCCCGGTGTCCGCGTCTACTCGACGGCGCTGGACGATCCGCGGGCGGACCCCGGCTTCGACGGCGCGTACTGGGCGGTCAACCTGCGCCGGCCGGTACGCCTGGCCGACGCGGTCGCGGCGGCCGCGGCCGACGGGTACCGGGCCTTCGTCGAGCTCTCCGCGCACCCGGTGGTCACCCACTCGGTGCTGGAGACGCTGAGCGCGGGCGGGCACGAGGAGGTCTTCGTCGGCACGTCGCTGCGGCGCAACCGTCCCGCGCGGGCCACCCTGCTGGCCGGGGTGGCCGCGGCGCACTGCGCCGGACTCGACGTGGACTGGCGAGGGCTGCAGCCGGCCGGCGGGCCGGTCGTGCTCCCCTCCTATCCTTGGCAGCACCGCACGCATTGGCGGGCGCCGTCGGCTCCGGACACCGCCGGTCGCGGCCACGATCCTGGCACGCACACGCTGCTCGGCGACGGCATCGACCTCGCGGGGGCCGACGTACGGCTCTGGCGGACCGCCGTGGACGACCAGACCCGGCCCTACCCCGGCAGCCATGCGATCGAGGGCGTGGAGATCGTGCCGGCCGCGGTGCTCGCGACGACCTTCTTCGCCGCCGCCGGAGGCCAGGTGCTCGGCGAGGTGACGATGTCGGCGCCGCTGCTGACCGCCGACCGCCGCGAGGTCCAGGTCATACGGCAGGGAACCGGGCTGCGGCTGGCCGCCCGCGCCGCGGGCGAGCCGGACGCCGCCTGGCAGATGATCGCCACCGCAGCCGTGCCCGAGACGCCGGGAGAGGCGCCCGCTCCCCCGGAGCACCCGCTCACGCCGGTGGAGCCGGGTCTGATCATGCAGCGGCTCGCCGCCGTCGGCGTGCCCGGCACCGGGTTCGGCTGGACGGTCGAGGAGCTGCTGCGCGGCCACGGCGCGCTGCGTGCCCGGGTGAAGTGCGGGCCGGCCCTCACCTGGGCCCCCGTGCTGGACGCGGCGATGTCGGTGGCGCCGAGCGCGTTCCCCGGCGACCCGCTGCTGCGCATGGTGACGCACGTCGATCGGCTGGTCACGGTCGGAGAGCCGCCGGCCGCGGTGGACATCGAGGTCTGGCTCGACCCCGAGCGCGCCGACACGGTGCAGGTACGGGTGACCGACCCGGCCGGGACCGTCGTCGGCTGGCTGTCGGGGCTGCGGTACCCGGTGATCGACGTACCGGCTGCCCCGGACAACGGCGCGGAAGGCGTGCGGCCCGCCGAGTCGATCGCCGACCTGGGGCCTGCGGAGCTGCGCGCGTTCCTGCTGGAGGAGGTCGGCGCGCAGATCGCCAAGGAGATGCGGCTGGCCCCCGCCGACCTGTCGCCGCACCGGCCGCTGGTCGAGCAGGGGCTGGACTCGGTGCTGACGGTGGTCGTCCGGCGGCGGCTGGAAAAGCGCTTCCGCTGCTCGCTGCCGACGACCCTGCTGTGGCGGCAGCCAACCGTCGCCGCGGTCTCCGACTTCATCGCCGAGCTGGTGTCCACGCCGGGCGGCGACGGGAACGGCGACAAGGGGTGAGGGGCGCGGGGCGGCGCTGACCCCTGCGGCGTCCGCGTCGATGTACGTTTCATGACGCCAGTGGCCGGCCCCGCCTGAGCGCTCTCGTATCGTCCCCGGTCAGAGGGCGGGAAAGCGGTCGCGCCGGCCCGCGGCCGCTTCCCGGCACGTACGCCGGGGTCGCGGACCTGGTGGGGCGGCGGGTGGGCGGATACCGTCCGGTCCGGACCCCGACGAAGCCCCGCCTCTGGAGCCCGACATGCCAGGAAGACGCTGGGCGGCCCCCGTGCTGCTCGCTTTGTCCCTGCCACTGCTCGCCCCCGTGAGCGCGCTCACCCCACCGGTCGCCGCGGCGGCCTCCCGGGTGCCGCTGGAAGAGGTCAACGCGATCACCACCCAAGTGGCCTTCGGGCTACGCCGTCCCACCGCCATCGCCGCCCCCGACGACGGGACGCACCGGCTGTTGATCACCGAGAAGCGCGGGACCGTGCGGGTGTACCACCCGGACACCGGTCTCGAACCAACCCCGATCATCGACATCACGGCCTCGGTCGACGAGAGCGACAACGAGCGGGGGCTGCTCGGCATCGCCCTCTCGCCGGACTTCGCCGAGAGCCACGAGCTGTACCTGGCCTACACCGCGCTGCCGGACAGCGCGGTGACCCTGGCCCGGTACCGGCTGGACGAGGCGAGGCTCGAACCGCTGCTCTCCCAGGAGCACTCCGAGCACGGCAACCACAATGGCGGGCAGATCACCTTCGGCACCGACGGCAACCTGTACATGAGCATCGGCGACGGCGGCGGCTCCGGCGACTCCTTCGACAGCGGGCAGCGCGTGGACACCCTGCTGGGCAAGATCCTGCGCATCGACGTCAGCCGCACCTGCGGCAGCCTGGCCTACTGCATCCCCGAGGACAATCCCTTCGCCGGCGTCGCGGGCGCCCGCGGGGAGATCTGGATGTACGGCGGGCGCAACCCCTGGCGCTTCTCCATCGACGACGCGGACGGCTCGATGTGGATCGCCGACGTCGGCCAGGGCCGGTGGGAGGAGATCAACCACATCAAGACCGGACGGCAGGCGGGCGCGAACCTCGGCTGGTCCTGCTACGAAGGGCTGGAGGTGTTCGACCAGACCCAGTGCCGGTCCGGCGTCACGTACACCAAGCCGGTCTTCACCTATTCCCCGTACACCGGCAGTTGCGCGGTCATCGGCGGAGAGGTGTACCACGGCAGGCAGTTCGCCGACCTGGTCGGCGACACCTACATCGCCACCGACTACTGCTCCTCCACCGTGTGGGCGCTGCGCGAGAACGGCGCGGGCGGTTACCTCGCGACCGAGCTCGGCCAGACGCCCACGCAGGTCACCGCGTTCGGCTCGACGCCGGAGGGCGAGCTCTACGTCGTCAACGACCTTCCCGGCGGCCTGCACCGCGTCTCGTTCGAGCACGCGCTGCCGACCTGCCGGATCCGGTACACCACGCGGGTCTGGGGCACCGGCATGACCGTGGACCTCACCATCACCAACGCCGGCACCACCCCGATCAACGGCTGGACGCTGAGGTTCCCCCTCGCTCGTGGACAGAGCGTCATCTCGGACTGGAACACCGACCTCGTCCAGGGCGGTGACATGGTCACCGCGGTCAACGCCGCCCACAACGGCTCCATCGCCCCCGGTCGCAGCGTCACCATGGGCTATCTCGCCAGCCACACGGGTGACGCGTCCCTGCCGAGCCGGATCTCCCTCAACAGGGACATCTGCGCCGTTGACCGCTGACCGGCCTGGCCGTCCCTACGACGGCGGGCCGATCACGACGCCCCGCCCGGCGAAGAAGCGCTCCAGATCAGCCTTCTTGATCAGAGCGTGCTGCCGGGTCTCGCCGGAGATCCCGGAGGGGTTGTGCAGGGTCATGTGGTCCCGGCCGGATCCGGTCACGAGCACCAGGTGACCGCCCTTGGACGAGGGGGTGCGATCGGGCCAGCGGACCCACTTGTGCACGGAGATCATCACGAGCCGTCCTCGGTGCAGCTCCTCCGCCACCTCGTCCAGCGTCAGCCGAGGGCGTACCTCGACCGGGAGGTCCCACCTGCCGGCCACCCATGCCGCGAACGGCGCGTAGATGAGACCGCGCAGCCCGTCGCCGTCGCGGACGTAGCCGCCGTGCTCCATGCACTCCTTGGCGAGCGGTACGGGAGCCGGCACCGGCAGGCCGTGGAAGGCCAGCACCATCCGCAGACACGCCATCCCGCAGATTCGGCCGGCCCACCAGGCGTACTCCTCGCGGGACGCCGCTCCCGACGCCTGCCAGCGGGGGTCGTCGGCGGCGGACATCCGCTCGCCGATGATCTCGGCGATGAGCTCCGGCGACTCCCACTGGGCGAAGTACGGCACCTCGTGCAGGGTGGTGATCACAAGTGAAACCGTAACGCGGGTCCGGCCGAGTACGGCGGTCATCGCCCTCGGTAGAGTGCGGTGCCGCCGAGTGCCGGAGGAGATCCTCGCCCGCGAGGGGATGACCGCGCTGTCGATCCGCTGGTGGGGCGGTCCCGGGCACTCACCGGGGATCTGCGAGATCCCTCTGGAGACCTTCGTGTCCGCCGTCGACCTGCTGGAGTCCACCGGCGTACGCCGCATCTGCCTGCTGGGGTCGTCCAAGGGGGCCGAGGCCGCCCTGCTCACCTCCGTCCGTGACCCGCGCGTCGGCGGCGTCGTGGCGATCTCGCCCACCTCGGTGGTGTGGGCCAACATCGGCCCGGGCATCGGCCACACCTTCCGGGGGAGAGTCCCGCTCCCGCGTCGCCGCGATTCCGGTACGGGGGCGACGCCGCCGCCGACGCCGAGCTCGGAGCCTTTGCCTGGCCGCACATCCTCAATCTGCTTCACGGCTGACGGGATCGGCGTCGGGCCGCCCCGGGTGCGAGCCGGGCAGGCGGGGCGCGGCGCGGTCGGCGTAGTGGCGCAGGCGCTGCGCGGCCGCCTCCAGGTCGGCGGCGGCCGCTGCGCAGGCGGCGAGGTGGGCGCTCACCGACGCGCGCAGCCAGTGCGGCGCCGCACCGGCGGCCTCCAGCCCCACCTCGATCGCGCGCAGGCGCTCGGCGCAGGCGGTGAGTGCGCGGGCATCCGAGCGCAGGACCTCGGCATGGGCGTTGATCGCGGCGGGTTCGGCTGACATGGATCCTCCGTCAGGCGGGTGGCATGGGGACGGCGGCGTCCCGGAGTGTCAGGCGGGTGGCACCGGGACGGCGGTGTCCCGGAGTGTCTGGCGGGTGGTGGCCGACAGGCACAGCAGCGGGTGGGCGCTGTCGAGGCCCAGCTCGCGGAGGAGGCCGGCCAGCGGGTGGGCCGACTGCGGCTCGACGACCAGCCGCAGCAGCGGCGCCGGGTGCAGCCGGGCCCGCCCCCGCACGCGTACGCAGGACCGCACCACGGCGCCGGCCTCGCGGGCGTAAGCGACCAGGCCGGGATCGCTCATGGGCAGCCCGGGCCCGAGCCGCCCGCCCAGCGTGAGGATCTGGTCGGCGACGACCTGGACGGAGCGGGCACTGAGCCGGAGGTCGAGAGGCGTCAGGTACGTCTCGCCGCCCCAGAGCCGCGGCCCGAGTGCGTGGACGGTCGCGGTGTCGGCCGCGGAGCCGACGAGGAAGCTGCCGGAGCGGCGCAGATCCACCCTCCGCAGCAGATCGGGCCAGGCCGGGAGGCGGGCGCGCCGCCGCCACGGGCCGGGCACGACGACGCCGACCTGGAGCTCCCGATAGCCGCCCACGCTGGTGCGCCGGTGCCAGGCGACGTGCACGGCGACCAGTGCCCGGCCCGCCACCAGCACGGCGGGTCCGAGCCCGGTGCCCGCCAGCAGGCCGGCCGCCGCTTCCTGGCGCACGGCGAAGTACGCCGTCAGCGCGCTGCCGTCACGGCACCTGATCGGCAGCTCGGCGGTCCCCCCGGGACCGTCCACAGCATGGGTGGGCACGGTCAGGAACGGGAACTCCGCCGGCTCCGGCGGGTGGTCGTACAGCAGGTACGCCTGCGAGCGCACGACCTGCCCCCTGAAGGGCGTCAGCTGCTCGTCGATGTGCTCGCGAGCCTCGGGCAGGTCGTCGGCGAGGTTGGCGAGATAGCGCTCGACGCTGTGGCAGACCGGGAACAGGTGGGTGGAGTCGGCGTAGTCGACCACGTACCAGCTGGGGTGCAGGTCGAAGCAGGTGCCGGCGCCCTGCCCGTCGAGGGTGGGGATGATGTCGTGCTGGTTGGTGATGCTGGCCACCCAGGTGCGCGGGTCGGCGGGCCGTTTGAAGTCGACGGGCGAGCCGACGGCGACGGCGTGGGTGACCACGTGACGGGCACAGAAGTCGGGATCCTGCGCCAGGTTCATGATCGCCGCCCCGCCCGCGCTGTGCCCGACGAGCGCCAGCTCGGCGCCTCGGGGCAGCCCGTAGTCGGCGACGGCCTTGGCCAGCGCGCGGCTGTAGGGGCTGGCGGCCAGGACGGCGCTGCTGAACGCGCCGAGCAGGTCCTGGGGTGATCGGCTGTCGGGGCGGCCCATCCGCATGCCCGGCGCGTGGAGTACGTGGCGGAGCACGCCGTCGGGTCCTTCGACGCTCTGGATGAGCACCCGGCCGGTGGTGCCGATCGTGCTGAGGTTGCCCAGGAAGCCGAGCAGCGACCCTCGGATGCTCAGCCGGGCGGACTCTTCCGCGGTCAGCTCGATCCGGCGCGCGGCGCCTTCTCCGGTGTCGAGGGCGGCGACGGCCCGGTTGCTCATGCCGGTGATCGGGTCGGCGGTGGCGAAGCCCTTTCCCGTCGCGATGAGCCAGGCGGTGGCGTCGTTGAGCGGGTTCTCATCCAGCAGCGCACGCAATGCGAGCACCTCGCCGAAGACCGGGGCGAGCCGGCTGAGGGCGTGCACCGCGCCGCGGTCCTTGACCAGGGCGCGCAGGGCGCGGACAGCCTCCAGGTCGCGGTCCGCGGCGGCCGCCTCGATGAGCCGGGCGAGCATGGGGTCGCCGGTCAGCTCCGGGTGATCGACCGCCACGGCTGCCACGCGCAGCCGCAGCGAGGTGGCCAGGACGCGTACGGCCAGGCTCTCGGCCCCCAGCATGGCGCCGGCCTTGGCGGCCACGGTGGCCGGCCGGCCGCCGGTGAAGGCGTACCCGAGGCCCTGACCGTTCGTCGTGGCCCGCAGCAGCGCGCGGTAGGCGGGGCGGGCCGCCGAGGGAGCCTGCGGCAGGGCGCGCAGCAGCGCGCCGTCGGTGAGCGCGGCCGTGGCGTGCGCCGCCGCGTCCTGGATGGTGACCGCGATGTCCACCAGCTCACGAGCCGCCGCGCGCAGCGGCTCGGCGACCGGACCGCTGGGGTCGCTCAGGCCGCTCGGGCCGCTCGGGTCGTTCGGGCCGTTCATGACGGGGGTCGCCAGGACATGCCGACGAGGCGGGGGCTCGGGTCCTCGGGCGTGTTGCGGCGCAGCACGTCCGACAGCGTGCGCGTGGTCGCGATGACCCGCACCCCGTGCGGGGAGAACGTGGCGGCGTTGAGGATCCGCGGCGCCAGCAGCGGGTTGGTGAGCGCCTGGGAGAAGGCGTCGATGGCGATGATCTTGGTCAGCAGCGGAGGCAGGATCGCGTCGGGGGACCCGGGCTCCTCGGCGAACAGCCCGACGTACAGGTCGAGGTCGTCCACGTCGCGGTAGAGCTCGCGCAGCGCGCCGGTGACCCGCCGATCGCTGGAGATCTGCTCGAAGTCACGCACCCTGGGGAAGCTGCAGTGCACGCGGTAGCTGTTGTACGGGGCCAGGCCGAGCGCCCTGGAGTCGGCGATGCTGGCCACGTCGACCTCGCGCAGGAGGGGGTCGGTGTTGAACAGGCTGATGCGGCCGGCCCGCTGGCGGGAGGCGTCCTCGAAGAGCCGGCCGAGACCGGGGCCGGGGATCAGCGCGCCGCCCACCATGGTCTCCGCCATCGGCAGCTCGCGCCCGCCCACCGACAGCCGCGACGGGATCAGGCTGTGCCAGCGGTAGACGAGGTTGAACTCCACCGACGCCCAGTTCTCCCGATGCCAGGACGCGCGGGCCAGCCTCTCCGACAGCCGCGGGTCCAGGGTGAACCGGAAGTGGTAAGGGGTGATGTGGTTGATGTACTCCTCGACGACCAGCTTGATCAGCAGCACGATGAGGACGTTGCGGGCGGTCTGGAACAGCCGCTCGTCGTCCCAGCGCGGATGCTGCCGGGCGAGCAGCCGGGCCACCCTGTTGTGCTCGCGCAGGAACAGCACTGTGAGCATCGTGAAGCCGATCTGGATGTTGCCCCGGTCGCTGCCGGTGGCGAACAGCGTGGCGCGTTGCTCGTCGGTGAGCTGGTCGAAGCGGATGACGCTCAGCGGGGCGAACTCCGGCTTGATCTTGCCGTGCTCGCACAGGTAGGGCGGGAACTCGCCGCCGTTGATGAGCTGGCTCTTGAGCAGCCCGCCGTCGAACGCGCGCAGCGCGGCCGTCGCCGTGTCGTCGAGGCCGTACAGCTGGTTGAGGTCGATGTGGTGGTTGGAGCTGTTCTTGCGCGGGTCGCGCGGGACGCCGCTGTCACCGCGCAGGAAACCGTCGGTGAACCATTGGGCGAAGTACGCGAAGAGCACCGTGGAACGCGGGCAGGGGATCATGGACTCGCCGCGGGTGAACAGGTCGGCGGCGCTCTCGGGATCAGGCAGGTGCCCGCCGGTGACGGCGATCGGGGGCAGGTGCCGGCCGCTGTAGGTGCGGTCGGTCAGTGAGGCCCATGAGGTGTAGCCGGCCATGGTGCTCAACGGCTCGGGGCGCGGCGGCATCTCGCGGACCGCGTGGTCGATCAGCGCGGCGTTGACCCGCCGCCGGATCGGCCGGCTTCGCTGCAGGAGCTCCCAGAACGGCCGGCCGTTGGTCAGCGCCAGGAACCTGAGCCGGTTGGCCAGGCCGTCCGTGGCGATGCTGCGTGCGCTCGCTCGGCTCGCCGCCATCGTCAGCCTTCCCGCCCTTCGGCGCCGAGCCCGAGGACGAACGTGTCGGGGAAGATCCCGAGTGACCGTTCGATCCGGCCCGCCGGTGGCGGGAGCAGATGTACGCCGGGTCGCAGCAGCAGGCGGCGTACGGTCTCGGCGATCACCACGCCGGCCAGGTGCACGCCGAGGCAGGCGTGGTGGCCGGAGCCGTAGAACAGCTGGTGGTGGCGGGGACGGTCGAGGCGGAACTCCTCGGGCTCCGGCACCACGTCCGCGTCGAACATGGCGGAGGCGGGCGCCGCGAGCACGAACGTGCCCGCGGGGATCAGCGTGCTGCGCGGGGTGCCGCCGGCCAGGACGTGGTCACGCTCGCAGAGCCGGGGCAGCAGCTTGAAGAACGGGCTGAACCGCAGCGCCTCCCAGACGTAGCGGTCGAACCGGTCGGGATCGCCGGCGGCGGCGACGGCCTCCGCGAGCACCTCCGGGCGCAGCAGCAGCTGCTCGACCGCCTCGGCCATGGCCCCGGGCGCGCTCTCCACGAAGCCCAGCGGCAGGCCGGCCATGTTGATCACGATGCGGTCGTCGGTCACGCCCGTCCCGGCGGGCAGGCAGGAGCGGACGAGGCGGGCGAAGACGTCGTCGGGCAGCTCCCGCCCGGCCCGCAGCGCGGCCCGGTGCTCGGTGAGGCGGTCGCGCAGGTAGCCGACCAGCTCGGCGCCCGCGCGGACGGACGCGGCCTGGATCTCCGGGTCCCCGAGGAAGTTGGCGAAGCCGTCGGCGACGACGGCCCGCGTCCAGCGCGACAGGGTCTGCGGATCGGGGCCGGGCACGCCGAAATAGCGCGCGCACACGCCGAGGGCGACCGGGCGGAACAGCGCGCCGACCGCTTCGAGCTGCCCGCCGTACGAGGAAGGGCCTGAGGGGCGGTCTGGAGAAGGGCCCGAGAAACGGTCTGAGGAAGGGCTCGCGGGAGGGCGGCGTGCGGCGTCGAGCAGCTCGTCGGCCAGGCTGCCGGTCAGGTCGCGCACGTCGGCCGCGTCCCGCGGGTCGAGCATGACCTGCATCAGGCCCTTCTCCCGCCAGTTCATCGCGGTGGCGTCCCGGCCCAGCATGAACGGGGCACCCAGCGCGGCGTCGAGGCGCGGGCCGAAGGAGCGGACCGAGAAGACCTCCTCGTGGGAGAGCACCTCGGTGACGTCGGCGAAGCGGGTCACGACCGTGAAGGCGGGGGTGACGAAGATGGGGCGGTGCTCGCGCAGCTCGGCGAACAGGCTCCGCCAGTCGGTACGCATCCACCCCCGGACCAGGCCGAAGGCGGACATCGGGTCCCGGGCCAGCGCCTCGTCGTACGCCTCCAGATAGCCGCCCGTGGTCGCCTGATCGACAGCACCCATGCGTGGACCTTCCGACCTGATGACGGAGTGAACATTGATGATCACTTTGTGCAATCACAATCTAGGGAGGCGTCACACTACTTCTTCATGACTACCGGGCGCATTGTTTTGCTTCCTCAGAGTAATTGATCCGTTACTGTCTGGACATTGCCGCACGCCATGGGCCTGGCCGTTGAATAGGGAGCCTGATCGTCCAGCACCGCTCATGGGAGGAAACGTGACGTCACCCATGCCGCGACCGGGCACGGCGGAGACGGTGACGGTCACCACCGGCCGCCGCGCCGCCTATCTGGTCGTCCTAATCGTCCTGCCCGTGTTGCTGCTGGCCCTCGCGGTGCCGGCCGCCTGGGGCTGGGGCGTCGGCCCTCGCGATCTGGCCATCGCGGTCGCGATGTACCTGGTGAGCATCTTCGGCATCGCCATCGGCTACCACCGGCTCTTCACCCACCGCGCCTTCAAGGCCAACCGGGCGCTGCGGATCGCGCTCATGCTGGCCGGCGGCATGGCCGTCGAAGGGCCGCTCACGCTGTGGGCCGCCGAGCACCGCCGCCACCACAAGTACGCCGACCGCGAGGGCGACCCGCACTCGCCGTGGCGCTACGGCGACGGCGGCCTGGCGCTGCTGCGCGGCATGCTGCACGCGCACATCGGCTGGTTCTACACCGCCCGCCACCGCTCCAGCCGCCGGCACTGGGTGCCCGACCTGCTGGCCGACCCGGACGTACGGCGCTTCGACGCCGCCTACCCGATGGTCGTCCTCCTGTCGTTCGCGCTCCCGGCCGCCGCCGGCGGGCTGTGGTCGATGTCGTGGCCGGGCGCGTGGAGCGCGTTCCTGTGGGGCGGCCTGGTCCGCTACGCCGTGGTGCACCACGTCACCTGGTCGGTCAACTCGATCGCCCACACCTTCGGCGACCGCCCGTTCCGCACCCGGGACCGGTCGTCCAACGTGTGGTGGGTGGCGCTGCTGACGCTCGGCGAAGGCTGGCACAACTGGCACCACGTGGAGCCGGCCTGCGCCCGCCACGGCGTGCTCAAGGGCCAGCTCGACCCCAGCGCGCGGCTGATCCGCTGGTTCGAGCGGGCGGGCTGGGCCCACGGCGTGCGCTGGCCACGCGCCGACCGCCTGAGCAGCCACCGCGCGGACTCCCCGCTCTGACCCGGCCGGGTCCCGTCAATGCCACCTTCCCTCCCCTGCCATGGAGCTCGCATGGAACGAACGGTTCTCGCCGCGATCGCGGAGCGCCCCGACGCCGACACGGCGCTCGCCGAGCAGGTCCGCCGGATCGGCACGGCGATGGGCCACCTGGGTGTCCAGCTGCGCTGGACGTACCGGACGCAGGACGCGCTGGCGGTGATCGGCTCCGACGCCTCGCTGGCCGGGATCCTGGCCGACTGGGACGCGCCGGGCGCCGACCAGGTCCTGACCGCGGTCACCCGGCGCTTCCGCGGCCTGCCGGTCTTCCTCATGACCGCCGAGCAGGAGCTTCCGCTGTGGGTCTACGAGGTCATCCAGGGCTACGTGTTCCCGCTGGAGGACACCCCCGACTTCATCGCCGGCCGCATCGCGCACGCCACCGAGGAGTACACCGAGCGGATCCTGCCCCCGTTCTTCCGCGCCCTGCGCGACCTGCAGAACCACCACCAGTACTCCTGGCACACCCCGGCGCACGCCGGCGGCGTCGCGTTCCTCAAGTCGCCCGTCGGGCGGGCGTTCTTCGACTTCTACGGCGAGCGCCTGCTGCGGACCGACCTGTCCATCTCCGTCCCCGAGCTCGGCTCGCCGCTCGACCACACCGGCCCGGTCGGCGACGCCGAACGCAACGCCGCCCGCGTCTTCGGCGCCGACCGCACCTTCTTCGTGATGAACGGCAACGCCACCGCCAACCGCATCGTCGGCCACCACGCCATCGCCCGCGACGAGACCGCCCTGGTGGATCGCAACTGCCACAAGTCGCTCCAGCACGCGCTGACCATCAGCGGCGCGCGGCCGGTCTACCTCGTGCCGGAGCGCAACGGCCTCGGCCTGGCCGGTCCCATCCCGCCGGCCGCGCTGCGGGCCGACACCCTGCGTGCCCGCCTGGCCGGCCATCCTCTCGCCGAGACCGACCCGGTCTACGCCGTGATCACCAACTCCACCTACGACGGGCTCTGCTACGACGCCGTACGCGTCGCGGAGCTGCTGAGCGAGAGCGTCCCCCGGGTGCACTTCGACGAGGCGTGGTTCGCCTACGCCCGTTTCAACCCGCTCTACGCCGGCCGCTACGGCATGGCCGTGGACGAGCAGACGCTGCCGGGGCCGTCCCGCCCTTCGGTGTTCGCCACCCAGTCCACCCACAAGCTCCTGGCGGCCCTGTCACAGTCGGCGATGCTGCACGTCAGGTCGGCCGAACGCGCGCCGGTCGACTACGAGCGGCTCAACGAGACGTACCTGATGCACTGCTCCACCTCCCCGCTCTACCCGATGATCGCCTCGCTCGACGTGGCGGCGGGGATGATGGACGGGCCGTCCGGCCCTTACCTGACGGGCGAGGCCGTCATCGAGGCGGTCCGGTTCCGGCAGGCCATGGTGCGGCTGGCCGCCCGCATCAGGGAGGACGGCCGGCGGCCGGACTGGTACTTCGGCGTCTGGCAGCCCACCCACGTCACGGACCCCGCGACCGGCCGGTCCGTCCCCTTCGCCGACGCCGACCCCCTCGTGCTGGCCGCCGATCCGGCGTGCTGGACGCTGGAGCCCGGTGCCGCCTGGCACGGCTTCGATGGGCTGACCGACGGCTACTGCCTGCTCGACCCGGTCAAGGTGACGATCACCTGCCCCGGCGCCGACGCCACGGAAGGGACGCTCGACTGGGGCATTCCGGCCCGGATCGTCGCCGCCTACCTGCGGCGGCGCGGCATCGCGGTGGAGAAGACCGGCGACCACACGCTGCTGGTGCTGTTCTCGATGGGCATCACCAAGGGCAAGTGGGGCACGCTGATCGACGCGCTCACCGACTTCAAACGCGCCTACGACGACGACCTGCCCCTGTCCGAGGTGCTGCCGGGCTTCGGCCCGCCGGCCACCACGCTGCGCCGCTACTGCACCGACGTCCACGACCGGCTGCGCGCCCTCGGGCTCGGCACGCTCCTCACCCAGATCTTCACCACCCTGCCCGAGCCGGTGCGCACCCCCGCCGACAGCTACCAGGCCCTGATCCGCGCACGCACCGAACGCGTCCCGCTCGCCGAGCTCCCCGGCCGCATCTCGGCCGCCACCGTCGTCGTCACCCCGCCGGGGATCCCCATGCTGATGCCCGGCGAGGCGACGGGGCCCGCCGACGGCCCGCTGATGACCTACCTGCACGCCCTGGAGGACTTCGACCGCTCCTTCCCCGACCTGGCCACCGACATCCACGGCGCGCACCGCGACGGCGAGGGCCGCTATCACACCGAGGTCGAGCGCTGAGGAGGCCGCGACCGGCAGCTCGGCCGCCTTCCGGGCGTGGTGGCCGCCAGTTTTCACATCCGGCCCATAAGCGGAAGGTCCTCCAACTACCCTGCTGTCACGATAAGCATTCTCTTAGTCACACTTTGTGAGGGGCATCGTGCGCCGGTCCATCAAAGACAGCAGGAGCCTGGCGCGTCCGTACCGTGACCTGGTTTGGCTCGCCTACCTGACCCTTTCCCCCGCCATCGGCGAGGAGCGCCGCCTGGTGCTCGCCCACCGGCTGGCCGCCGCCGAGCTCGCCCGCCGCCCGGGGCGGGACCAGATCGGCCTGCGGAAGGCGCTCCTGCGGGTGACGCTGCACAAGATGATCATGCCCTGGTCCGGCCGGCTGGCGCGGATGGAGGCGGTGCCCGCGCTCACCCGGGGCTCCGACGTCGCCTTCACCGAGAGGCTGAACGCGCTGCGTCCCGCCGCCCGGGCCGCGTACGCGCTGCTGCGGCTGGAGGGGCGGCCGGAGGAGGAGGTGCGCAAGATCCTGGCCGGCGCGCGGGTGGCGAACCCGGCCGCCGCGCTGGCCGCGGTCACCGCGCTGGAGGCCGAGTTCGGCGACGGGGCCTCGGCGATGTTCCGGCCCGCCGCCGACCCGACGCTGGCCCGCTGCTACGCCCGGCCGCTGAACCGGCGGGTCCGGCTCGGGCTGCCCGCGGCCGCGCTGGTGTGCCTGCTGGCCGGGCTGGCGGTGGTGCCGCTGCTCGACGATCCCGGGGTCGCCAAGGCTCCGCGCTCGCCCGCCGTGCCGCGGGCCGTCACGGCGCCGCCCGGCGCCTGGCGGGCGGGCACGGACCTGGACCTGGCCACCTGGGAGGCCAGGGGCGCGCTGGCCGCCGACCGGGCCCTGATCGCCCGCGCGCTGCGGGCGTGGGGGCGGACAGACGGGCAGGTCCTGTACGCGGGCCAGATCGACGGCACGACAGTGGTGCTGATCCGCCAGGGCGAGCAGGTGGCCCACTACACCGAGGCGGGCGGGCCCGGCCGGCTCACCACCTTCCCGGCCCCGCGCACCAAGCCGGACGGGGCCAGCCCGCTCAAGCTCACCACCACGGACAAGGGCAGCCGGTACCTGCTGCCGCCCTGGGTGCGAGAGGTCTCGGCCGCGCCGCTGACCGGCCAGGGGCCGAGCTGGCGGAAGGTGGCCGTCGATGACGGCGTGACCGCGCCGGTGAAAGCCCTGGCCGGCAGGAGGTGCTGGCAGGGCCCGGTGCTGCGGCTGCGGGCGCCCGAGATCGCGCACGGCATGCCGTACACGATGCTGGACTTCGGCCGCCTGTCGCTGGCGAACGCCTACTACCAGCCGCCGCCCCCCGCCGAGATCAACCGCTACGGCCCGAGCGAGCTGGACACCGTGCCCGGCGGCTTCACCGCGTGGAAGGGCCTGGGCTGCGCGATCGAGCGGCCCGATGGCGAGATCCAGTCGGCGACGGCGTGGGAGTTCTGGAGCGGCGCGCTGCCCGAGGGCGCGCACGGCCGCTGGATCTGCCTGCGGCTGACGGACGCGACGGGCGGCAGCTCCGTGCGAGGCGTGCTCTTCAGCACCAGGGCGGGCCGCACCACCTCCACCCCGACCGGGACCAGGGCGAACACGTGGGACTGCAGCCGGCTGCGGCGCGACGTGGCGATGGGGGTCTGGTGGCGGGCGCCGTCGGGCCAGGGATATTACGTCGCGGCCGGGAGCCGGCGGGTCGTCCAGCTCACCTTGGACGGGCGGGCGGTGGCGGGCGCGTACGCGGTCTCCAGGAGGAGGAGCCCCACGCTGTCGGCGGTCAACGAGCTGGGCGAGCAGGTCGAGGTCCTGCGCTGAGCCCCGCCGGATCGGGGGCGGCGGTCTCCACCGCGCGCAGCAGCAGGTCGATGCCGAAGGAGTAGTAGGCGTCGAGGTCGGGCGGGGTGGAG
>NZ_VCKX01000157.1 GCF_005889725.1 Nonomuraea zeae
CCCCACTTCTTCTCCAGCACGACGTTGCGGCCCTTGGGACCCAAGGTCACCTTGACGGCGTCGGCGAGCTGGTTCATACCACGCTCGAGACCGCGCCGGGCGTCCTCGTCAAACGCGATCATCTTGGAAGCCATTGCTGCTCCTGCTCTCGATGGGGTCGTCCCTTGATCGGGTCGTCTCTTGATCGGGGCGTCCGGGACGGCGCCCGCGACGGACGGTCCCGCGGGCAGGCGGCCGGCCTGCCCGCAGGACCTCGCCGCCCCGGCACACACCTGGCTGCTGGCACTCGTCAGCTGTGAGTGCCAGCCATGTCCGGCACTCTACACAGAACTTGCGTGTCACGCACATAGTGCGTCGCGCGCACCAAGGGGTAGGATCAGGTCCATGAACGACGACGCTCCGGACCTGCGGACGCGCAACAAGCAGGCCACCCGGACGGCGATCGGCGACGCCGCGCTGCGCCTGGCCATCGAGCAGGGGCCCAACGGGCTGGCCCTGGTCCGCGTCCACGACATCGCCACGACGGCGGGCGTCTCGCCCCGCACGTACAACAACTACTTCTCCAGCAGGGAAGAGGCGATCTGCTCCTTTCAGGCCGACCGGTCCAGAAAGGTGGGGCAGGCGCTGCGCTCCCGTCCCGACGACGAGCCGCTCGACCAGGCCGTCATCGCCGCCGTGATCGAGCTCTACACCAACCCTGAGCCCGACCAGGCCGGGCTACGCATGATCATGTTGACGCCCGAACTGGAAGGTGAGGCACTGAAGGCGTTCACCATGGCGGAGGGTCCGCTCGCCGAGGCGATCGCCGCGCGTACCGGCACCGACCCTGAACGCGACCTGTTCCCCGCGGTCACGGCCGCCGCCGTCGCGGGAGCCATCCGCGTGGCGGGCCGGCACTGGCTCGCGGCGGGCAACACCGCCTCCTTCGCCGCCACCCTGCGGGACGCCCTGACCTGCGTCCTTCCCACCGCGAAGCAGACGTGACGCCCGTGGGCGGGTGAAGAATACGGGCATGGAGTTCTTCTGCTACCACCGCGACCGCCCCGGCTCCCTGGCGCTGCGTGACGAGCTACTGGAAGCGCATTGGGGTTATATGGACCAGTACGCGAAGGAAATGATCGCCCGCGGCCCGACCCTCGCCGACGACGGCGACACGCCCACCGGCAGCGTGCACATCGTCGATCTTCCCGATCCGGCCGCCGCCCGCGCGTTCGCCTTCGACGAGCCGAACTACCAGGCCGGCGCGTACCGGGACGTGCTGCTGCGGCGGTGGCGCAACACGCTGGGGCGCACCATGTGGGATTTCCCCGGCGGTCCGATCGACGGCAACCGGTACCTGGTGCTCGGTCTTGGCGAGGGGCAGGCCGCCGACCTAGCCGTGCCGCCCGACAGGGATTCGCTGATCGCCTACGGGCCGCTGCTGGCCGATGACGGCGCCACCTGGCTGGGCACGGCGGCGCTGGTCCGGGCGCCCGGCCCGGACGCGGCCCGTGCCGTCCTGACCGCGGACCGGTACGCGGACATCGAGGTGCACAACTGGCAGTTCGGCGGGCGATCCTCCTAACCCGCGAGGCTCGATGTAAGGGATATAGTCTCCTTTTATCGGTTACCGGGAGCGGGTGAGGCATGCGGATCTCCATCACCGACTATGCGGTGGGAGCGGCTCTGGCCGGCGATCTGGCCAACACCTCACCCACCGTGGAGACCACGGCCGGGGAGGCCCTGCCGACCCCCGAGGCGTTGACGCGGTTCCTCGCGGGGCACGGGCTGCGGCTCGACGCCCTGGCGGGGCGGGCGCCGACCGCCGACGACGTCCGCGAGGTCCAGCTGCTGCGCCGGGAGGCGCGCGGCGTGGTGGAGACCGAGACGGAGGAGCAGGCCGTCGCGGGCGCCGCCGTGCTGGCCGGGCGAGCGGGTCTCAGCCCGGTGCTGGACCGCGATCCCGGCGGACGCTGGCAGTGGTACGTCCCGACCGCGCCGGGCGCCTCGCCGGCCGAGGAGTTGGCCGCGATCATCGGTATCGGGCTGCTCGGCGCCGTCCGCACGCTCGGCCACGGCCGCTTCCGCGCCTGCGCCGCCCCGGGCTGCCGCGGCGTGTTCGTGGACACCAGCCGCGGGGGACGTCGCATCTACTGCATGCCCGACTTGTGCGGTAACCGGCTCAACGTCGCCAATCACCGCGCGCGGTCCCGGCTGGGCGGCGCCGCCCGGTGAGGGACCCGGCGGACGTCACGAGGAGGACTCCGATGCAACTCCCTGCAGACAGCGCAGCGGCCGGCGGGCCGCCGCTCACCGGCGCCATCCAGCTTCCCGACGGCTCCTGGATCCGCGGCCGCGGCCTGCGCCACCCGCTGCCGGAGGGGCCGGCGCCCGGTTTCGGCCTGTACCTCGGCTCCGACCGGCTCCGCCACCGCCACGAGAGCGAGCTGCGGTGGCCGCACGAGTGGATCCAGTGGCCCGACTTCCTGCTGCCCCTCGACCATGATCTGGCCGTACGGCGGATCCACGCCCTGCACGAGCGGGCACGGGCGGGCGCAGCGGTGGAGGTCGCGTGCGGGGGCGGCATCGGCCGCACCGGCACGGTCGTCGCCTGCCTCGCCGTCCTGGCCGGCCTCGACCCGGCCGACGCCATCACCTGGACGCGCGAGCATCACCACCGCCGCGCCATCGAGACCCCTTGGCAGCGCCGCTGGGTGCTCCGCTTCCCGCCGACACTCCACGACCAGGATGCGCGCTGAGCCGTGTCACGGGCTTCTCGGAGAAGCGCCGGCGTCTGCCGCGACCTCGCCGACGGCGATGTCGCCCCGTGCTCTACTTCGGCTGCCAGCGGCCGATCTTCTTGGGGACGAGGGTGGCACCGATGCGGGTGTAGAAGCGGTGCGCGTGCACGTTGGCCTCGGCCACCTCCCAGCGGATCACTTTGCCGTCGGCGGCTTCGGCGATGGCCCGCATCAGCTGCTCGCCCACACCGTTGCCGCGTTCGGCGCCGGTCACGTACAGGTCGTCCAGGTGCAGGTAGTCCTGGCCGGACCAGAAGCTGACGCGTTGCAGCCAGGAGACGTAGCCGACGGCCTGGCCGTTCCGTTCGGCGATCAGATAGCCGACCTCCGGGTGAGCGAGCAGCCGCCTGAGGTCATCGACGCTCACCGTGACGGCCCAGGCCTGGTCTTGATGCCCGGCCAGGCCGTGGATGAGGGCGTGCACGGTGGCGGCGTCATCGGGGGCGGCGCGACGGATGGTGATCACGGTGGTCCTTCCAGGTACGGGTTCAAGAGGGGTGGGGATGGGCGCTGCCGGGCCGGCTGCCGCCTCCGGGGCCGGGCGTCAGTGACTTGGGGCGCCGCCGGTCGGCGGGACATGACCCAGCCGCCGCAGCGCCAGGATGGCCGCGCCGGCGGCGATGACCGCTGTGATGACGGCCGCCGTGTTCAGCCCGCCGGCGAACGCCGCCCGGGCGGGGGCCAGCACGGCCGCGCCGAGGTCGCCGGGCAGGGTCTGCGCCGCGGCGACCGCGCCGTCGAGGCTGTCGCGGCTGGCCGCGGCGACCTCGGGCGGCAGACCCGCAGGCAGCCCGGCAGCGACCTGGCCGCGGTAGACGGCGGCGGCGATGCTGCCGATGATCGCGATGCCAAGGGAGATGCCCAGGTCGCTGCAGGTGGTGGCCAGTCCGGAAGCGGCACCGGCCTTGTTCGGCGGCGCCGAGCCGACGACCAGGTTCGTGGTCAGCGCCATGGACGGGGCGACGGCCGGATACAGGACGATGAAGCCCGCGACCAGGAGCGGAAGCCCGCCGGTGGCGCCGACCTGGGTGAGCATCAGGTAGCCGATCACCTGGACGGCGAGCCCTGCCGCGATGAGCCGTCCCGGGCGGAAGCGCCGGGCCAGGATGGGCGAGGCCGTGGAGACGAGGACGAGCAGCATGGCGGCCGGCAGCACCCACAGGCCCGCCTGCAGTGGTGACAGGCCCTGCACCAGTTGCAGGTACTGGGTGATCAGCAGGTAGATGCCGCCGAGCGCGGTCGCGGCGAGCAGGAACACGCTCAGAGCGCCGCTGACCACGCGGTTGGCGAACAGCCGCACGTCCAGCAGCGGCTCGGGCAGGCGCAGCTGGCGTACGACGAACCAGGAGCCGAAGGCCAGCCCGATCACGATGGCGGCCACCGCGACCGCCAGGCGGCCGTCCTTGCCGAGCTCTTTGACGCCGTAGACGACCGGCAGCAGGGTGGCCAGCGACAGCAGCACGCTGAGCAGGTCCACCCGGCCTGCGGCGGGGGTGCGGCGGGCGGGCAGCAGCAGCGGCGCGCCGATCGCCACAATCGCCATGACCGGCACCGCGATCAGGAAGGCCGCCCGCCAGGAGAAGGCCTCCAGCAGCGCGCCGCCGACCACCGGGCCCAGTCCGGTGCCGACCGAGATGGCGCCCGACCACACGCCGACCGCGATGCCCTGCCGGCGCGGGTCGGTGAAGGTGGCGAAGATCAGCCCCAGGGTGGCGGGCATCTGGGTGGCCGCGGCGACGCCCAGGACGGCTCGCCAGACGATCAACCACGCGGGGTCGGAGGTGGTGGCGGCGAGCACGGAGACGACGGCGAAGATGACCGCGCCGGCGATGAGCAGCCGCCGGTGGCCGATCCGGTCGCCGAGCGTGCCCATGGTGACCAGCAGGCCGGCCATCAGGAAGCCGTAGATGTCGATGATCCACAACGTTTGCGTGCTGCTCGGCCGCAGGTCTGCGGCCAGCTGGGGGATGGCCAGGAACAACACGGTCAGCATCATGAACAGCAGCAGCGCGGGCAGGACCAGCACGCCCAGGCCCAGCCACTGTTTGAGATCGGCGTGCCGGCCGGAGCCGATGTCCGCATTCATCAAGAGATGTCCTTTCGATCGCCTGGCCGGAGGAGGTGATGAACGGTACCGGGGTTAGGTATAAGAGCGAGCGAGAGAAACCATACCCTGGCTAGGTATAAAGGGGATGTACGGGTCTGATGGAAGATGCGGCCTTGAAGGGGGTCAGCCGTGCCGGCCGTGGCCGGTGACCTGGGCGCCGTATCCGGCTCCGACGAACCCCTGCGGCGGCTTGACCTCAACAGCGGCTGAGGTTGCAGGATGAGCCACCAGAGCCCTGCGTCTGATCACGAGGAGCGTACGTGAGCACGGAGTCCGGCTTCTACTCGATCATCGACTACACCGTGGACGGCTTCGACACCCAGCGGGAGTTCGTGGCGGCGTTCGCGGAGATCCAGGAGCGGTGGGTACGCTTCTATCCCGGCTACCGGTCGGCCCGGTTCCATGTGAGCACCGACGGCACGCGCGTGTACAACATCGTCCACTGGGCCAGCGAGGCGGACTACCGCCACTTCGTGGAGACCTCCGACACCGAGGGCCGGACGGCCGCCATCGCCAAGGCCCTGGAGGGCTTGTCCGGCAAGGCGGAGCCGCGCATGAGCGGCAGACCGACCTACACCGTCGTCCGGGAGGTCACGCCGGGGCCACAGCGCGTCGAGCCTTGATCCGGATCGCCGCCTTGCCGCCGGAGTTCTCCCGATCATGGGTGCGGTGGCGATGCAGGCGTTGGGGAAAGGATTCGCGGTGACGCGGGAGTCGGGCGTGCGCGGTCAGGAAGCGGGTTCGGGCGCGGGCGAGCACGAAGCGGGTAGGGGCGTGCTTCCGCAGGCCACGAGTGGCAGCCGGATCGCCTGGGCGGCGGTGCCCGAGGAGGTGGTGGCGGGGATCGAGCGGCTGCTCGGCGGCCGGGTGGTCGACGCGGTCAGTCAGCCGGGCGGGTTCTCCGAGGGCTTGGCCGCACGCGTGCGTCTGGCGAGCGGCGGGCGCGCGTTCGTGAAGGCGGCGAGCACGTCGGCGGCGCCCGCGGCGGCGGCGTTCCACCGCAGGGAGATCGAGATCTCGCGGCGGCTGCCCCGGGCGGTGCCGGTGCCACGCTTGCTGGACGCCTACGACGACGGCGACTGGGTCGCGCTGATCTTCGAGGAGATCCCTGGACGGCTGGCTGCACAGCCGTGGCGGCGCGATGAGCTCGATCGGGTCCTGGCCGCCGTCACCGGCTTGGTGCAGGTCCTGACCCCGTCCCCGGTGGACGGAGAATTCCTGGGCGGCCCGCGACTGGGCGGCTGGGCGGCACTGGCGAAGGGCGTGTCCAGCGTCGAGGGCTCCGCCGTCAAGAGGATCGACGCGCTCTCGCCGTGGGCGGCCCGCCACCTTGACGAGCTCGCCGCGCTGGAGGAGGGCTCCGCACCCGCTCTGGCCGGCCGGACGCTCCTGCACGGGGACCTGTATCCGTTCAACATCATGCTGACCGCCGGGCGCGTCTTCGTCGTCGACTGGCCGCACGCCTGGGTCGGGGCCGGTCACTGCGACCTGGTGACGTTGCTGGCGAGCGTGTCGCTCAGCGGGATCGATCCGCAGCCGATCGCCGAGGACCATCCGCTGACCCGCGACCTCGACGCGGCTCAGATCGACGCGGTGCTGGCGATGCACTCCGGGTTCCTTCTCCGGATCGCCGCGTCGGCGGGACCGCAGGTCGATCGCCACCTGGTGGACATGATGGTCGCGCTGGGCCGGGCCTCGCTGCGCTGGCTGCGCGAGCGTCTGTGAGGCGGCGAACGCGCGCGGGCGTCGGACGAGACGGCGAGCGTTCCATGGAGGCTCTCACCCGTCCGCGAGCCTGCGCAGCGCCTGCTCCGATGCCGAGCCCGGCTCGGCGGCGAACAGGTCGACGCCGCAGCACGACGGCTCGTCGGGCAGCGAGATGAGCTCGCCGTGCAGGGTTAGCTCGCCGACGACCGGATGGTGCAGCACGTACGCCCGGTAGCGGGCCTGCGCGACCGGATGCTCCGCCCACATCCGCGCGAAGTCCGGGCTCAGCTCCCGCAGGTGGTCGATGTGCGCCGCGAGCCCCGCGTCCCCTCGATAGCGCCCGAGCAGCACGCGCAGGTGCGCCACGTGCTCGCGGGCCGCCCGCTCCCAGCCGGCGCGGTGCAGCTCGCGCAGGTAGGGCTCGGTGAACAGCAGGTGCGAGAGCGTGCGCCGGTCCTCCGGCAGCCCCGGGAAGTCGCCGAACACCGCCACGGCGAGCCGGTTCCAGCCGATGATCTGGGTGTGCCGGCCGACCAGCAGCGCCGGCGTCATCACGAACGACTCCAGCAGGTAGCGCAGGTTCGGCGGCACCTCCGGCGAGGCCGCGCCGGCCGCGCACGGCTGGGGACGCCGGGCGATCCGGCGCAGGTAGGTCAGCTCGTCGCCGTCCAGGCGCAGCGCCGTGCCGATGGCGTCCAGGACCTCGTCCGAGACGTTGTCTCCCTTGCCCTGTTCCAGGCGGGTGTAGTGGGCGATGCTCACCCCCGCCACCCGGGCGAGCTCCTCACGCCGCAGCCCCGCGACCCGGCGCACCCGGCCGTAGTCGCGCAGCCCGACGTCCTCCGGGCGAAGGCGGGCACGGCGTGATTTGAGGAAGTCGCTCAGCTCGGTCCGGTCGTCCACCCGATCACCCTACGCCGGGGCCTACGGCGGGTGATCAGGCCATGAGTACGCAGGACACGGGCCTGGCCGGGCGGTCGCGGCGGTTCCAGGCTGTTGGAACGCGAAAGCAAGCACCCCACCCAACCGACGGAGCGAACCCATGCCCCAAACGCTCGGCCTCATCGGCAGCGGAATGATCGGCTCTTCTCTGGCCCGCCTGGCCGTCGCGGCCGGTCTCAAGGTCGTCCTCAGCAATTCGCGCGGCCCCGAAACACTCTCCGACCTGGTCTCCGACCTGGGCGGGCGGGCCCGGGCGGCCACGCCCGTGGAAGCGGCACACGCCGGGGACCTGGTGGTTGCCGCCATCCCGCTGCGGCCCTACCAGCAGCTTCCCGCCGAAGCCCTGGCCGGCAAGACGGTCCTGGACACGGCGAACTACTACCCCGAGCGGGACGGTCACCTGGCCGAGCTGGACGCGGGCGAGCTGACCTCCAGCGCTCTGCTGCAGCGCCACCTCGCCGGGTCCCGGGTGGTCAAGGCGTTCAACAACATCACCCCGCACCAGCTGCACTCCCTCGCCCGGCCCGCGGGCGCGCCGGACCGCAGCGCCCTGCCCATCGCCGGCGACGACGCGGCGGCCAACGCGGAGGCCGCCGCGCTGCTGGACGTCCTCGGCTATGACGCGGTGGACATCGGCCCGCTGGCCGGCAGCTGGCGCAGCGAACCGAACACGCCGGTGTACGTACGTCCCTATCTCGGCGAGCTGCCCGCCATGAAGGTCGCGGATTTCCTCGGCTGGACCCTTCGGACACCCGGGATCGCCGTGCCCGCGGCACAGGTCGGCGAGCTCGTGAAGAGCGCGGTCCGGCAGCCGGCGGGCGAGGCCAGGCTCCCGAGCGCGGACTGACCGGCGGCCGGGTGCCCGCGACCAGCGGCAGGGGCGTCCGGCGGGGCTGGTGCGCGGCTTTCTCGCGCCCAGACAGGCCGTCAGCAGGTGTGCCGCAGGCCGCGTCCAGCGCGGCGCCGGCGGGCGGCTCCGCCCGTTAAGCCGGAGCTCCGAGTAAGTGGAATTTTCCGGTTGTCGGGAAATTTCGGTTAGGCGTATATTTGTGGCATGCAGGAGGAGTCCCGGCGCGAGCGGAAGAAGCGGCTGACCCGGCAGCGGATCGTCGAAACGGCCATCAGGCTGTTCGAGGAGCAGGGCTATGAGCAGACCACGGTGACGCAGATCGCCGCGGCGGCGGACGTCGATCCCAAGACGTTCGCCAACTACTTCCGGAGCAAGGACGAGGTCCTGTTCGTCGAGGCGGAGCGCGACTTCGACGTGATGTTCAAGGCGATCGCCGAGCGCCGCCCGGACGAGGGCCCCGGCGAGGTGCTGGCGAGGATGGTGCAGGAGTACGCGGCCCACCGCCGGCCCAAGGTCCCGCCCAAGAAGCCCGAGGAGCTGTCGGCGGCGGCCCGGCTCGTCCTGACCACGCCCGCACTCCAGGCCAAGGGTCTGTACGTCCTGATGGACCTGCAGCAGCGGATCGCGGGCGAGCTGCTGAAGGCGTTCCCCGGCCTGGATCCGATCACCGCGGCGGCGATGACCGGGGCCCTGCTCGGCGCCATCCAGCAGGCGGGGCTGGCCAGCGTCCAGCTCGGCCGCTCGCAGGCGGAGCTGTGGGAGGCCTCCCGCCATGGCCTCGACGTCGCCATGTCCGGGCTGCTCGCCGTGCGGCCACCCGCGGAAGGCTCATGACCCCGCCGGCCACGATCACATATCGCTCATCGGAGAGGAACACAGCATCATGGGGGAAACCGCCGGCTTGTCCCGGGACGCGCGACGTACCTTGCGGCTCGGCCCAGAGGCGATCGCGGAGCGGCAGCGGACCCGGCTCGCGGAGCTGGTGGCCTACGCCCGCGCCCGCTCGCCGTTCTACCGCGAGCTGTACCGGGACCTGCCCGAGCGGGTCGACGATCCGGCATTACTCCCGGTCACCAGCAAGAAGACGCTGATGCCACGCTTCGACGACTGGGTCACCGACCGCGCGGTTACCTTGGAGCGGGTCGAGGCGTTCGTGGCCGATCCCGGCCTGGTGGGGGAGCGGTTCCAGGACGAGTACCTGGTCGCGACGACGTCCGGCACCAGCGGCCTGCGCGGCCTGTTCCTGCAGGACGCGCAGACCATGGCCGTGCACACCGCGCTCGGGACGCGGGCCGGCTCCGGGCTGAAGGCCGGTGACGTGTTCCGCATCCTGGCCCGCGCCGGCCGTACCGCGATCGTCTCCGCGCCCGGCGGCCACTTCTCGACCGTCGCCTCGGCGGCCTGGTTCCGCCGTGAGAGGCCCCTGCTGGGTCGGACACTGCGGGTCTTCTCGATCAACCAGCCGCTCCCGGACCTGGTCGCCGAGCTCAACCACTACAACCCCGCGAGCATCGCCGGCTTCCTCAGCATGCTCACGCTGCTGGCCAGGGAGCAGGAGGCCGGCCGCCTGCGCATCCGCCCCGCGACGATCATCGCCGGCGGCGAGACGGCCACGCCGGAGTCCCTGGAGCGGATCGGCGACGCCTTCCACACCAAGGCCCGGGCCTCCTACGCCGCCACCGAGTGCGGCTTCCTCAGCTATGGCTGCGAGCACGGCTGGTATCACGTCAACAGCGACTGGGCGCTGGCGGAGCCGGTCGACGCCGACCACCGGCCGGTCCCGCCCGGCGAGCCGTCGCACACGGTCCTGGTGAGCAACCTGGCCAACCGGGTGCAGCCGATCCTGCGCTACGACCTCGGCGACAGCGTCCTGCTGCGCCCCGACCCGTGCCCGTGCGGCAGCCCGCTGCCCGCCATCCGCGTCCAGGGCCGGGCCGCCGACCTGCTCACGTTCCCCACCGGCCGGGGCGAGCAGGTGAGCATCTCGCCCATGCTGTTCGGCACCCTGCTGGACCGGGCGGCAGGCGTCGAGCAGTACCAGATCGTCCAGTCCGCGCCCGGCACGCTGCGCGTCCGGCTGCGGCCCAGTGACGGCGCGGACGCCGAGCTCGTGTGGCAGCGGATGCGCGGCGAGATCGCCCAGCTGCTGGCCGAGCACAAGGCCGACGACGTCGTTCTGGAGCGCGCGGAGGAGCCGCCGCAGCAGTCGTCGGGCGGCAAGTTCCGGCGGATCATCCCGCTGACCGACCCGGGGAGACCCGCGTAGGTCGATCGGTTTTCGGAGGTCGTGCCCCAATCCCAAAGCGTCTGGAGAACGGAGCCGAGGCGGCGCCCGCGCGCGGTGAGCGTGTAGGGCACCCGGGGCGGCCGGGCAGGCGGCGGCGATCGAGCCCCCGGCTCTTGTCAGGCAGGCCGGCCGATCGGACAGAACTTTGTCCGACGGCGCGGGCAGGGCCTGGCGCGGGTCGGCGAAAGTAGGGGGCTCCGAACCATCGCCGACCTTGTCCGCGAGATGCTCGACCTTTACCGAGTGCCCGATGCGCGCAGGGCCGCGTTACTCGCGCTCGTCAGCTGTTGCCTTGTCGGTTGAAGGCGTTTCGACTGAGATGACCTCGGGCCAGCGGGTGAGAGCGGTCGCCACCTGGTTCACCGGGGGCACGAGGGCCGCCGCCGTCGCCGACAATGTCTTCGCCCTGCACCTTGGCACGATCTTCGGGTCGGCGGAGATCTGCACGGAGCTGATCCACGCGATCGACCTGCCGGGCTTCGAGGCGGCCTGGCTGCAGCACTGCCAGTGCCGCGCCCGCCGAACGGCCCGCCGAGCCCGGCACCGCCTTCGGCGACCTGCTCTTCAAGCAGGGGTACGCCCGCTCGACGCGTCAGGCCAGGCCCGCGTCGTGGGCGAGGAGCGCGATCTGGGTGCGGTTGTCCAGGCCGAGCTTGGTGAGAATGCTGGAGACGTGCGCCTTCACCGTCGTGATGCCCATGGCGAGCTCCGTGGCGATGTCCGCGTTCGTCCGGCCGTTCGCGATCGCGACGGTCACCTCGTGCTCGCGCGGGGTCAGGACGGCCAGCGCGGCGCGGGCCCGCTCGTAGGCCCCGGCCTGGACGACGGTGCGCTCCATCAGCCGCCGGGTGATGCGGGGGGACAGGATCGGGTCGCCCGCGGCGACGCGGGTGACCGCCTCCACGATCCGCTGGGGCGGGGTGTCCTTGAGCAGGAACCCGCTGGCGCCGGCGTGCAGCGCGTGCAGGATGTTCTCGTCGGTGTCGAAGGTGGTCAGCACGATCACCTCAGGCGGCCGGGCGCGGGCGCGCAGCCGGCGGGTGGCGGTGATGCCGTCCACCCGCGGCATGCGAAGGTCCATCAGGACGACGTCGGGGGCGTGGGCGTCGGTGGCGGTGACCGCCTCCTGGCCGTCGGCGGCCTCGGCGACGACGGTGATGCCGGCGGCGCCGTCGAGCATCATGGACAGCCCGGCACGGACCAGCGCATCGTCGTCGACCAGGAGCACGCGGATCACATGGGCCATGGTAGCCAGGCTTGGAGCTGGAACTGGCGGCCGCTGCTGTGGTGGTCCAGCTGCCCGCCGGCCAGGCGTACCCGCTCGGTGAGCCCGACCAGGCCGACGCCGCTGCCGGGCGCGGCGGGCGCCGAGCCGGGCGCGGGCAGCGGGTTGCGGATGTCGATCAGCAGGCGCGTGCCGGGGGTGCCGCGCAGCAGCACCTCCACCGGCTGGCCGGGCGCGTGCTTGCGGGCGTTGGTCAGCCCTTCCTGCACGACGCGGTAGCCCGTCCTCCCCGCGGCGGCGGGCAGGGCCGCGCCGGTGGTCTCGTCACTGAGCTGTACGGCCTGACCCGCCTGGAGCGCTTCGTCGACCAGCAGCGGCACGTCGGCCAGCGTGGGCCGGGGCGCCAGCTCGTCCAGGAGGTCGTCATCCTCGCGCAGCAGGCCGATCACCTGGCGCAGCTCCTCCAGCGCCTGGTGCACACCGGAGCGGACCACCCCGGCGGCCCGCGCCAGCTGCTCCGGCGAGGAGTCGGGGCGGTATTCCAGCGCCCCCGCGTGGGTGGCCACCAGCGACAACCGGTGGGCCAGCACGTCGTGCATCTCCCTGGCGAGCTGGCGGCGCTCCGCCATGCGCGCCTCGGCGACCCGTCGTCCCTGCTCGGCCTCGGCGCGGCGGGCGCGCTCGTGCAGGGAGAAGAGCAGCGCCCGGCGGGAGCGGGCCAGCGCGCCCCAGCCGAGCAACGCGCCGTACGCGGCGCAGATCAGCAGCAGCCACCAGCCGAGTGAGATGCCGGAGTTCGGCCGCCACAGCCCTTGGACCACGTGCCCCGCGATCCCCGCCGCCACGACCGCCGCCGCGACGGGGAACCGCCTGCGCTGAGCCACCTGCAGCGCCCCCGTCGTCGCCGCCGGTGTGGCCACCGGGGAGAGCGCGGCGAGGAGCGCGGTGGCGAGCGTCCCGGAGACGGGCCACCACAGCTGGACGACGGCCGCGGCCAGGCTCGCGATCGAGACCGCGACATCCAGCCCCAGCTCGGCCCCGCCCGCCTGCCCCCACAACGACACGGCGGTCAGCGCGCCCACCGCGAAAATCACGCCGGCCACGGCCACGGGCCGCGGGGGTCGCATCTCACTCACCAGGCCAGGCTAGCCATCGCCACGACGAGGCCGTCACCTACCAAAGTAGGACCCGGGCCCCACGAGGGAAGGACACCGCACGACCACGCGCCCGATGCGGCGGCCCACCCGGCCGGGCCAGTCTGATCGGCATGAACACCTCCACCAGAAGACGCCTCCTCACCGTGATCGGCACCCCCGTGGCCGCCCTGGCCTTGTGGGCGGTGGCCGTGCCGGTGGCCGGAGTCACGCTGACGGTACAGACGGGCGGCACCCCGCAGACGACCGGCCCGGTGGCAGTCATGGTCGCCAGCCTGCTGGCCGGGCTCGCGGGCTGGGCGCTCCTGGCCGTCCTGGAACGATGGACGGCCAGGCCCACCCGCATCTGGACGATCATCGCCCTGGTCGTGCTTGCCCTGTCCCTGCTCGGTCCGATCGGCAGCGCCGTCGGCACCGCCGCGACGCTGGTGCTGCTGCTGATGCACCTGGTCGTCGGCGCCGTGCTCGTCCCCGGCCTGGCCGGGCCCCGGTCCTGATCCCCGCCTGCCCGGCCGGCCCCCTCACCTCCCGGACCCGCGCGCCCTCTCGGCGATGCCGGATGCACAACACCTGGTTGTGTGTTTCCGGCAGATCGGTTGTTTGATCCCGCCGCCCACCAGCCGCTTTGATACCGAAGGTCAACCTGGGGTTGTTCAGATCGGTGGGAGGTGGGCTGCGCGTGGCGGGCAGGCGGGCGCTGGGGCGGCGGTTCGGGTGGTTGTGGGCGTCCTACGCGGTCAGCTCGTACGGTACCGGTCTCGGGTTCGGGGCGTTTCCGATGATCGCGGTCCTCGTGTTGCACTCCGGGCCGGCCGAGGTGTCGGCGTTGTCCGCCGCCGGGCTGGCGGTGGGGGCGGTGGTCGCGGTGCCGCTCGGACCGTGGGTGGAGTTCCGCCGCAAGCGGCCCGTGATGATGGCGATGGATCTGACCAGGTTCGTGGCGTTGATGAGCATCCCCGTCGCGTTCGCGCTCGGCCTGCTCAGCTTCGTCCAGCTCCTCGTCGTCTCCGTCGTCGTCGCCGCGGCCAAGATCGCCTTCACCGCGGCCAGTGGCGCGTACCTGAAGGCGCTCGTGCCGCCGCAGGACCTGCTCATCGCGAACAGCCGGTTCGAGTCCACGACGTGGGCCGCGACCGTGGCCGGGCCGCCGCTCGGCGGGGCAGCGATCGGGATGTTCGGCCCGGTGGCGACGGTGATGGCCGACGCGGTCAGCTACCTGCTGTCGGCACTGGGCGTTCGCGCGATCGGCGGCGGCGAGCCGCGCCCCACGCGAAGCGGCGTCCGGCGCTCGCGCGCGGGCGACCTGCTCGAAGGGTGGCGCTCCATCCTGGCTCACCGGGGGCTGCGCCGGCTGTTCTTCAACGCGATCCTGGTCAACGGCCTGCTCCTGGCGACCGAGCCGCTGCTCGCCGTGCTCCTGCTGGGCGACCTCGGGTTCGCGCCCTGGCAGTACGGACTCGCGTTCGCGGCCCCCTGCGTCGGCGGCCTGGTCGGGGCGCGGCTGGCGCGCCGGCTCGTGGCGCGGTACGGGCAGCGGAAGGTGATGCGCACCGTCGGGGCGCTGCGCGCGTGCTGGCCGATCGGGCTGGCGTTCGTCCAGCCCGGCGTTCCCGGGATCGTGCTCGTCATCGCCGTCCAGCTCGGCCTGGTGACCTGCTGCGGCATGTTCAACCCGGTGCTGGCCACCTACCGGCTCGACCGCACCGACCCTGACCGGATCGCCCGCACCTTGTCCGCGTGGTCGGTCACCAGCAGCGCCACCATCGCGGCCCTGACCGCCGTGTGGGGTCTGCTGGCCGCCGTCACCGGCCCCCGCATGGCGATCGCGATCGCCGGAGTCCTGCTCCTGGCCACGCCGTTGCTGCTCCCGCGCCACGAGAACGCGCCGCAGGACGCGAGGGAGCCGGCCGCGGGCCGCGCATAGGACGGCCGCTGCGCATTTGAGACAACCGCTGCGCACATAAGACAGCCACTGTGCACATGAGACGGCCGCCGCGCCTGAGCGCGGGCGGGTCTACCGCAGGCGGGATCGGAGCTCGGCCAGGCGCTGGGCGATCCTGTCCACCTGGAGCCGCGCCGTCGCAGCGTTCTGGCGGGCCAGCTCACCTCGTCGCATGATGTCCTGGGTCCGCTCCCGGATGTCGCGCATGTCCATCTGGGCGGGCCGGGCGCTGACATCGGCCCTACCGGTGTCGGACGTGGTGCCGCTGCCGTTCGTCTCGCTCCGCCACGGAGGATGTTGCTGCTCGCGCTCGATGAGGTTCTGTTCGCGGTCGGCTTGCCCGGCCTGCCGATCCGCCGCGGCGGCGGCCCGATCCCGGGCGGCGGCCTCGCGGTCCCGTTGCTCCTGCCGCTGCTCCCGCCACCAGGCGGCCTCGTCGGCCTGAACCGCTTCGGGCGTCCGGGTTTCCTGCCGACTGCGCGCGAGAGCCGCGAGGCTGCGCTGGTCGGCCGCCTCATCGCGCTGGCGGGCGGCCAGATCGCGCTGCTCGGCCGCCAGGTCCCGAGCCGCCGCCGCGTCCGCGCGGGCCTCCACGGTGTTGCCCGGGATCACTGGGCCACTCCCGGTCGCACCGGCCAGCCGCTCGCGCAGCGTCATGGCCAGCCGCTCGGCCTCGGCGCCGAGCGGGGCATCGTGGCCGAGCCGGTCGGCCAGTTCCTCCAGCAGCCCGGCGACCGTCCGGGCCTCCTGCTTGTCCAGCATGCGCGACAGACCTCCCGCCGGGGATGAAGCGTCGACCTCACTCCTGACGGTATGTCCAGTTGAGCGAGGCCGCCAGCCAACCATGATCGTACTGGCGGCGACCGCCGTCACGGCGTGCTAATGGGGTGCGGGGTGAAGCGTACGAAGGGGATGTGCCGCCCGACCTCGCGGTAGTCCTCCACGCTGCCGTTGACGGCGAAGCCCATGATCTTGCAGAGCCGGCGGGCGGCGGCGGGGTGGCGGGGAGCGTATCGCGCCATGATCTCCGCCCCTTCCTCGGCCGCGAGCGGCGTGGCCACCGCCTGGCGGACCTCGCCGCCGATCTGGAGGGTCACCTGCGGGGTGGCCATGACGTTGCGGTACCAGTCGGCTCCGGGGCCGAAGCCGGAGGCGGCCACGTAGCCGTGCTCATCGTGCCGGACGACCTCGATGACGGCCCTGCGGGGCCGGCCCGAGACGCGGCCGGTGTGGGTGAGCAGCATGACGCGGCGGCCCAGCAGCGGTCCGAGGCCGATGCGGTACAGCAGGATGGGCAGGCGCCACAGCCTGCGGCGCAGCCCGGCCGGCGGAGCGGGCTTCTTGACGATCCGCATGGTTCAGCCTTTCCCGAGGTCCGCGGTGCGCGGGGGCAGGATGCTGTCCGCGCCGAACTGCCGGCGCAGCAGCGGTGCGAACGTCCGGCGCATGATGAGCCGGTTGGCCAGGCGCTGGGCGATCAGTCCCGGCCGGCCCGGCTCGGTGTAGTGGGTACGGACTCGTCCCCAGTCGTACCGGTCGGGGATCGGATAGGACGCCAGCCGGCAGTCCAGGGGCTGGGCGAAGCGCTGCGTGCCGCCGCTCGTGAAGTCGATCTCGAGGGCCGTGCCGGCGTCCCGGACCGCGGCGATGCTCTCGCCGAACCGGATCTCCACGTCGCCGGTGACGGCGTCGAGCAGGGCGCCTTCGAGCGTGGTGTGCATGAGCGGCAGGTGCGGCCCCTGGATGATCCGGCCCAGGAGCCCCGTGGTCAGCCGGGCGCCGGGAGCACCGGAGGCGTCGACGAACTCAACCGAGTCGACCGGCAGCCGGTGCGGCGTCAACCGGTCGAGGAGGTCCATGCGGGCGGCGACGTCGTAGCCGGTGCCGAAGAAATCGACGCCGTACCCGCCCAGGCGGTCGTGGGGCGCGCGCTCCACGACCACGGGCTCCAGGCCACGGCGACGCAGCCAGTACGCGAGCGTGAGCCCCGCGATCCCGGCCCCGCAGATGAGGACCCTCACGAGCCATCCTCCAGCAGCTCCTCCGCAGCGGCCAGCGCCTCGTCCACCGGAAGGTCGCCGTCGATCAGGTGGTGCAGCATCAGCCCGTCGATCGCGGCGACGATCAGGGCGGCGGCCCCCTGCGCCTGACCTGGGGACCAGCCTGGATGCAACCGGGCGAGCCGGTCGGCGATCTGGCTGCGGGCCTGGCGCAGCTCGTCGCGCAGCACCTCGCCCAGGGCCGGGTCGCGGGTGGCCCCCACGATCAGCTCCGCGGCCAGCCGGGCCGTCTGCTGGTCACCGGACATGCGGGGCATCATGCCCCGCATCATGGCCAGCGCCGCCCGCTCGTCCCCGGCGCTCAGGAGCTCGGCGACCATCGGGTTGATGATGAGGTCGGTGGCACGCCGGAAGATCGCCGCGTGCAGCCCGGGCAGGCCGCCGAAGTGGTAGTGGATCAGGCCGGCGTTGGTGCCGGCCCGCTCCGCCACGGCCCGCGTGGTGACGCCGGGCCAGCCGTGCTCCCGCAGCAGGGCGATGCCGGTCTCCACGAGCTGCTCGCGGCGGCGATCCCCACGCACCGAATTTGGTCGATCGGCCAAGTTGGTCATACGGCCAACTTAGCACGGGCGGATGTCAGAGGCGTGGCGCCGGCTCAAGGGCGCACCCTGCGCGAGGGGAAGATCTCCGAGATCCGCGCGGTCAGCGACCGGTTGGGGCTGTTCTTGCAGCTGGGCTGGGACTGGCCGGAGAGCGGCTGACCGGCGTCGCCGGCCGGTCAGCCGATCGGTGGATCGGCTCAGCCGTCTGGCTGGTCCGCCGGTTCAGCCGCGTACCTGTCAGGCCGGTCGATGTGCGGCTCGTGGTGGCGATGCGACGCTCGACGCCTCAGCGAAAGTGCCTCAGCGAGGTGCCTTGATGAGTGCCTCAGTGAAGTGCCTCAGCGAAGGTGCTTCGGCGAAAGAGCGAAAGAGAAGGTGTGCAACCATGAGGACCCGCGAGTCACGTTCTGCCGACACTGTCGGCGAAGACGTGAACCATCCGCGCAGCCGGACGGCTTTCCGCGCCATGAAGCTGCTCATCGGCGGCTATGTCGCCGTCAGCGCGCTCACCCTCGTGGCCGCCTTCCTGCTCCGCCACGACCCCGCGCTGGTCAACGACACGGTCTGGCTCCGCGGTGAGATCGTCGTCATCACCTCGGTGCTGATGCTCACCTTCGCCGTCGGCGCCTCCCGGGGCCGCCGCCGGGCGTTCCTGCGGCTGCGGATCGCCTCCGGGGTCATGCTGGCGGCCATCGTGATCCTCATCTCGCTCCCCGGATTCCTGCCGGTGTGGATGCGGATCGAGCAGGGCGTCTGCGGGCTGCTGCTGGCGGGCGTCGTCGTGATCGCGAACGGCGGGCATCTGCGCTCGCTCTTCGCCACCGGCAAAGCCACCGGCAAAGCCACCGGCAAGGGCGCCGACAAGGGCGCCCGGTAGGCAACCAGGTAGGCAACCAGGTCGAACGCGGTGGCCACGGCTAGATTGTCGGTTGCGAAGCCCGAGTCATGGAGGGGTGTGCGGATGAGCTGTGCAGGGCCGCGCTGGTCCGTGCCGCTGATCACCGCCGTGCCGTACGCGCTGCTGGCGATCCTGGCCGCCGTCACGGTGGCGGTCAAGTGGTCGGCGGGCCGGTCACTGCTCATCGACCTGGCGCTGTGCGCGCTGGCGGCGGCGTGGATGCTGTGGGTGTTCACGCTGCATCCCGCCTGGCGGGAGCGCGCGGCGGTGATGGCGGTGTTCTTCACCGTGCTGATCGTGATCATGGCGATCCTGGTGGTCAGGGACCCGTGGTTCGGGTTCTTCGCGCCTGCCGGATACATCTACGCGTTCAGAGTCCTGCGCTGGCCGTGGCAGCAGGCGGGCGTCGCCGCGGTGGCGATGGTGGCGGGCACGGCGCAGGCGTACGGCGTGGACAAGGCCACGCCATCGGGCCTGATCACGTACGCCGCCGTCCTTGCCACGAACGTGCTTCCCATGTGCGGCTTCGCCTGGTTCGCCCGGCGTGGCGCCCAGCAGAACGACGAGCGCAAGCGGGCGCTCGAAGAGGCACGCGAAGCCAACCGCAGGCTGGAGGCGACGCTGGCGGAGAACACGGTCCTGCACGAGCAGCTGCTGGTGCAAGCCAGGCAGGCCGGCGTGCACGACGAGCGGCAGCGGATGGCCCGGGAGATCCACGACACCCTGGCACAGGGTCTGACCGGCATCATCACCCAGTTGCACGCGGCCGAGCACGCCGGCGACGACCCGGCAGACCGGCAGCGGCACATCGAGGCCGCGACCAGGCTGGCCGCCGAGAGCCTGTCCGAGGCGCGGCGATCGGTGCACGCGCTGCGCCCCGAGCCGCTGCGGACGGCGCGGCTGGGAGAGGCGCTGGCGAGCGTGGCCGGCCGCTGGTCGGCGCTGCACGAGATCCCGGTCCAGGTCACGACGACCGGCACCGCGCGGCCGATGCGGCCGGAGGCCGAGGTCGCGCTGCTCAGAATCGCGCAGGAGGCGCTGGCCAACGTGGCCAAGCACGCGCGGGCGACCCGGGTGGGGGTGACACTGTCGTACATGGATCACGAGGTGGCTCTGGACGTGCGTGACGACGGCAGCGGCTTCGACCCGGCCCGGCTCGGGGACGGGCCGGTTGCCGCTCACCTCGGGTTCGGGCTGGTCGCGATGCGGCAGCGGATGGAGGGCCTGGCGGGCACGCTGCAGGTCGAGTCGGAGCCCGGCGCCGGCACGGGAATCTCGGCCCGCGTCCCCGCCGAGCGGGCGGAGGCCTCCGCATGAGCCGCTCCGAGGCTGTGATCCGGCTGCTGATCGTCGACGATCACCCGGTGGTCCGGGATGGTTTGAGCAGCATGTTCGCGCGCGATCCCGAGTTCGAGGTGGTCGGCGAGGCCGGAGACGGGGCCGAGGCGGTCCGGCTCGCCGACGCGCTGCGGCCGGATGTGATCCTCATGGATCTGCGCATGCCCGGCCTGGACGGCGTGAGCGCGACGAGAGAGCTGGCCGGGGGCGGCGCGCGCGTGCTGGTGCTGACCACGTACGACACCGATAGCCACGTGCTGCCCGCGATCGAGGCGGGCGCCACCGGCTACCTGCTGAAAGACGCTCCCCGTGACGAGCTCCTGCAGGCGGTCCGTGCGACGGCCCGGGGAGAGGCGGTGCTCGCGCCGTCGGCGGCGGCCCTGCTGATGAGCCGGGTACGCTCCTCCGCCTCGGGGCCACTCAGCCAGCGGGAGCTCGAAGTCCTCCAGCTGGTCGCGGCCGGCGCCACGAACCGGGAGGCGGCGGCCAAGCTGTTCGTCACGGAGGCCACGGTCAAGTCCCACCTGCTGAACATCTACGGCAAGCTCGGGGTCGGCGACCGCGCCGCCGCCGTCACCGAGGCCTTCAACCGAGGGCTGCTCATCCCGCGACCACCGAGCTGACGCCCGCAGGTCTGCCAGGTCAGCGGGCGAACCAGCGTCCTGCCGAGGGGGTGAGCATCACGATGACGACCGCCACGGGGAGGAACGTGCTCGGAGACAGCAGGACGACCCAATCGAGATCATCATGGATCGCGGCCGTGGTGACATAGAGGCCGCACGCGGCCACATCGACGGCGACGGCGCTCCAGCGGACATACTTCCGGCGCGATGGCCAGCGGGACAGCACCCAGCCCATGAGCGCCGGGAACAAGGCGGCACAGGGGATCAGCAGGAGGAACCCGGGGCTGAAGTCCGCGGCTGCGACACCGATCATCATGGCGAGCGACACGAGGCCGAAGGCCACCTCAATGGTCATGATGAGCCTTGCCGCTCGCACGGTCGCCGGCATCTGCTCGGCCTTGATGACCTCCGTCACACGATCATTCTGCTCCATGAACGACCTTTGCGACATACCGCGACCACCAGGAAGGCCGGATCGGCGCGGTCGCCCACCTCCCTGCCCGGCAGGGGACGGACGTACTACAGCGGTCTGTACCATCCACTCGGTTGCCGGCTTCCGGCCCCTGCACCCTCCGCGACCTCGGCGCCGGCGCTCCGGGCTGCGGGTCGTGCTGTGGATCCTGATGGTGGTCGGAGCAGCTGTGAACCTCGTTTCCAACATCGCCGCGAGTGGAGAGCTGACACTCGTCGGTCTGGCGGGAGGCGTGGTGGGCGTGGGCGGCATCGCGGGGCTGATCGCCCCCACCTCGCCGGGCGCCGGTCGTGGCCCTGCTCGTGACCCCGCTCGTCACCCTGGAGCGGGTAGCCTTCCCGCGCAGGAGGCGTGGGCCGGGCCGGGTCCCACTGCTGCCGGGTTGACCTTCCCCTTGGGTGAAGCCGCAGCATCGTCGTCACCGGCCGCGGCGGCCGGGACGAGGAGGAGTGGTGCGGCTGCTGACGATCGGGGCGTTCGCCCGAGCCGCCCGGTTGTCGCCGAAGGCGTTGCGGCTATACGACCAGCTCGGGTTGCTGCGTCCGGCCGCGGTGGACGGCGAGTCCGGCTATCGGTTCTACGACCCGGCGCAGCTGGAGCGGGCCCGGCTGATCGCCTGGCTGCGGCGGCTGGGCATGCCGCTGGCGCGCATCCGGCGGGTGTGCGACCTGCCGGCGCCCGCGGCGGCCGAAGAGCTCGCCGGCTACTGGGAGCAGGTGCTGGCCGAAACCACCGCCCGCGGCCGGCTGGCCACCTTCCTCGTCGACTACCTGTCGGGGAGGGGAAGCACCGTGGAAGAGACGGCGACCGTGTTCGGGATCCGTTACGCCGCCCGGTCGGAGTCGGGCCTGGTACGCACGAGCAACGAGGACACCGCCTACGCCGGCCCCCGGTTGCTGGCGGTGGCCGACGGGGTCCGCGGCCCGGGCGGTGACCTCGCCAGCGCGGCGGCCATCGACGCGCTCAAACCGCTGGAGACCCTGGCCGTGTCGGCCGAGGACCTGCTCGGCGCCCTCGCCGACGCGGTCGGTGCGGCCGACCGGGCCATCGGGGAGATCGCCGCCTCGTCGGAGTCGAAAGAGGCGGTCACCACGCTCACCGCGTTGCTGTGGTCGGGCTCCCGGCTGGCGCTGGTGCACATCGGTGACACCCGGGCGTACCTGGTGCGCGACGGCGGATTGTTCAGGATCACCCATGACCACACATACGTGCAGTCGCTGGTCGACGAGGGACGGCTGACCCCGGAGGAGGCGGCCTCGCATCCGCAGCGCTCGCTGCTCGCACGGGCGCTGACCGGCACCGGCGGTGCCCGGCCGGAGCTGTCGCTGCACGGGGCCAGGGCCGGTGACCGCTACCTGTTGTGCTCCGACGGGCTGTCCGCCGTCGTACCGGAAGGGTCGCTGCGCGAGGTGCTGACCGGGCCGGATGCGCCGCAGCAGGTGCTCGACGAGCTGGTCGCGCTGGCGTACGCGGCCGGCGCCCCCGACAACGTCGCCTGCGTCGTCGCCGACGTCGTGAGCCTGGAGACCCCGGCGGACGGCGGCGGACGATGATCACATCGACGGTGCGATCGCTCGGCTCCTTCACGATGGATCGCCGCCCGCTGGCCGTCCCGGCCTTCCGCCGGCTGTGGGTGGCGTCGGCGGTCTGCGCGGCGGGCGGCTCGTTCAGCGTGGTCGCCGTGCCGGCGCAGCTCTTCACGGTGACCGGCTCCTCGGCGGCCGTGGGCGTCGCGGGTGCGGTGTCGTTCGTGGCACTGGTGGTGGCGGCACTGTGGTTCGGCGCCCTCGCCGACGTCATGGACCGGCGACGGGTGTTGCTGGCGGCGCACAGCGGCCTCGCGTGCACGTACGCGACCTTCTGGATCCAGGCCGTGCTCGGCGGGCGGTCCGTCCCCGTCCTGATGGCGCTGGTCGCCTGCCAGGGGGTGACCTTCGGGGCGATCATGACCACGATGGGGGCCGCGGTGCCCCGCCTCGTCCCGGTCGAGCTGCTACCGGCGGCCAACAGCCTCACGTCCCTGACCCGCTATGCCGGATCGGTCCTGGGGCCGGTGCTGGCCGGGGCCTTGATCCCGGTGGTCGGGCTCGGCACGCTGTACCTCTTCGACGCCGTCGCGCTGCTGGCGGTCGTGTGGGCCGTCATGAGGCTGCCGCCGCTGCCCCCGCACCCGGCCGGGCCGCGCCGCCGGCCTCGCCCCACGGCCGGCCAGGTCCTGGCCAGTTTCCGCTACCTGGCAGCCAGCCGGCTGCTGGTCGCGGTGGTCGCGGTGGACCTCGCGGCGATGGTGTTCGGGATGCCGACGGCCCTGTTCCCCGAGCTTGCCCGGCAGGCCTACGGCGGGCCCGCCGGTGGCGGCCCGGAGCTGGGGTTGCTCTACGCCGCCTATCCGGCCGGGGTGGTCGCGGCCGCCCTGCTGTCGGGTACGTTCACCCGCGCCCGTCGCCACGGTGCGCTCATGGCCGCGGCCGCGGCGGCGTGGGGCGCCACCGTCGTGGTCCTCGGGCTGGCCGCACAGCTGTGGGTCGCGCTGGCGGCGCTCGTCGCCGGGGGTGCGGTCAACTTCGTGCTGAGCACCTTCCGCAACGCCATCACCCAGGCGCACACCCACGACGCCATGCGCGGCCGGATCCAGGGCGCGCTCACCGTCGTCCTCTTCGGGGGCCCGCACATCGCGAACCTGCTGCACGGGCCCGCCGCCTCGATCGCCGATCCCCGGGTGGTGATCTGCGCCGGCGGGCTGCTCACCACGGTGACCGTGGCGGCGATCGCATGGGCGGTGCCGGAGCTGCGAACCTACACCCCCTGACGACCAGGCGCGGCAGGCCCCTTCGCCGCCCGTGCGGTCAGCGGCGGCGGAGCGCCGGGTCGAGCAGGGCGGGCGGAGTGTCGAACTTCTCGTGGGCGGCGAGGTCGGTGCCCGGCGCGACGATCGCGTCGATGGCGTCGAGGATGTCGGCGGACAGCACCGTGTCCGCGGCGGCGACCTGCGAGTGCAGGTGATCCAGCGTACGAGGGCCGATGATCGCGCTGGTCACGGCCGGGTGCGCGGTCACGAATCCGAGCGCGAGCTGGATCAGCGTCAGACCGGCCTCGTCGGCGACCTTCGCCAGCTGCTCGACCGCGTCGAGCCTGGCCCGGTTGGACGGGACGGACAGGTCGAAGCGCTCCGGCAGGACCGTCGAGCGGCTGGTGGCGATCTCCCGGCCCGCGCGGACCGCGCCGGACAGCCAGCCCGAGGCCAACGGGCTCCACGCCAGCACCCCGAGGCCGTACTCCTCGGTCACGGGCAGGACGTGCGTCTCGATCCCGCGCTGCAGGATCGAGTAGCTGGGCTGCTCGGTGACGTACCGGCTCAGGTGGTTGTCCCGCGCGGCCCACTGGGCCTGGACGATGCGGTACGCGGGAAAGGTCGAGGAGCCGAAGTAGCGGATCTTGCCCGCGCGCTGCAGGTCGGTCAGGGCCGACAGCGTCTCCTCGTCGCTGGTGCGCGGGTCCCAGCGGTGGATCTGGTAGAGATCGACGTGGTCGACGCCGAGGCGGCGCAGGCTGTTGTCCAGCTCGGTGACCAGCCAGCGGCGCGAGCTGCCCTGGTGGTTGCGCTCGTCGCCCATCGGCTGGTTCGCCTTCGTGGCCAGCACGATGTCGTCGCGGCGGCCGGCGATGGCCTTGCCGACCAGCTCCTCGGACTCGCCGAGGCTGTACCAGTCGGCGGTGTCGATGACGTTGATCCCGGCTTCGAGGGCGGCGTCGACGATGGCGGTGACCTCGTCCTGGGTGGTGCGCCCGATCTGGCCGAAGTTCATCGCGCCGAGCACGAGGGAGCTGACCTGCACACCCGTGCGGCCCAAAGTGCGGTTCTGCATGATCCTGATTCCTCCATTGCGGCGAACACACGCGGCTGCTCCCGCGAGCAACCGGAACCGTGTTCCGATAACGATAGGGAACATGGTTCCGTTTGGCAACTTCGGAGGCGCGCGACAGCGCTGGCCGACCCGGTCGGAGCAGCTTGCCGCCTATCCGGAACTATGGTCCGATCAGATCGTGCAGCTGCTGGGTGACGGGATCGTGCGGGTGGGCGGCGTGGAAGATGTGCAGCCAGCCGTCGGCGTCGGCCTGGAAGAGGTCGTCGCGGATGGACGGGTCGGCGCCGCGGTCCAGGAGCAGGCGGACCACTTCGAGATGGCCGGGCGGGATCGCCCAGTGCAGGCCGGTCCGCCCGAGATAGGGCGCGACGTCGGGGTGGACGCCGTGGTCCAGGAGCCAGCGCACGACCTCGATCCGGCCGTGCTCGCAGGCGTGCACGAACGCCTCCCCGACGATCTCCACCGGGTCATCGGTCGCCGGCAGCCGGGGCGGGAAGCCGGCGCCGGCGTCCGCCAGGTCGGGGCGCGACGGCGCGGCGTCCGGGCGCAGCGTGCCGTCCTCGTCGAAACAGGCCCGCACGAGGTCCAGCCGGCCGCAGGCGGCATACGTCCAAAGCGCCCGCGGGACGATCCCGCGCCCCGCGAGCAGGTCGACGACCTTCGTGTGGCCGTGCAGGATGGCGTTCTCCAGCGGGGTGGTGCCCCAGACCCGGGCGCCGGGGTCGGCCCCGGCGTCCAGCAGCAGGCGCGCGTACTCGACCCGGTTGGAGCGGGCGGCCCAGATGAGCGGGACGTCCAGGCTGGTGGCCTTGCCGATCAGGACCTCCACGGCGGCCCGCGGCGCGCCGAGCTCCTCATCGAGCCGGACGCCGGGGATCGTCTCGGGGCCCGCGAGCATGTGCAGCAGGGTGTCGGCCTGCCCGGCGGTCAGGCCGGCCAGCCGATCGGTGTCGCCGGCCAGCACGGCTTCGGCCTCGCGGCGCAGGCGCCGCCGCCTCTCCTGGAGTTCGTCGAGATCGTCCCGGGATTTCCCGGTGAACGACATGAGCTCACGCCAGGTCGGGAAGCCGAACTCCCGGGCGATGACCAGCCGCGCGTCCCGGAGCTCGGCGGTGGCCGCGGAGGTCGCGGCGGCCTGCCTGGGCACGTAGGCCCGCAACCGTCGCAGCGCGCCCGGGTCATCGCGGCGCAGGTCGTCGAGGAGGCGGTCGGCCATCGAGGCGTAGGCGCCCGGGCGGATCCCCAGGAGGCGGGAGACCGGCCGGTCCTCGGCGGTGCTGCGGCTGTCGATGTGCGCGCGGAACTCGGCCCAGGTCCGGAATCCGTGTTCCTGGGCGAGCACGAACTGGGCGTCGCTGAGCAGGAACCGCTCGGCGGCCCGGTCGCCCAGCACGTCGGCCACGCGGGCGCCGGCCGCCGCATCGCCCCTCGCGTACGCGCGATGCAGGTGCTTGGCCTGCTTGCGGTAGTACTCCAGGTTCGGATGGGCGGGCAGCTCGAAATGACGATCGGACATCACAACCTCCTTCGTCGCCGAGGCCCGCTTGCTCGGCCGGAAAGAGGTCGGTCTCGTCCGGTGTGTCGATGTGGTGCTCAAGGTGGGAAAATCCCTGCCCGCGGACTGGCAGCGCCCTCGCACGCTCCATCCAGATTAGCCAGGCGGCTCCTCCGCGCGCCAGGCGCGGACGGGGACGCGTGGTTCGGCGGCAGGGGTCGCGCGGGTGGCGGTCTGGGCCAGGAGCGCGCCGGACAGCACGATCAGCCCGCCGACGATCTGGAACACGCCGAGCGTCTCTCCGACCAGTGCCCAGGCGACCACCGCCCCGCCGACGACCTCCAGCGACGCCACGGTGGCGCCGACGGCGGCGGAGAGGCGCCGCACGGCGTGCACCCCCAGGATGTACGCCAGCACGCTCGCGATCAGCGCCATCCACAGGTAGGCCACCAGCACCGGCAACGTCCGGCCGCCGGCGGACGGCGTGACGGAGACGGTGAACGCCTCCCACCGCAGGTCCCAGGGCCGCGCGAACGGGATCAGCACCACGGCCGCGCCCGTCATCCCCCAGGCGATGAGGCCCAGCGGGTCCACCTCGTCGCCGAAGCTATCGTTCATCAGGAAATATCCGGCGGAGCATGCCCCGGCCAGCAATCCCAGCGCCAGGCCGAGCGGGTCCAGCCTTACCTCCTGCCACGCCTCGACGACGATGCCGAGGCCCACGACCGCGACGACCGCCCCCGCGTAGGCCACCCGTGCGGGCCGGGCCCTGCGTACGAGCCGCACCCACGCCACCACCATCACCGGCGCCAGGTAGACCAGCAGCAAGGCGATCCCCACCGGCAAGCGCGTGATCGCGGCGAAGTACAGCGACTGCACCCCGGCCACCGCGATGACCGCGTACAACCCGACGAACGCCAGCCTGGAGCGGGGGATCCGCAGCGCCCGCGGCCTGACCACGGCCAGCACCGCCACCAGCAGCAGCCCCGCCCCCGCCATCCGCGTCCACACTGCCTCGACCGGCGTCAGCCCGGCGGCGTTGAGGTATTTGGCCATCGGCCCCGAGAACGCGAAACACGATGAGGACACGAACGCGAGCGCGAGTCCCGTATATTTCATTCCACACCATTTACCGGTAATAGTCATTGAGTGCGATAGACGCTGACATATCCGGCATTACACGCGCAACGGGATAAACCGGCGGTCAATCGCGGCGGTCGTATTCCGCGCGCGCGGCGGCCACCTCCTCGATGTGCGTCTCCGCCCAGGTCTTCACCGCCTGCACCACCGGCAGCAGGCTGACCCCCAGCGGGGTGAGCTCGTAGTCCACCCGGACCGGGACGGACGGGGTGACCGTGCGCGACACGAGCCCGTCGCGTTCGAGGCCGCGCAGGGACTGGGTGAGCATCTTCTGGCTGACGCCGGCCACCCTCCTGGACAGCTCGCTGTAGCGCTGCGGTCCGCCGGCCAGCGCGTTGAGCAGGAGGCTCACCCACTTGTCGCTGATCCGGTCGAGAAGCTGACGCGCCGGGCAGGTGGCCAGGTAGGCGTCGTAAGCGGCCTTGGCCTCTTCCCGCCGCTGCGCGGCCGTGCGAGTGGGCATGCGCACTCCTCTGCGTATCAAACGCACCTTCAGGTACGTACTCCCTGAAAGAGAGTAACGCTCCCTACGGTGGTCTTCCCAGCGAGATACAGGGGGAGATCCCATGCGTGCAGTCGTCATCCGCTCCTTCGGCGGGCCGGAGGTGCTGGAGGTCACGGAGGTGCCGGTGCCGGTCCCCGGCCCGGGGCAGGTCCTGATCCGGGTCGAGGCCGCGACCGTCAATCCCGTCGACGTCGCCACCCGCTCCGGCGCGCTCGCCGAAGCCGGGCTGCTCCCGCCCAGGGACGTGATCGGCCTCGGCTGGGACGTCGCCGGCGTGGTCGAGGCCACGGGGCCCGGGGTCGCCGGCCTGGCGTCCGGCGACCGGGTGATCGGCCTGTCCGATCGGCTCGACGTACCGCTCGGCGCCCAGGCCGAGTACGTCGTGCTCGACGCGGACGCGGTCACCCGCGCCCCCGCCGGCGTCACGCCCGCCGAGGCCGCCACGCTGCCGCTGAACGGGCTCACCGCGGTCCAGGCGCTCGACCGGCTCGACCTGGCCCGCGGCGGGACGCTGCTGGTGACGGGCGCGGCCGGGG
>NZ_VCKX01000158.1 GCF_005889725.1 Nonomuraea zeae
GGGCGACGGGGCGCCGGCGGAGCGGGGCTGTGCGGGTGGTGAGCAGGCGGACGCGGCGAGGACGGCCAGTCCCGCGGCGGCTGCCAGGATCTGTCTCATGGAGCGGTCCTCACTTGTGCAGCAGGGTCAGGGCCTGGGCCAGGGCGGGGTCGCGTCCGGCGGCGGCGTCCTCGGCGGTCAGGGGCACGTGGTGGTCGGGCGCCACGCCGATCCGGTTGATCTCCTCCCGGTTGGCCCCCAGGCCGTGCTTGGACGGGAAGCCCAGCAGGGTGTTGTTGCTGAGCAGGTACGCCTGTGACGGTCCGGACATGAGCCCGGCGGTCCTGGTGCCGACCAGCCGGCCCAGGCGCAGATCCTTGACCGCGGAGCTGAAATGCTCGCAGGCCGAGGCGCAGCCGCGATCGGTGAGCACGACCAGCGGCAGGTTGAGCAGCTCCACGGTGTCGTCGGTCCGCACGCTCGAGCATCTGCCGTCGGCGGTGCACAGGAAGTGGGTGTCCTTGCCGTGGACGAACGCGCTCAGCACCCGGGCGGCCTCGGTGGGGCTGCCGCCGCCGTTGCCGCGCAGGTCCAGCACGACGCCGGTGAGGGTGCGGCCGGTACGCAGCCTGGTGATCGCCTTGAGCACCCTGTTCGCGGAGTCGGGTGCGAACCCGCGCATCCGTACGTAGGCGATGCTGTCGTCCAGCAGTTTCGACTGCACCGTTTGCAGGATGGCCAGATCCCGCTGGTAGAGGCCGGGTTTGAGGGTCACGTTCCAGCGCCGGCCGGTGCTCTGGCGCAGGAGCCGCAGCCGGACCGGGCGTGCCTGCGGGTAGCCCAGGTCGAGGGCGCCGATCGCGGGGGTGGCCTTCCCGTCGACGTAGGGCGCCGATCCGTTGATGGATTCGATGATGTCGCCGGGGCGCAGTCCGGCGGCCTGGGCCGCGCCGCCCTGCACGGTGGTGACGAACAGCGGGGGGAGCATGGTGGCGGGGCTGTGGGTCGCCTGGGAGCGGGTGACGTTCACCTGCAGCCCGAGGCCGTAGCCGTCGCCGTCGTAGTAGTCGGGGGGCCGCTCGATGTCGTGCGCCCAGGAGGCGTGGTTGTCGCCGAGCGCGGCCACGATGGCTTCGAGGGTGACGACGGCGAGCCTGTCGCGCAGGCCGGCCGGCACCTGATCGGTGGTCTTGCGGTAGACGGCCTCGAACGCGGCCCAGTCGGCTTTGCGGTCGCCCTTGAGCGCCGGCATGGTCGCCTCGGGCACGTCGCGTCCGTTGCGGTTGAGCTCCTGGGTCAGGGCGATGAACCCGGCGATCAGCAGCGATCGGGCCTCCAGCGTGGCGCCGCTGTAGTAGTTGCCGAGGATACAGAAGTAGGCCTGCTCGATGACGTCGACCGTGGTGGGGGTCTCGGTCCCGGGCGCTGACTGGGGTGGCGCGCAGACGGTGCCGTCCGTCGTGCCCGCCGCCTGGCTGCGCGGCGGGGTCGGCGCTGTGCAGGCCGCCGCCAGCAGGAGGGTGAGCCCGGCGGCCGCGGTCCTGATGCCGGTCATGATCCCGGTCATGATGCCGGTCATGATGCCGGTCATGATGCCGGTCATGATGCCGGTCATGATGCCGGTCATGATGCCGGTCATGATGCCGGTCATGATGCCGGTCATGATGCCGGTCATGATGCCGGTCATGACAGCCGCCTGCGGATCCACACGAAGCAGAGCCAGGTCAGGGCGAGGGTGAGCAGGGCGTAGATCCCGGTCTCGATCCACTGGAAGGGCCAGAAGCGGGCGAGGGGATGGTAGGTCACCTGCTGCCGATAGCCGAGCCGGTTGATCTCGGCCATGCAGACGTCCCCGCCGGCCGGCCCTGCCGATGCTGCGCAGGGTCCCGAGGTGGTAGAGACCTGCACGGCGGCTTCCTCGTCGTCGCCGGCGATCACACGTCCGGTCGCGTCGATGAGGGCGCTGGTCAGGACCCACGCGCCGGTGTCGCCGGGAACGGCCGCCTTCAGCAGGATCTGCGCCGATCCGCCGCCGGTCGGTGGCACGCCGAGGTGCTCCACGTTCGCCTTGCCGAGCTCGAAGGTCGAGGTGATCGGGGCGTTCAGGTGGGGCCGGACCAGCAGCGGCATGGCGAGCTGGACGGCGGCGAAGACGGCCAGCGTGAGTGCCATGGCGGGCAGGGTGCGGCGTACCAGCATGCCCACGGTCACGCCGAGGACGAAGGCGAAGGCCGCGTACCCCATGGGGGCGATGCCGCGCGCGCCGAACACCAGGGGAGCCATCAGGGCCAGGCCCTGGGCGGCCGACTTGTCCAGCGGGTCGGACCACCAGGTCACCGCGAGGCCGCACAGGCCGACGGCGGCCACGGCGCTCAGGCCGGTGAGCCCGAGCTTGACGGCCAGCCAGCGGGTGCGGGTGATGCTCTGGTTCCACACCAGCAGGTGCGTGCCCGCCTCCAGCTCGCGCGTGATCAGCGGCGCTCCCCAGAACAGCCCGACGAGGGCGGGTAGGAGCAGCACGACGAGGCTGACGGCCATGAACGGGAGCTGGTAGGTGGCGAAGAAGGTGTTGAAGAACCGCTCGCAGGTGTCGTCCGGGGTGCAGGCGGCGATCCCGGCGGTGTAGGCGGAGGCCAGTCCCGGGCCGGTGACGGCCAGGGTGGCGGCCAGGACGACCAGCAGAGCGGCCATCATCACGGCCGAGCCGCGGAACTGGCGCCAGGTCAGCCAGATCATCGCTGCACCTCCAGGGCGACTCGCCGGTCCTCGGCGGTGCGCTTTTCCATGTGGGCCAGGACGAGGTCCTCCAGGCTGAGCCGGCTGACCGTCCAGGCGGGGTCGTGGATCGGGCCGTCGGTGCGGACCACGTACGTGCTCTGCCGGTCGGTGTGCCGCGCGGAGATCACCTGCTGGCCGGCGGGCAGCCGGTCGGGATCGCGGCGCGGGCCGGTGAGGCGGTGATGGGTGGCCAGCAGCCGGTCGACCTCCCCGGCCACCTCGACGCGCGAGTCGACGAGCACGATCAGGAAGTCACACACCCGTTCCAGGTCGGAGACCAGGTGGGAGGAGAGCACCACGCTGAACTGGTGCTCGACGGTGGCCTCCATCAGCCCTTGCAGGAACTCGCGGCGGGCGAGCGGGTCGAGGGATGCGACCGGCTCGTCCAGGATCAGCAACTCGGGCCGCTTGGCCAGGCCCAGGGTGAGGGCGAGCTGGGCGCGCTGGCCGCCGGACAGCTTGCCCGCCCGGTGAGCGGGATCGAGGCCGAGTCGCGCGATGCGTTCGCGTGCCATGGCCTCGTCCCAGCGGGGGTTGAGCTGTGCGCCCAACCGCAGGTGCTCGGCGACGGTCAGTCCCGCGTAGACGGGGGTGTCCTGGGCGACGAACCCGACCTTGGCCAGCTGCGCGGGGGTGCTGCCCGGCCGGCCGCCGAGCACGGTGATGGCGCCCGCCGTCGGCTCCAGCTGGCCGCACGCCAGCTTCAGCAGCGTGGTCTTGCCGGCCCCGTTGGGGCCCACCAACCCGACGACGTGCCCGGCCGGGATGTCGATGGTGCACTCGCGCAGCGCCCAGCGCTTGCCGTATTTCTTGCCCAGTGCCTGGGCCTGCAGGACAGCGGTCACGCTACGTCCTCCTGAGAGGCGGTCCGAAAGGTGGTCATGAACAGGGCCTCGATGCTTTCGTCGTCGAGGCCGGCCCGGCGGGCCTTGGCCAGCCAGCGCCGCAGGTCCAGCCGCAGCGGGCCGTGCGCGGCCAGCGAGGCGTCGGTGAGCGTCGCCGTCACGAACGTCCCGACTCCCGGCCGGGCGGCGGCCAGGCCTTCGTGCTCGAGTTCCCGGTAGGCCTTCAGGACGGTGTTGGGATTGATCGCCAGCCGCGCCACGACCTCCTTGACGGTCGGCAGCTGGTCGCCTTCACGCAGCAGGCCCAGCCGCAGCGCCTGCCGTACCTGCCGGACGAGCTGCAGGTACGGCGAGAGGCCAGAGCGGCCGTCCAGGTGGAACTCGATCACCGGCTCCTCCGTTTATCTAGGCTCCTAGTACTTTAGGTCGATAGGGTGTTATAGGAGCATAAGGATTTGCCGGATCGTGGAGTCCGTAGGGGAACGGCGGACAGTGCGGCCGGCCGGAGCGTGGTGGGTGTCAGCCGGAGACCTCGGCCAGTCGCCGCGCGAGGTAGCGGCGGTCGGGCTCGGCTGCGGCCAGCTCCAGCGCCTGGCGGTAGGCGGTGGCCGCCTCCTCGCGGCGGCCCAGCCGGCGCAGCAGGTCGGCCCTGGTGGCGGGCAGCAGGTGGTAGCCGGCCAGCACGCCCGATCCGGCCAGCCGTTCGACCAGCTCCAGCCCCTCTTCCAGGCGGCCGGTCATGGCCACGGCCACCGCGCGGTTCAGCTCGACCACGGGGAAGGGCAGCAGGCGGGCCAGCCGCGCGTACAGGGCGGCGATCTGCGGCCAGTCGGTCGCCTCCGGCCCCGACGCGGTGGCGTGGCAGGCGGCGATGGCGGCCTGCACCTGGTACGGCCCCGCCGCCCTTCGGGCCAGTGCCGCTTCGAGCACCCGCAGGCCCTCCGCGATCGCGGCCTGGTCCCAGAGGCCGCGATCCTGCTCCTCCAGCGGCACGAGCACGCCGTCAGGCCCGGTCCGCGCCGCGTGGCGGGCACCGTGCAGCAGCATGAGCGCCAGCAGGCCACCCGTCTCCGGCTCGCCGGGCATGAGCTGGGCCAGCAGCCGGGCCAGCCGGATGGCCTCACCTCGCAGCTCGTCGCGGCCGGGGCTGCCGTAGCCCTCGTTGAACAGCAGGTAGAGCACCCCGAGCACGGCTCGCAGGCGCTCGGGCAGCTGTCGTGGCGGCGGGACGCGGAACGGGATGCCCGCCTGCCGGATCTTGCGCTTGGCGCGGACCAGCCGCTGGGACATGGTCTGCTCCGGCACCAGGAACGCCCGCCCGATCTCGGCGGTGCCCAGCCCCGCCAGCGTCCGCAGGATGAGCGCGACCTGCGCCTCCAGGGACAACGCCGGGTGGCAGCAGGTGAACATCAGCCGCAGCCGGTCGTCGGGGAACCCGTCCACGGCGGCCGCGGGCGCGCCGGCCAGCGCCGCCGCCTCGCGCAGCTTGGCCGGGGCGGCCGACTCGCGCCGCAACCGGTCGGTGGCGCGGTTGCGCGCGGTGGTGGTCAGCCATGCGCCCGGCCGGTCCGGTACGCCGTCGCGCGGCCAGCGCTCCAGCGCCGTGGCGAAGGCGTCCTGGGCGCACTCCTCGGCCAGGTCCCAGTCGCCGGTGACGCGGATGAGGGTGGCGATGATCTGGCCCCATTCGCGGCGGAAGACCGCCTCGACGTCGGGATGGGCCGGATCCTGGTGAGTGGTCATGGCTCCAGGACTGGCCGGATCTCGATCGAGCCGTAGCGGGCCACCGGATGCGCACTGGCGATCTCGACCGCCTCCTCCAGCCCGGCGCACTCGATCAGGCTGAACCCGCCGATCTGGTCCTTGGTCTCGGCGAACGGCCCGTCGGACAGCAGCACGTCGCCGTCGCGCACCCGCACGGTGGTGGCCTCCGTGGCCGGTCGCAGCCCGACGCCGCCCTTGATCACGCCGCGCCGGGTCATCTCCTCGCTCCAGCCGCCGCACCCGTGCCGGGCGATCTCCTCGGGCAGGTCGGACTCATCCAGCCCGATCATGAGCAGGTACTTCATGCATCCCGACGATAGCCAGCGGCCCCGACGATTCCGGCCGCGAGCGGGTACCGAAGAGGATGTACCCAGCCGATCAGGGGGACCCGGATGAGACCCGTTTACGCGGCCGCCGCCGTTCACGTGCCCGCGCCGCCTGAGCAGGTGTTCGCGCTGATCACCGACTGGCCCAGGCACCAGGAGTGGATGTTCATGACCACCGCCTGCCAGGTGGGCCCCGACGCCGTCGAGGCCTACACCGGGGTGTGGCCGCTCGGCTTCCTGGACACGATGACGATCACGCACTGGGAGCCGCCCGCCCTGGTGCGGGTCACCCACACCGGCCGCTTCGTGCGCGGCCTCGGCGCCATTCGGGTGCGCCCCGAGCGGGGCGGCAGCCGCGTCATCTGGGCCGAGCGGTTGGAGCTGCCGTTCGGGCCGCTGGGCCGGGCGGTGTGGCCGCTGGTCCGCCCGGCCGGCCTGGCTCTGGTCCGCCATTCGCTGCGCAGGCTGGCCAGGCTTTTGCCGGGAGTGTAGGACTGCCTGCCGGTCACGGCAGGGTGCCGCCGTCAGCCCGCCGCCCGCGTCACGAGCGCGGCGATCCTCGCCTCGTCCTCGGGGGTCAGCTCCGTCAGCGCGAAGGCGGTCGGCCACATGGTGCCGTCGTCGAGCTTGGCCGGGTCGTTGAAGCCGAGGGTCGCGTACCTCGCCTTGAACTTCGCCGCGGACTGGAAGAAGCAGACGACCTTGCCGTCCTTGGCGTAGGCGGGCATTCCGTACCAGAGCTTCGGCGACAGGCTGGGCACGCCGTTCGTGATGATGGCGTGGACCTGCTCGGCGAGGGCCCGGTCGGCGTCCGCCATCTCGGCGATCTTCGCGAGCACGTCGCGCTCGCCGTCGGCCTTGGCCGCGCTCGAGCCGCGGCGCGCGGCCGTCTTCAGCTCCTGGGAGTGCTCCTTCATCGCGGCTCGTTCCTCGTCGGTGAACCCGTCGAACTTCGTGCCGGCCGCGGTGGTGCTCTTGGTGGCCTTCGTCGTGTCGCTCATGGGGTGAATCTCCTTTTCAGTAAGTGTCTTGGCGGGAATGGTGGCGGCAGGACCGGTGCTCAGCCCCATGCGCCGGCGATCTGCCGGGTGGTGGCGTTGAGCCGGTTGAACAGGTTGGTGACGCCGATCATCAGGATGAGCGCGGCCAGCTGCTTCTCCTCGAAGTAGGTGGCGGCCCTGTCCCAGATCTCGTCGTTGACGGCGTCGGCGCGGTCGGCCAGCCGGGTCGCGGCCTCGGCCAGTTCGAGCGCGGCCCGCTCCTCGTCGGTGAAGTACGGGGCCTCGCGCCAGGCGGCGATCGTGGCCAGCCGCTCCTCGCTCACCCCAGCCTTGCGGGCGGTCTTGACGCCGCCGTCTACGCAGGCGCTGCAGCCGTTGATCTGGCTGACCCGCACGTGCACCAGCTCCAGCGTCTGCCCGTCCACCCCGCCGGCGTACACGGCCTTGAACAGCTCCTGGATGGGCTGCATCGCGCCCGGCAGGACGGAGGCCGGGTTCTGCATACGAGACTGCATCGTGGTTCTCCTCTTGTGGATCGGCGCCCCGTCCCTCGGGGCGTGACTCCATCACAGCCGAACCGGCTTGCCATGACGACGGCCGTGGGACACCCTGGGACAGGTGAAACGGCTTTGGCCTGCGGCGATTCGTCCCGGTAAGTTGCTTCCGCGATGGGACAGAAAGGCAGGACACCGTGGTTGTGCACCAGCGGATGACAAAGGCGGACCCTCAGGACGAGCTGGCCGCCCGGCTACGCCTGCTCCAGGAGCTGTCCGGGCGCGGCGTGCGGGCTCTCGCGCGGGACACGGGTCTCAGCTCGTCGTCGCTGTCGCGCTACCTCAGCGGCCAGTCGGTGCCGCCCTGGCCCGTGGTGATCGAGCTGTGCCGCCTCGTCAAGCGTGACCCCCGCCCGCTGCACCCCCTGTGGGAACGGGCGACGAACCCGCTGCCGGCGCCCCCGAAGGCGAGCCGCCAGGTCCAGCCCCCGTCGCCGCCTGCCAGCGCCCCGCGCCCACCCCGCAACGATCTGCCGCGCGACGTGCCCGACTTCACCGGACGTGCGGCCCCGCTCGCCGCCGTCCTCGCCACGGTGCGCAGCAGCCGCGTGGTCGCCGTCGACGGCATGGCGGGCGTCGGCAAGACCTGCCTGGCGGTCCACGCCGCCCACCAGCTCGCCGACGAATACCCCGACGCCCAGCTCTACCTGGACCTGCACGGCTTCACCGAAGGGCGGGAGCCGCTCGATCCCGATCCCGCGCTGCGGGCCCTGCTCGCCGCGCTCGACGTCCCGTCGGAGAAGATCCCGCAGGAGGGCGGCATCGAGCCGCTGGCCGCCTGCTGGCGCTCGGAGCTGGCCGGCCGGCGGGCCGTCGTGGTCCTGGACAACGCCGCCGGGGCCGACCAGGTACGCCCGCTGCTGCCCGGAGCGGGCCCATCCGTCGTCCTGATCACCAGCCGCAACCGGCTGCTGGGCCTGGAGGAGGTGCCCCCGGTGTCGCTGGACGTGCTGACGCCGGCGGAGAGCGCGGTGCTGCTGGCCCGCGCCAGCGGCGATCCCAGCGGCCCCGACGGCCGGCTGTCCCGCGACCCGGAGTCCGCGGCCGAGGTGCTGCGGTTGTGCGGCCACCTGCCGCTGGCCCTGCGGCTGGCCGGGGCCCGGCTGCGGCACCGGCCGGGCTGGACCGTGGGCATCCTGGTCGAGCGGATGGCGGAGGGCGCGAGCGAGTTCGACACGGCGCTGGCCATGTCCGTACGCCAGCTGGACCGCGCCGAGCGGCGGCTGTTCCGGTTGCTGGGCCTGCTGTCCGGCTCGTCGTTCGACGAGTACGTGGCGGCGGCGCTGGCGGACGTGCCGCTGCGCAGCGCCCGCGCGATGCTGGAGGACCTGCTCGACGCGCACCTCGTCCAGCAGCCGTCGGCCGGGCGCTACACGCTGCACGACCTGGTGCACCAGCACGCGCGCCGCGCCGGGGCGGAGCAGGACTCCGCGGCGGAGCGGGAGCAGGCGCTGGGGCGGGTGCTCGACTACTACGTGCACGCGGCGGCCGCCGCCGACGCCGCGATGCCGTACGAGTCCGGCAGCCGCGCGGCCGTCGCCGGCCGGCCCCCGGCGGAGCTGCCGCGCTTCACCGACAAGCATGCGGCACTCGGCTGGTTCGTCTCGGAGTACACGAACCTCATGGGTGCCTTCGAGGTGGCGGTAGCCACCGGCGCCGACGCGCACGCGTGCGAGCTGCCGCGCTTCATGCGGGCCTTCTTCGCGCGGCGCTGCGGCACGACGCACCTGAACGTCCTGTTCGAGCGGTCGCTGGCGGCCGCGCAGCGCCTGGGCGATCCGTGGCACCTGGCCGAGGCGCACAGCGACCTGGGCTTCGCCCGCTACAACGCGGGCCGGATGGCCGAGGCCGGCGCCGCGTACGAGGCGGCGGCGCCGCTGGTGTCCCAGGCCGGGGACACCCGTTCCGAGGCGGACCTGGTCATGCGCCGCGGCTACCTGAGGTGGGACGAGGGCTACGTCGAGGAGCCGCTCGGCCTCTTCCGGCTGGCGGGCAAGCTGTACGCCGACGCCGGCTGCCCGATGGGCGCGGCCCACGCCAGCGCCGACGAGGCGTGGGCGATGCTGCAGCTGGGACACCGCGAGCAGGCGGCGCGGCTGGCCCGCGAGGTGCTGGACGGCGCGCCCGCGGACTCCGCCTGGCCGGCCGCGCTGACCGCCCGGATCACCCTCGGGATGGCCATCGCCCACGAGCAGCCGGACGAGGCGGCGGAGCACCTGCGCCAGGCCCTGGAGCTGGCCCGCGAGGACGGCCACAAGCACAACGAGGCGTGGTGCCTCAACTGCCTGGGCGTCGCGCTGCGCCAGATGGGCCGCTACGAGGAGGCGCTGGACAGCCACCGGCAGGCGTTCGCGCTCCTGGACGAGCTGTTCGAGGAGCACTGGAAGATTCACTTCCTCCACGGTTACGGCGAGACCTGCCGGCTGGCCGGCCTGCCCGACGAAGCCCTGCGCCTGCACCGCCAGGCACTCGAGCTGGCCCCGAAGGCAGGCTTCCGGCACAAGGAGGCCCTGGCCCACGAGGGGATCGCGGCCGTGCTCGACGAGACGGACCCGGCCGCCGCCGCCGAGCACCGCGCCGCCGGGCAGGCCATCCTGCAGGAGCTCAACCTGGGCGCCTGACGTCTCGGGCGGCAGCGGCCGAGAGCTTTCCAGGCGCTCGCTGTCCGCTTTCGGACAGGTCGCGGGGCTGACCAGCGGCGGGCAGGGGCGGATAGTCGAGTCAGATCGCCCGCCAGCGGGCTCATCCGGCCGTCCCGGTGACCTGGACGCGGGTCCGGCTCGGGTGAGCACCGGCGCGCCCCAGCTGCGTCTGGTGGCCACTGGACGGCCTGGCGGAGGATGCGCGAGCGGCATCATGCCGGTCCCGGGAGGGCGAGGTTGCTGTGTGGCGGGTTCGTCTGGCGTTGCCGGTGGTCACAAGCGTGCTGGTCGCCATGGCCGGCGCGCCGGCCTCGGGGGAGGAGACGCCGCGCGTGGCCGGCGGCTCGGCGGGCCGCCTGGTGTACGTGACCCACTCCCAGTCGGAGGACGTCGCGGCGTTCACGGTGGGCCGGGACGGCCGTCCGCGGCGCGTCGGCGACCTGGTCCCGACCGGTGCCGGCACGGAGCCGTCGAGCGTGATGTTCGCGCCGGACGGCCGTACCGCGTATGTGCTGAACCGGGGGAACAACACGCTCGCGGCGTACCGGGTCGGCTCTCGCGGTGAGCTGAGGCTGCTCGGGACGGCTGCGACCGGCGACGCCTTCGGCTTGGCGATCGCCCCCGACGGCAGTTCGCTGTTCGCCGCCAACCAGTCCGGCACCGTCTCGGCGTTCACCCTGGATGACGACGGGACGCCGCGGGCGGCGGGCGACCCGGTCCCGACCGGTTTCCCCTTGCCGCAGGGCCTGGCCGTGAGCCCGGACGGCCGGTTCCTCTATGTCGGGCATGGGGAGCCCGACAGCCCGGGCCCGCGGGAGCCCGATGTCATCGTCCGGTTCGCCATCGGACCGGACGCCGCCCTGACGCGGGTCGGCCGCCCTGTGCAGACCAACCCGTCCGGCGCCCAGATCGTCTTCACCCCGGACGGGCGCTTCGCCTACATCGCCACGACCTTCGACTCCGTGGTCGACGGGTTCCGGGTGGGCCGCCACGGGGAGCTGACCCCGCTCCCCGGCAGCCCGTACGATGCCGCGCTCTTCGCCGAAGGCGCCGTGATCGCGCCCGACGGCCGGCACCTGTTCGTCGCCGGCTCCGGCCAGGGCGCCAACCCCGGCGGGGTGTCGGCGTACACGATCAACGGCGACGGCTCCCTCACCGAGGCCCCCGGCTCGCCGTTCTCGGCCGGGACGTTCCCGGTCGGCATCGACACCACCCCGGACGGGCGGCACCTGCTCGTGTCGTCGGCCGACACCGACCCCAGCCTGCTGTTCACCTTCGCCATCGCCGCCGACGGCCGCCTGACCCAGGTCGGCCCGCCGCTGGCCACCGGCGGCGTCTTCTCCATGTTCCAGTCGCTCGCCGTCCAGCCCGACCAGGGCCCCGTCGCCGCGCTCACCGTCCAGGCGCGGCCCGCCAGGCAGGCCACCCGGTTCGACGCCTCGGCCGCTTCCGACCCCGACGGCCGTGTCGCCCGGTTCGACTGGGACTTCGGCGACGGCATCACCTTGCTCGACGGTGGGCCCACCCCGGTCCACACCTACCTGCGGCCCGGCAAGTTCACCGCGACCGTGACCGTCACCGACGACGAGAGCTGCTCCACCGCGCTGGTGTTCACCGGAACCACCGCGCACTGCAACGGCTCGCCTCGGGCGCGGTCGTCACAGACCATCACCATCCGTCCCTGATCCCGCGTCCCCCGAACGGCCGGTCAGAGACCCCGTCTCAACGGCCGGCCACGGCGTGCCGGGCGGCCACCGCGGCGGCGAACGCCGCGATCACCGGGTGCGGGCGCCGCCCGTCACCGGCCAGCTCCGGCTGGAACATCGTGGCCAGGAAGAACGGGTGGCCGGGCAGCTCGGCCACCCGTACCGCCCCGTCGTCGGCGTGCCCGGAGAAGGCCATCCCGTGCTCGGCCAGCGTCTGCTTGTAGGACTCGTTGAGCCCGTAGGAGCAGATGTAGGCCTCCATGGTGGTGGCCGTGCCCATGATCTGCTCGATCAGGGAGCCGGGGGCCAGCCGTACCCGGCCCTCGTGCCCGGCCAGCGAGCACTCCAGCGGGGTGAGCAGGAAGTCGCGGGCGCCCGGCTGGTTCTCGGCGTGCGCGACGTCCAGCCCGCACACGTGCCGGGCGAACTCCAGCAGCATGTGCTGGAACCCGCCGCACGTGCCGAGGAACGGGATGGCCTGCTCGCGGGCGACGCGGGCGGCCTCGACCGCGCCCGCCTCGTCCCGGTACGGGCTGCCGGGCAGGATCCAGATGCCGTCGAAGCCCTCCACGCCGGTCACGTCGGTGGTGGGGATCCAGTACGGATCGAGCGCGATCCCGTCCCGCTCGCGCAGTGCCTCGATGAGCAGCGGGATCCGGGCGTGCGAGCGGACGCTGGGGGAGCGGTCCCCCACAAGGGCGATTCTCATGGCCTCATCCTGACCGCCACCGCTACTTAAGCGCCAACGATGAAAACTGCATCTGCTATAAGCAACACTGATGGACCCTCATTTGCTGGCGACGTTCGTGGCGGTGGCGCGCCACGGCTCCTTCTCGGCCGCCGCCGCCGAGCTCGGCTACACCCAGTCGGCGATCTCCCAGCAGATCGCGGCGCTGGAGGCCGATCTCGGGCTGGTGCTGCTGAGCCGCCGCCCGGTCGAGCCGACCCCGGCCGGCGCGCGGCTGCTCGAACACGCCGGGCCACTGCTGCTGCGGCTACGGGCGGCCCGCGCCGACGTGCTGCGCGCCGCCGCCCCGCCCAGGCACCGCCTGCGGCTGGCGGCCACCGCGCTGGCGGTCAACCCGGTGCTGGCCGCCCGGCTGGCCCTGGCCCGCGCCGAGCAGCCGCGCCTGGAGGTGTCCCTGCACATCGGCGATCGCGCGCGGATCGGGGCGATGGTCGCCGAGGGGGAGGCGGACCTGGGGCTGGCCGACGGCATCGCCGCGCCCAGCGACCCGCTGCGGCTGCCCGACACCGGGCCGATGACGGCGGCGGGGGTGACGGAGGCGGCGCTCGTGGTGGCGCTGCCCGCCGGGCATCCGCTGGCCGGGCGGGCGTCGCTGCGGCTGGCGGACCTGGCCGACGCGCGCTGGCTGCAGACGCCGCTGTGCCCGCTGGAGCGGCTGCGTGACCTGGTGGGCGAGGGGTTCCGGGCGGGGCTGGACTATCAGGGGGACGACGTGTACACGGTGGTCAACCTGGTCGCCGCCGGCCACGGCCTCACCCTCCTGCCCGTCTCCGCCCTCCCCGGGGCTTCCGCCGGGCCGGTGCGGGGGGTCGCGCTCGCCTTCCCGCGCCTGGTGCACCGGGTCGAGCTCCTGCACGGCGCGCTGCCGCCCGGGCCGGCCGCCGACCTGGCACGCGTGCTGTCAGGCTGACGGCCCGGGGGTGACAGCGTTCTGTGCGCGCGATGCCAGCGCCGCCCCGCACCATCGACCGCATGAACGCATTCGAAGCCGAGGGCCTGGTCAAGCGCTACGGCGCGACCACCGCCCTGGACGGCATCAACTTGTCCGCCCCGCCGGGCACGATCCTGGGCGTGCTGGGCCCCAATGGCGCCGGCAAGACCACCGCCGTCCGCATCCTGGCCACGCTCCTGCGGCCCGACGCCGGCCGCGCCAGCGTCAGCGGCCTGGACGTGGTCCGCCACGCCGCCCGCGTACGCCGCCTCATCGGGCTGACCGGCCAGTACGCCTCCGTGGACGAGGATCTGACCGGGGCGGAGAACCTCGTCCTCATCGGCCGCCTCCTCGACCTGCGCGGCGCGGACGCCAAGGCCAGGGCCGCCCGGCTGCTGGCGGAGTTCGGCCTCGCCGAGGCGGCCGACCGGCGGGCGGGCACCTACTCCGGCGGCATGCGGCGGCGGCTGGACCTGGCCGCCAGCCTGGTGGGCCGCCCGGACGTCATCTTCCTCGACGAGCCGACCACCGGCCTGGACCCGGCCAAGCGCGAGGACGTGTGGAACATCATCCGCCGCCTGGTCGGCGACGGCGTCACCGTGCTGCTGACCACCCAGTACCTGGAGGAGGCCGACGCGCTGGCCGACGCCATCTCCGTGATCGACCACGGCAAGGTCATCGCGCACGGCACCGCGGCCGAGCTCAAGCAGGTCGTCGGCGGCCAGACCGTACTGGTCCGGCCGGCGGACCCGGCCAGGCTGGAGGAGGCCGCGGCCATCATCGCCGCCGTGGCCGGCCGCCCCGCCGAGTCGCCCGGCCGGGACGTGGTCACCGTTCCGGTGGGAGGCGACGCGGCGTTCACCGAGATCGTGCGCAGGCTGGACGCGGCCGGGATCTCCGTGACGGAGCTGTCGCTGCGCCTGCCCAGCCTGGACGAGGTGTTCTTCACCCTGACCGGGCACGACACGCAGCAGGAGGAGGCGGCATGACCGGCACCGCGGCAGAGCACCGCACCCGCACGCCCGCCCCTTCGGGCACCGCCGCGCCGGCCCGGCTGGAACGGCGGCCGTTCGGCCTGGCCCGGCACAGCCTGGCGCTGGCCGGGCGCAGCATCACCAAGACGTTGCGCACGCCCGAGCAGCTGCTGGACGTCACCCTGCAGCCGATCATCTTCGTCGTCATCTACGTCTTCCTGCTCGGCGGCGCCGTGTCCGGCTCGACGGGCGACTACCTGCAGTTCCTGCTGCCGGCGATCTTGGTGCAGACGGTGCTGTTCGGCGGGATGGCCACCGGCGTCAACCTCAACACCGACGTCAAGAAGGGGGTGTTCGACCGGTTCCGCAGCCTGCCGATCGGCCGCTCGGCGCCGCTGATCGGCTCTGTGCTGGGCGATCTGATCCGCTACCTGGTGGCGGTGGTGGTGCTGCTCGGGTTCGGGTACGCGCTGGGGTTCCGGGTGCAGACCGGGCTCCTGCCCGCGCTGGGGGCGTGCGTGCTGACGGTGTTCTTCGCCTTCTGCGTGAGCTGGGCGTTCGTGCTGCTGGGAGTGCTGATGCGCGAGCCGGGCGGTGTGCAGGGGACGGCGTTCCTGGTGCTGTTTCCCTTGACGTTCGGGACCAGCATGATCGCGCCCAAGGAGACGCTGCCGGGCTGGTTGCAAGGATGGCTGGAGGTCAACCCGGTCAACCACGCGATGGTGGCGGCCAGGGCACTGATGCTGGGCGGCCCTGCGGCGGCGGCGGTGTGGTGGACGCTGCTGTCAGGGTTGTTGTTCCTGGCGGTGTTCGCGCCGCTGGCCGTGCTCGCCTACCGCCGCCGCACCTGACCTCGACGGACGGCGGTAGGGTGCTGCCGCCGCAGGCGCCCTGTCACTTCCAGGCCGGTGACCTGCGGCGGGCCGGCCGGGACGGCTCTCGTCCCGCGCTTTCCCGCTGCGCCGGCCGCTTGGCTCTGGCGGTCCGTTTCGGCGGAGCCTCCTCCGCCGGCTCCTCCTCTTCCTCAGGCTCTTCTTCCTCAGGCTCTTCCTCCTCAGGCTCTTCCTCCTCTTCTTCCTCTTCCTCGTCTTCGGCCTGGTCCTCAGGCTCGCCCTCGCCCTCCTCTTCTTCCTCTTCTTCCTCGTCCTGGTCTTCGTCTTCGCCTTCGGCCTGGTCCTCAGGCTCGCCCTCTTCTTCCTCCTCTTCCTGCTCTTCCTCGGGCTCTTCCTCTTCGCCCTCTTCCTCCTCTTCCTCGGGCTCTTCCTCTTCGCCTTCGGCCTGGTCCTCAGGCTCGCCCTCTTCTTCCTCCTCTTCCTCCTCTTCCTCGGGCTCTTCCTCTTCGCCCTCTTCCTGCTCTTCCTCGGGCTCTTCCTCTTCGCCCTCTTCCTGCTCTTCCTCGGGCTCCTCTTCGGACTCGCCCTGCTCGAGCTCGTCCTCTTCCTCGCCCGCCTCGGCTGCCTCCTTCTCTTCGGCCACGGCCGTCTCGTGGTCCTTGACGATCTTGCCGTCGCGGATCTCGCCGCGCCAGCCGCTCTCCTCCATCTCCTCCGGTTTCTGCATCACCTGCGTCATGACGTGCCGTGCGAAGTGCTTGAGCTCCAGCCGCGCCCGCCGGCCCTGGGCGCGCCACAGGTTGCCGGTGTATTCGAAGAACCCCTTCGGGTGGTACTCGAGGATCACCACGACCCGGGTGAAGTCAGGGGTGAGGGCGTGGAAGCTCACCGCGCCGTCAACATGCCCCTTGTCGCCTTCCGAACGCCAGATGATCCGCTCATCGGGCACCTGCTCCCGGATCGTCGAGCGCCAGGTGCGGTGCGACCACAGGATCTGGGCCGTCCAGGCGAGTTTCTCGTCCGACTTCTGCTCGACGTTCTCCACCTTCTTCATGAAGCTGGGGAAGTCCTGGAACTCCGTCCACTGGTTGTAGACGATCCGGCGTGGGGCTCCGACGTCGATCGTCTCGACGATGTTGGTGACCTTGAGCTTCTTGCCGCCTTTGCCCTTGCCCTTTCTGCTGAAGATGCCCTTGATTGCACCCTTCGCGGCGCCGGCGAGGGCCGAGCCCCCGACCGACTTGCCCGAGCCGGTGATCGCCCCCAGCAGGTTCGACCCGCCGCCTTCCGCCATGCCGCCGAGCCGCCCGCTGAGCCCCTCGACCTTTCCGGTCACGGAGGTCAGTGCCCGCTCCGCCGCAGCGACGGCGAGGTCCTTCAGGGCAGATTTCAGCTGATCTGTCGGCATTCCGGGTACTGCTTTGTCGGCCGGCGTGTCCTTTACGGCTTCCTGCCCTCGGCGGGCGGCCCCGGCCGCCATCTTCGTGGCCTCGGTCATCGCGATTCACTTCCCTGTCCCTCTAGCCGTGGACGGCTCTTGCGGCCGGCGCCCGGCGTCCGCGTCTTGACGGGCACCCGTTCGGGCGTCTTGGGCGCGCGCTGCTTCGGCACCTGGTCCTTGGGCTTTTCCTCGTCGGACGACTCCTGGTCGGACGATGCCTCGTCGGACGATGCCTCGTCGGCCTGCTCGCCTGCCTTCGGCTGCTGTTCGGGCTTGGCCTGCTCGCGTAGCTTCGTGGTGAGGGATTCGATCTGTGTTGTCGCCGCCGACATGGCCGCGGCTTTCGTGACGTCCAGCAGTTCGCCCTTCAGCCGATCCGTCAGGCCGGCCAGCTCCGGCGAGGAGCTGAGCATCTTGGTCCCCTGGGCCAGCAACCCTCCGTTGTCGCGGCGCATCTTCCGCATGAGGGCGGTGATCGCCAGGCCGATGGCCATCCGCAGCTTGTGGCGTCTGCCCAGGTAATAACCTGCGATGACTGCCAGCGCTACTTTGCCCGTCTCATTCATGGCACGCTCCTTACCCGCGGGCCCGGTTGGCCGCCTCTGAGCAGCCCGTTTGGCCATGCCCGCAAGAAGCATCCGAAAAACACACATACAGGTACAAACGGGACAATATTCGCCGTGGCGGCGCCTGCAACGCCGTGCAGAGCGCACTCCTGGACCTGGCGATCAACGCTGGACGATCTTGCCGATGGGCTCCACGCGGATCGGCGACGATCACTCGCGCGGTATGTGGACCAGCGACCTAAAATCCGGCAGGCCGTGCCGCCGGATCCTGAGGCTCAGTGGGGGGACGCGGCGATCTGGACGCGGTGGCTCTCGCCGTCGGACAGGAACGCCGCCAGCTCCCGCCCCTGCTCGGCGACGGCGGTGCGGTCGGCTCCGGAGAGGCGGCCCAGCGGGGCGACGGTCACGGTGCCGGCCTCGACGGTCCAGGTCGCCGCCACCCGCCCGTCGACCAGGACCACGCGTTCACCGGCGACCGACAGGCCGCGGTGGGCGTCGTCGATGATGCGGCCGCGATCGTGGTAGCCGAGGATCGCGTTGTCGAACGCGGGCAGGAACCGCACCGGCGCGGGCGTGTCCGGGTCGGGACGCGGCGCGCCGGGCAGGTCCAGCAGCTCCCGGCCGCGCTCGTCACGGAAGGTGACCAGCTCTTCGCGGATCGCGGTCACCGCGGCCGGCAGCCCGGCCAGGCCGCACCAGGCGCGCAGGTCGGCCGTGGCGGCGGGGCCGAACGCGGCCAGGTAACGCCGTACCAGCGCCTGACCGACCGGATCGGCACCGTCCTGGGCCGGTGGGCCGATCTCGCGGCCCAGCCAGGCCGAGAGCAGGACGTTGCGCACTCCGGCCTTCATGCGCCACAGCCCGCGCGGCGGCAGCTGCACCATCGGGACGAGCGCGGCGACCAGCATCTCTCCCAGCGCCCGCGTTCCCGGCTCGGGCCAGCGCCCGGCCAGGGCCCGGGCGAGCTCGGCCATCGAACGGGGCTCGCCGTCGGCCATCACCGCCCGGCCCGCCGCCGCGAGCTCGTCCAGGTCCACTCCGGCCAGCTCGCGGCGGTAGACCCCGAGGACCCGCTGGCGCAGCATCGCGTCGTGGCGAGCCCGCCAGGCCAGCGCGTCCTCGGCGGTGAGCAGGTGGACGGTGCGGCGCATGAGGTGGGTCCGCACCACCTGACGCCCGGTCAGCAGGCCGGAGAGCAGCGCCGGGTCGAACGCGCGCAACCGCGACCAGAGCCCCACGTACGGTTCCTGCGGCTCCTGGGCCTGCAGGCCGCACAGGTGCGCGACGGCGTCGAGTGCCGGCATCCCGGCGCGGTCGAGCAGGAGTTGCCGGGCGAGCGTCGCGCGGTTGAGCGCCCGGGCGCTCAGGACGGTCATCGCATCCCGCCGCGGCACGCTCGCCGACCCGTTCTCGGCACGGTGCCGCGGGGGTGATGGACGAGGAGTCGCCAGGCGGCTGCGGCCTGCCCGACCGTCATGGTGCCCGGGCGGTGAGGGCCGTCCTGGATACCGGCCTGCTCGGGCGCGCGCATCTTCACGGGGACGCTGTTCCCTTCTCGTTCGTGTCGGCTTGGAGACTCTAGTTCGTGTCAGCTCCGGGACCGGGCGTGGCCCGGCCCCGGCCGGGATCCGTCGCCGGTCAGGTCGACGTCTGCCCGTCGAGCGACTCGCGCAGGATGTCGGCGTGCCCGGCGTGCTGGGCGGTCTCGGCGATGAGGTGCATCAGCACCCGGCGCACGCTGCGTACCGCTCCCGGCTCGTGCCAGGGCGCCTCCGGCAGCGGGTGCGCCGCCGACAGGTCCGCGGCGGCGGCGATCTCCTCGGTACGGGCGGCGACCTGCTCGTAGCGCGCGAGGATCCCGGCCAGCGTCTCACCGGGCAGCATCAGGAAGTCGTTCTGGTGGTCGATCGCCCACTGCGGGAACTCCCGCGCGGTGCCGGCCGCGAAGTCGGCCCAGGTGACACCGTCGGGCAGGTCGTAGCGCATCGCCGACGGGCCCTCGGCCACGAAGCGCATCCACTCTTCCTCCGTCGATGCGACGTGCTTGATCAGCCCGCCCAGGCACAGGGCGCTGGCCGTCGGGCGCTGGCCGGCCTGCTCGTCGCCGAGCCCGCGGACGGTGGCGGTCAGGGCCGATCGTGCGGTCGCGAGCGCGGCGAGCAGGTCGCTCCGCTCGGCGTCGAGAGCGGGGGAAGGCGTGGTGGCGGTCACGGTGTTCGGGTCCTTCGGGTTGTCGTTGTCGTCTGGCACGCGACCACCCTCGCAGCAGAAGCGGTCAGGGAGTGGCCGCTTCTACCGGCAATATGGGAGGTATGCCGAAGACTTCAGCGCGGCTGCTGCAGCTGCTCTCGCTGCTCCAGGCACGCCGGGACTGGCCGGGGGCGCTGCTGGCCGAGCGGCTGGACGTCAGCCCCCGCACCGTGCGCCGTGACGTCGATCGCCTGCGCGAGCTCGGCTATCCCATCGCGGCTTTCAAGGGGCCGGAGGGCGGGTACCGGCTCGACGCGGGCACGGAGCTGCCGCCGTTGCTGTTCGACGACGAGCAGGCCGTGGCCCTGGCCGTCGCGCTCCAGATCGCCGCCACCACCGGGGCCGGCATCGAGGAGGCCGCGGGGCGCGCGCTGAACACCGTCCGGCAGGTCATGCCCGCCCGGCTGCGCCACCGTGTCGACACCCTCCAGGTCATCGCCGCCGAACCGCCCGCGCTCCGGCCGGATCCCCAGGTCGGCAGCGGCGTGATCATGGCGCTCAGCGCCGCCGTCCATGCCCGCGAGGTGCTGCGTTTCGACTACGCCCACGTGTTCTCCCCGCCGGAGACGGACGACGACGGCGTACCGGACCGGCCGCGCCGGGTGCAGCCCCACCATCTCGTCACCTGGGGCGGGCGCTGGTATCTCATCGCGTGGGACCTCGACCGCGACGACTGGCGTACCTTCCGCGCCGACCGGATCACCCCGCGCACGCCCACAGGGCCCCGCTTCACCCCGCGTGAGCTGCCCGGGGGCGACGTGTCCACGTTCATGGCCGGGAAGTTCCGGGGCTCCGGCGCCTCCGGCGACTGGCCCTGCCGCGGTGAGGTGATCCTCGACCTGCCCGCCGACCTCGTGTCCCGCCACACCCGTGACGGGGTCGTCGAGGCGCTCGGCACGGACCGGTGCCGGCTCGTCCTGGGCTCGTGGTCATGGCCGGGTCTGGCCGCCGCCATCGGCAGGTTCGACGCCGACATCGAGGTCGTGGGCCCGGCCGAGCTCAGGGACGCCTTCGCGTACCTGGCCCGCCGCTACGCCGACGCCGCCACCGGCGTGCGCCCGGGCGGCTAGGACGTCGCGAAGGCCGGATAGCGCGGCAGATCGGGGACGTCCCAGTCAGCGGTCTCCTCCACCCAGGTCCGCGTCACCTCGCGTACGGCCGGCAGATCGCCGCCGGAGCGGTCGAGCTCATCCAGCAGGCTGGTCCAGCGGTAGCGCAGCAGTTGCCGTTCGGTCGGGACCGGGGTGCGGGCGGGGTGCATCGGGCGGTCCTGCTCGCGGGCGCGGGCGAGCAGGATCCACGTCATGACGAGGATCCAGGTGGCCATGGCGTGGCGTACGCCTGTCTCCCAGAGCACGTCGTCCGCCAGGTCGGGGTGGATGGACATCACCTCCCGCCGGTAGACCTCTTCGAGCCGCGCGGACATCCCCGGCGGGAGCCGGAACACGCACCAGCACGTGGAGAACGGCATGCGCATGTACGCCGCCTCCAGGAAGGCCGAGTGGTAACCGGCGCCCTCGAAGTCGAGGACCCGCATCCCGGCCGAGGTCAGGAGGTTGTTGTCGGGGCAGATGTCGCCAGGGGAGAAGACCGGGTAGCGCTCGGCGACGCCTTCCAGCGCCGCGAGGTCGGCGTCGAGGCCCGGTGGCGGCTCGGGCAGGATCTCACCGAGGTTGCCGAGCTCGTGGAAGAGCGTGCGCCGGGGGCCGGGCCGGGCGTGGGCGGCGTAGGCGCGTTCCCATTCGTCGCGCCGGCCGGAGCCGGCGACGGCGATGCGGGCGTACGTGCGCACCCACGTGAGCAGGCCCTCGGCGGCGGGCTGCGGCGAGTCGCTCAGGAGTAAGTCGGCCAGGCTCGGGGCGGCGCCGAAGTCGGACATGACGATCAGCGGGAAGGACCGGTCCACGGCCAGCAAGTCAGGGCCCGAACCGGCGGCGATCGCCAGCCCGGCCGCCTCGGCGGCGAAGCCGGAGGCGTCCTGGTACGCCTTGACGACGACCGTGCCGCCGCCGGCCTTCTCGCAGCGCAGCACCTGGCTCCGGGTGCTGCCGCCCAGGTCGACCGGCCGGTCGAGCTCGTCGCCGAGGGCGGCCGAGGCCGCTGCCAGAATCCGGTTCATGGCCAAGATCCTAGGCGGCAGGCGGAGCACGCTCTCAGGCACGCTCGGTGAACGGGTGGTCGGCGCCCTCGTGCGTGGCGGCCCAGGAGGCGAGCAGGCGGAGCGCGTCCTGCGACGGGGAGCCGGGCTCGGCGGTGTAGATCGTCATGGACAGGCCGGGCTCGGCGCGCAGGTCCATGCTCTCGTAGGCGAGGGTGAGGTCGCCGACGATGTGGTGGCGGACGTGCTTGACGCCGGTGCCGTGGGTGCGGACGTTGTGGGCTCCCCACCGGTGGCGGAAGTCGTCGCTGCGGGTGGACAGCTCGCCGACCAGGTCGTGCAGGCCCTTGTCGTGCGGGTCCTTGCCGGCGGCGGTACGCAGGTTGGCCACGCACATGTCGGCGGCCAGGTCCCAGTCGGGGTAGAAGCGGCGGGCCGCGCTGTCGAGGAAGGTGAAGCGGGCGAAGTTCGGCGGCCTGGTGGGGGCGGCGTAGACGTCGCAGTACATGGCCCGGCCCAGGTGGTTGGCGGCGAGCAGGTCCGACCGGTCGTTGCCGATGATCGCCGGGGCGGTGGTGATGGTGTCGAGCATCCATTGCAGGCCGGGGCGTGTCACCGGTTGCCTGGGCCGCCGGCGGCGCACGATGGCGTTGCTGCCGTCGGCCTCGTGCGCGAGGCGGAGCAGGTGGGCGCGTTCGGCGTCGTCCAGTTGCAGGGCGCGGGCGAGCGCGTCGAGCACGCCGGCCGAGGCTCCGGCCAGGGAGCCGCGTTCGAGCTTGGCGTAGTACTCCACGCTCATCCCGGCGAGCGCGGCGACCTCGCTGCGCCGCAGTCCGGGGACGCGGCGCCGCCCGGCGACGGGCAGGCCGGCCTGCCCTGGGGTGATCTTCGCGCGCCGTGAGGTGAGGAATTCCCGCACTTCGGACCGGTTGTCCATGCCACGACGGTACGCCAGCCCCTGGGCAGGTTGGGATGTACTGGTAGTACACCCATCAGGAGTGACTTCCTCGCCCCAGGGCTGCTCGGATGTGCTGACCGCATGACCGTCGCCGTCCGGCCCCGCCGCCTTGCCGCCCTCCTGCTGACCATCGCCCTGGTCGCCGTCGTGGCCGGCTGCTCGCTCCCGGCCTACCCGCACCTGGCCGGGCCACTGTCACCGTCGGGGACGCCGGTGGTGCTGCGGCTCGGCGGCCAGGCCGTCACCGCGACCCTGACCGGCACGCCGCCGTCGCGGCAGTTCGCCGCGATGCTGCCGTTGACCGTGCAGCTGACGGACGCGTGGGGGCAGGCCAAGGCGGGGCCGCTGCCGCGCTCGCTGGCGGTCGGCGGCGGCACGCCGGTCCACGATCCCACCCGGGGCGAGATCTACTACTGGCCCTCGAACGGGGTGATCGCCGTCTACTACGACGATCTCGGCCAGACGGTCCCCGATCCGGGCCTGATCCGCCTCGGCGTCGTCAAGACCGGCCTGGACCGGCTCGCCGAGGCGGGCAGGCGGGTCACGGTCCGGATCGAACCGGCTGCCGCGACCGGCTCCTAACCCCGTGAATCGGCACTCGCTCAGAGGGGCCGGTCGTGGGCGAGCTCCACCGTGGCGAGGGGAGGCGGAGAGCGAGCCCATCCGGGCCCTGGCCGGGATCATCCGTGACCTGGGCCCTCTCCCGTCGGCCTCTCCCGGCTCTTGATGTCGCCCCGACGGGCAGGTGAGTGGCGGCGTTGCAGTCGGAGGAGCCGACCCGGACAATTACGAGAGATCGAAGGGGGCGGGGGAGTGGCCTTGCCAGATCTGGCGGGATGCCTGTTCGGGGTAGGGCAGAGTCTTCGACTCGGTGTCCAGGACAGTTGATGGTCACCACGACGAGTCCCGCCTCGGCCAGCGCTGCCGGGTCGAACATCGGGTCGCTCGACGCCGCCGAGAGGTAGCCGCCCACGGGGATCCACACCAGCACCGGCAGTCCCGCCGCGCCGGGATCCGGAGTGCCGACGTTGAGCGTCAGCCAGTCGGTGCCCTGCGGGGGCACGTCGATCGGCAGGGACAGCGGCACCACGGGGCCGAACTCGACCGCCTGCCTCGTCCCCTCCCAGCGGTGCGGCGGCGCGGGCGCGGCGAAGCGGAGCGCTCCGACCGGGGGCTGGGCGTAGGGGATGCCGCGGAACACCGCGTGCCCCTGCCGCCGGCGCCCCTGCACCACGCCTTCCGTGGTCCGCACCTTTGGCTGTTCGGGCATGACGACTCCTTCCCTCGAGTGGACCCCAGGATTATGGGTCAGGTGTATTATGTCAACCGTATTGGAACAGTCCCGGGGTACGAGGAGGGGGCCGGCGATGCCGAAACAGGTGGATCACCGCGGACGCCGCGAAGCGATCGCCCGCGCACTGTGGCGCGTGGTGGCGCAGCGGGGCGTCACACAGCTGACGATGCGCGTGGTGGCGCAGGAGGCGGGCATGTCACTCGGGCAGCTGCAGCACTACTTCGCCTCCCGGACCGCCATGCTCTCCTTCGCCATGGACTTCGCCTCCGAGCAGACCTCGGTGCGCGTACACCAGGGGCTCGAAAAGCTCGGTGCCCGTCCGCACCCCCGTGACGTGCTGCGACTGACGCTCGCGGAAATGCTCCCCCTGCATGCCGACGCCCGCGCGACCAGCAGGATGAGCGCCGCCTACGTCCTGGAGGCGCTGCACGACGAGGCCGTGCACGAGCAGGCGCGCCGCGGCCTCGTCCAAGGGCGGGCCCTCGTCGAGCAGTTGGTCCGCCAGGCGATCGCCGACGGGCACATCGACTCCGGCCGCGACCCGGCGACCGAGGCCAACCTGCTCCTCGCCCTCACCGGCTTCACCTCCCTGATCGAACTCGACGTGATCGAGCCCCAGGACGCGCTCGCCGCGATCGACGTGCATCTGGACCGGCTGTTCAGGAGTACGTGACCTGCCCCCGGACACGGGGGCAGGTCGGACAAGATCAGCTCTAGTCCGGCCGCTCCCCGGCCTGATGCCATCCGACCGGCCACCTCTACCTCGGCACCGCGCTCCCTGAACCGACGCTCAGCTGCTCTCGTGGGCGCCGTCGTGGAAGGGACGGTCCCAGGATCGCCACGCACACGACCATGCTGCCACTCGCCGGTCCCTGTGCTGAGGGCTCCCGGGACGGCGGCGCGCCCGGTGGTCAGGCGTGCCAGCCGCTCACCCCGCCCGGCACCGGCCCGTCCGGTGCGTAGGGGTCGCGGGTGAAGACGAACGTGTTGACGTCCAGGTGGTCCTCGGCCACGCGCAGGGTCTCCCCGGCGTAGTAGCCGTCCAGCCCGAGCCACGTCCCGTCGTCCTGGGGCACGAACCTGGAGGCCCGCCCGCCGCCGCCGACCGGCTCCAGCGACAGGCCGCGCCCGGGCAGCAGCCGCACCGCGTACGGCTTGGGCCCCCAGTGCCACAGCCCGGTCAGCGCCAGCAGGCGGGGGTCGGCCTCGGCGGGCTGCCATTCGTCGGGCAGGCGCGGCTCGTGCTCCTCCAGGATGTTCAGGAGGTCGGTCGTCAGCGTGCCGGTCATCCCGCTGGTGGTGTTGGCCAGGAACAGCACGCCGACGCCTTCGCTGACGTCGGCCCACACGGTGGCCAGGAAGCCCGGCATCGACCCGGTGTGCCCGGCCAGCCGCCGCCCGCCGGTCCTGGCCAGTTGCAGGCCCAGCCCGAACCCGGCGGTCCAGGTGTCGCCGTCGTCGACGCCGGCGGGCTCGCGCATCTCGGCCAGCGTGCCGGGGCACAGCACGCCGCCGGTGTCGCCGCCGACGAACGCCGCCCACCGGGCCAGGTCGGCCGCGGTGGACCACAGCTGCCCGGCCGGGCCCATGGCGTCGGCGTCGTGCTCGGGCTCGCGCAGCACCACGTCGGCCCACGGGTGCACGGCGTAGCCGGTGGCGTGGGGTGCGCGCGGGCGGGCGGTGGTGGCGTTCATGCCGAGCGGGTCGAGCACCTCGGCCTGCAGCGTCTTGAGCCAGGTGGTGCCGCGCAGCCGCGCGACCATCTCGCCGAGGACGGCGAAGCCGACGTTGGAGTAGTGGAAGCGCCGGCCGGGCCGGTGTTTGAGCTCGGCGGGGCCGAGCCGCTCCAGCAGGTCGGCGGCGGGGATGCCGGGGGTGCGCTCCCACCAGGCGGTGGGCGGCTCGGCGGTCAGCCCGGCGGTGTGCGACAGCAGCTGGGCGATGGTCAGATGCCCGAGCGGCGTGCCGGGCAGGTGCTCGCTCAGCGGGTCGGTCAGGGCCAGCGCGCCCTCGTCGCGCAGCCGCATGACGAGGACGGCCACCATGCTCTTGGTGATCGACCCGATGCGGTATTGGGTGGCGGCGGTCGGCGGCGCGCCGTCGACGCGGCCGCGGCCGCCGAACCACGCCATGCGCCCGTCGCGGACGATCGCCGCCGTCAGCGACGGCACCCTGCATTCGGCCTGCTCGACGGCCAGCCTGCGCAGCAGCGCGCGGGCCGTCGCGTGTCCCACCTGTCCCACCTGGCTCGTGACTCCGCTCCCTGAAGGGCGCGGCATGCCGCCGGGCCGGGGTGTGACCCCGGGGGGCCGGCGGCGGCCGGGGCCCTGACCGGTGCCCCCTTGCCGGGGCAGGCGAAAAATCTACCACCGCCTGCCCCTGCCGTTAGATCAGCACCAGCCGCGGGCCGATGAGCTCTCCTTGGTGCGGCTGCGGGTGGGCCTGGTCGTGGTAGTAGTGGCCGGCGTACCAGACGACGACGTTGGCGCCGTTGATGCTCTCGCCGTTGAGGAAGCGGTTGAGCGCGGCCCGGTCGCGGGGCCCGGGGTTGCCGTCGTCGAGCTCGCGCGGGTGGTGGCGCAGGAACCACAGGTCCGACACCCCGTAGGCGTCGGCGGTCCCGTCGAACGGGCCGGGGTGGATCTGGTAGCCGCGGCCGGAGGACTTGTCGCGCACCTGCCAGTAGCGGGCGGGGTGGCGGCGCCGGCGAGAGGTCTCGCGGATGATCGGGACGGGTTCGGGGATGATGGATCCGGTGTCGTCGATCTGCTCGATCACGTCGTTGCCGGCTCCTTCGACGTCGAAGTCGAGCCGCCAGTAGGCGTGGTGGCGGTGCACCAGGCACGTCATCGGGTTGGCGGTGGCCGCGAACCCGAACCGCGGGCTGATGTCGCCGTTGTCCGACAGCCGCCAGTCGCTGGCGTAGCGATACCAGCCGGCGGCCAGCTCGCTGACGATGCGCAGCTCCTGCCCGTCGTGGTGGAAGGCGACGCCCTGGAAGTTGCCGGCGTCGGTGTCGGGGCGTTCCAGGATGGTACGGGGCGCGCTGGTGCACAGCCGCCACCCCCATCCGACCGGGTCGCTGCCGGTGGCGCTGAAGCGGGTCTCGAAGCTGACGTCGTCACGGAAGGTGGTGCCCTCCTCGTATTCGACGTTGAGTATGGGCACGTGCGCCTGGCGCAGCAGCAGCCGGCCGCGGTAGCGGACGTCGCGCAGCTCGACGCCGCCGCCGACGCCGGGGTTCTGCGGGGAGGAGGCGCGCGGGCGTACCACCAGCAGGTCCCACAGCAGGTCGCTGCCGCGGTGCACGCGTACGCGGACCTGGTCGGGGCCGCCGTGGTCAGTGAGGGAGTCGACGCCTTCCGGGACGCTGCGCTCGCAGTCGTGGTGCATGCGCACGTTGATGCCGGCCGGTGTCCAGTCGACGCTCTGCCCCACCAGGTCGACGGCCACCACCCGGTGGCGCAGCCCGGTGGGCTCGCCCGGGGTGTACACGCCGAGGGTGGGGCGGCGCACGGTGGTGCCGTCGGGGTTCTCGGCGTCGGCCAGGGGCGGCATGGGCCGGTAGACGACGACGTCGTCTCCTGCCGGGAAGCGGGGGTCGGCGCGCAGGATCGCGGCGGCGGCCTGCAGCTCGGCGCGGCTGGGCTGGGGCCGGTCGGCGCTGGGCCGCAGCTCGGCGCGTTCCGGCCGGTCCAGGGCGCCGCGCAGCTCGACGGCGCGGTTGCCGACGGGGTCGAACACGGTGGCCTGGAACGGCGCGTCATCGCCGGGGTCGTGGCCGAGCCCGGGTGCGAAGGAGACGGTGAGCCTGGCCGGGTCGGCGACCTCGAGCGCGGCCAGCGCTTCGGGGTGGGCGGCCACCGCCTGGCGTAAGCGCTGCTCGGTCAGGCCGGTGCGCGGGACTGCTTCGATCGTGACGCGTACCTGGTCGGTCATTGCTGCTCCCCGTGAGCGAGTCGTCGGTTGTGCACGGTCAGCGGGATGGGGTGCGGTCGAAGGCGTCGAGAATGAGGCCGGTGGCGTCCAGGTCGTGGGTGGTGGGGCCGAGCCGGGCGACCTCGATGGAGCCCGGCCAGGTGTGGCCGCCGCCGTTGACCGTGTACAGGCGCAGTGTGGTCCCGCCCGGGCAGGATTTCCAGTCGCGCAGCCGTACCTTCGGGGCCGGGCCGGTGGTGGCCGGGCCGGTGCAGCCGAGCGCGCCGGCCCAGCCGACGGCGGCCTGTTCCACGGGCTTCAGCACCACCAGGTCGGCGAGCCTGCGCAGGTCGCCGGTGGCGTCGCGCAGGGGGTGGCCGCCGCGGTAGGGGACGATGCGGTCGGCGGTGCCGTGGAAGGCGATGATCGTGGTGGGGGCGGCCTGCGCGCAGGGGGCGGTGATGTTGAGCCCGGCCACGGCGGCGACGCCGGCCAGCCGGCCGCGCAACGCGCAGATGAGCCCGGCGGCCATCCCGGCGCCGTAGGACATCCCGGCGGCGAACTCGCGGCGGGGGTCGGTGCACAGGCCGTGTTCGAGGTGGTCGAGCAGCGCGCCGAGGAAGGCGGTGTCGTCGGGGCCGGCGGTGTGCGGCAGCGTCCAGCCCATGCGGTCCTTGGCGGCCTGCGGGGTGGCGACGATGTAGCCGCGGCGGGGCCCGATCTCGCCGAGGCGGCTGTAGGCGCTCTGCTGGGCGGCCGAGGAGCCGAGGCCGTGCAGGTCGAGCAGGATCGGGTGGGGGCCGGGGCCGTCGGGCAGGGCCAGCAGGAAGCGGCGTTGCAGGCC